>NZ_JBBEYH010000004.1:0-356345 GCF_050172695.1 Shinella sp. G-2 | reverse complement strand
AGAAGCGCCGCCGCTCTCGTTCGATGAGCGGCGTTATAGGCCCAACATTTTTACCCGTCAACAGCGAGATTGAAGATTTTTGGAAAAACTTACAAGCCACTGATTTCAAAGGAAATATTCTGAAATCCTTCTGTGAGACCTGCCCGCTTGCGGATTTTCCCCGCGAAAATCTTGTCCGGACGGTCAAAACAGCCCCGAAAAGACGCCAACCGCCTTGCTGGAGCAAAAACCGCCCGGTGCAGAAGGCGAATATCGGGGATGAAACGACCCTTTCGCTTGACTTGCGGCCAAAAGAAAAGGCGCCGGCGGATATCCGCGGCGCCCCTCCCCTGCCCCTCTCGGCACGGCAATCAGCCCTTCAGCTTGCCCATGATCTGCTCGAGGAAACCGAGCAGCACGGCAGAGACGACGAAGGCCAGATGCATCAGCGTCAGCCACATCAGGCGGCCGTCGGTATATTGCTGCACATTGAGGAAGACCTGCAGCAGATGGATGGAGGAGATCGCGACGATGGACGAGGCGACCTTGATCTTCAGGCTGCCGGCATCGAGCTTGCCAAGGAAGGAGACGTCCTTCTCCGCCTCGTCGAAGCGGCTGACGAAATTCTCGTAGCCGGCGATCATCACCATGAGGATGAGGCTCGCGACCAGCGCGGCATCGATGAGCCCCAGCATGGCAAGGATCATTTCAGCATCGTCGAAGACGAAGACGTTCTTCGCGACCTTGACGAACTTGTAGAGGAACGAGACCGCATAGACGGCAAGCGCCGCGACGAGGCCGAGATAGAAAACCACGAGGATCCAGCGGCTCGACAGGATGATGCGTTCGACCAGGAGTTCGAGGGATTTCATCGCGGCGGGCTCCATCGGGAATCGGCAAAAATCAACTGCTGATTAACCAAGGAGCCGGACGGCCGCAAGAGCACGGCTGCGCATGCAAAAAGGGCGGCGTCCGCAAACGCCGCCCTTTCTCGGTGTCAACCTCCCTATGCCCGACGGAAGAGGCCCGCGATCAGGGACAGGACCAGAAGGGCGAGGAAGACGAAGAACAGAATCTGCGCGATACCGGCAGAGGCGCCGGCGATACCGCCGAAGCCAAGAAGACCGGCGACCAGCGCAACGACGAGAAAGACCAAAGCATAATAGAGCATTTTCAAACTCCTTCTTGTTTCGCTTTGGAAAACGAGGGCAGGCGAAAAAAGTTCCCGTACCGAAAAGAAGATCCATTCGCGCTCCTTCGTGATAGCGCAAAGAAAACCGCCGCAGTCTTCCGACTGCGGCGGCGTGAGCGGGACCGGCGGGTCGCAGCAGCCTAGTGGCGGCGCGTCCAGTCGTCGATCTGCCGCTCGGCCTCCTCCTTCGCGAGGCCATAGCGCTGCTGAATCTTGCCGGAGAGTTCGACGCGGCGACCCTTTATGACGTCCAGATCGTCATCGGTCAGCTTGCCCCACTGGGCCTGCGCCTTGCCTTTATACTCGTTCCACTTGCCTTCGATGATATCCCAATTCATGGCGTAACCTTTCCTGGTTGTGGTGTGCGCCGATGTGGCTGACGGGAAAGGCTGGAACGGAGAGAAAGTTCCCTTTCTGGCGACCGCGGCCCCGGTTTTGCTTTTCCGGGAACAAAATCCGCGGCTGCCCGTTGTGGGCCCATCGCTCGATGGCGAAGCGGACGGGAAAGGAAGCGCAGATGCTCGGTACCATTCTTCTCATCATCCTCATTCTTCTTCTGATCGGTGCATTGCCGAACTGGGGATATAGCCGCGGTTGGGGTTACGGCCCGTCCGGCGGCCTCGGCCTCGTCGTGCTCATCCTTCTCATCCTCGTCCTGATGGGACGCATCTGAACCCCGATAACCAGCCAGGAACCGGAACCATGAAGAACACCCTTATCGCGCTTGCGCTCGTCGCCTCCACCGTGACGCTCACGGCCTGCAGCCAGACCGAACGCGGCACCGCCATCGGCGCGGCGTCGGGCGCCATCATCGGCGGCGCGGTGACGGGCCGGGCAGGCGGCGCGCTTGCCGGCGCGGCCATCGGCGGTGCGGCCGGCTATCTCATCGCCCGCTCCGACCGCGACGGCTACTGCCTCTACCGCGACCGCCATGGCCGCCGCTACGAAGCACGCTGCCGCTGATCCACCAGAAGCGAAAACGAAAAACGGGCCATCCGGCCCGTTTCTTCATGTCATCAACAGGGAATACGAATGCGATCAGAGACCGCCCTTGGCCTTGCGCTCGGCTTCGTCGAGCTTTTCCAGAAGGTCGAGCAGACGATCGGGCACAGGCTCGGTCTCGATGACGTCGTAGAAGGATTTGAGCTTGCGTCCCACAGCACCATTCGGATCGAAGGCGGCCGTGGCGGGGCCTGCCCCGCTGCGTCTCTTGTCTTTACTGGGCTCGATCATGGTCTTGTTTCCATCGTCTGCCGCCCGCTATCTTCCTTTTGCCCAAGATTCCCAATAGCAAGTCAGACTTAGCATGCTACCAATAGGTTTCCGCAAAATGAACTCTAGCGGAAACGGTTCCGATACGGAACATATTCAGGGAGAACGAAATGTCACTTTCCACCCGTATCGCACCGCATCTCGCCTATCTGAGGCGGTTTTCTCGTGCCGTGACGGGTTCGCAGACCTCCGGTGACGCCTATGTGGCGGCCATGCTGGAGGCGCTCGTCGCCGACATCACGCTTTATCCCGAGGGGCGCAACGACCGAAACGCCCTCTACCGGCTCTATTGCACGCTCTTCGACAATCTCGACGTGACGTTGCCGAACAACAGCTCGCCCTTCGGCTGGGAGCGGCAGGCCGCCGCGAACCTTGCCAACCTGCCGCCGGCGGAACGCAAGGCCTTCCTGCTCGTCGCCGTCGAGGGGTTCGACATTGCCGAAGGCGCCGATATCATGAACGTATCGGAGGAGCGCTTTTCCGAACTGCTCGACCAGGCCTCGCAGGACATTTCGCGACAGGTCGCCACCGATATCATGATCATCGAGGACGAACCGCTGATCGCCATGGACATCGAGGACATGGTGAAGGGCCTCGGCCACAATGTGACCGGCATCGCGCGCACCCATGCCGAAGCGGTCGAGCTCTACCACCGCACCTCGCCGCGCATGGTGCTGGCGGATATCCAGCTTGCCGACGGCAGCTCCGGCATCGACGCCGTCAACGACATCCTGAAGAACAGCACCATCCCGGTCATCTTCATCACCGCCTTCCCCGAGCGGTTGCTGACCGGCGAAAAGCCGGAGCCGGCCTTCCTCGTCACCAAGCCGTTCAATCCGGACATGGTGAAGGCGCTGATCAGCCAGGCCCTGTTCTTCGACGAACAGGCGCGGCTCGCAAAGTCCGCATGAGACGACAAGGCCCGCGAAAGCGGGCCTTTTCATTTCAGCCTTTCAGTCCCCGAAGAGCCGCCGCGACGATCGCGTCGACCGGCATATCGATATCGACGGTCACCACACCGGGTTCGCCGGTCGGATCCTCCAGCGTCGCAAGCTGGCTGTCGAGCAGGCTGACCGGCATGAAATGTCCCTGCCGCGCGGCCATGCGGGACAGGAGGAGTTCGCGGCTCCCCTTGAGGAAGACGAAGGTAAGCGCGCCGCCGGCGGCCGCACGCAGACGGTCGCGATAGCTCTTCTTCAGGGCCGAGCAGGACACCACGACATCCCTGCCCTCTTCGCGCGCATCTGAAACGACGCGGCCGACGGCGTCGAGCCAGGGCCAGCGATCCGCATCGGTCAGCGGAACGCCCTTCGACATCTTCTCGACATTGATGGCGGGGTGCAGGCTGTCGCCTTCGATGAAGGCGGCGGAAAGGGCTGCGGCAAGTCCCTCGGCAACCGAGGTCTTGCCGCAACCGGAAACGCCCATGACGACAATCGCGCGGGCGTCCGTCATGGTCCGCCCCTAGGCGACGGCCTTGCGCCGCTCGATGCGGGCGCGGATGGCGTCCACGTCGACGCGCGGCGTCGCGGCGAAGAGCGTCTTCGTGTAGCTGTGCTGCGGATCGCCGAAGACCTGGTCGCGGCTGCCATATTCCACGGCTTCGCCGAAATACATCACCATCACATCGTTGGCGATGTGGCGCACGACCGAAAGGTCGTGGCTGATGAAGACATAGGTCAGGCGGAACTCGTCCTGCAGGTCGGCAAGCAGGTTCAGCACCTGAGCCTGCACCGACAGGTCGAGCGCCGAGACCGGCTCGTCGAGCACCAGAAGACGCGGATTGAGCATCAGCGCGCGGGCGATCGCCACGCGCTGGCGCTGGCCGCCGGAGAACATGTGCGGGTAGCGCCCGTAATGCTTCTCCTCCAGGCCCACCTTTTTCAGCATGGCCATGGCGCGGTCACGCCGCTCGTCCGCGGGGATCTTGGTGTTGATGACCAGCGGCTCCGTCAGGATATCGCCGATCTTCTTGCGCGGGTTGAGCGAACCATAGGGGTTCTGGAAGACGATCTGCACCTTGCTGCGCATTTCCGAGGTCAGTGGCTCATGCGCGATGTCGACCTTGCGGCCGTCGATCAGCATTTCGCCATCGGTGATCGGATCGATCATCGTGACCATGCGGGCAAGGGTGGACTTGCCACAGCCGCTCTCGCCGACGATGGCGAGCGTCTTGCCTTCTTCGACCTTGAAGCTGACACCCTTGACGGCGTGAACGGTCTTGGCCGGTTTGAAGAGGCTTCCCGGGATATGGTAGTCGCGCTTGAGGTTCTTTGCTTCGAGAACTGGGGTCATCGCATGGCTCCCGCAAAAATCTCGGCGTCGGTCAGCTTTTCCGTGATCGTCGGCAGGCGGCCGCCGGTCGCGTTTTCCGGCAGGGCCGACAGCAGCGCCTTGGTATAGACGCTCTTGGGAGCCGAGAAGAGCGACAGCACGTCGGCCGACTCGATCTGGCGGCCCTTGTACTGCACGATGACCCGGTCCGCGGTTTCGGCGACGACGCCCATGTCGTGGGTGATGATGATGAGACCCATGCCGTGTTCGGCCTGGAGCTTCATCAGGAGGTCGAGAATCTGCTTCTGGATCGTCACGTCGAGCGCGGTGGTCGGCTCGTCGGCGATGAGAAGCTTCGGATTGCAGGCAAGCGCGGTCGCGATCATGACACGCTGGCACTGGCCGCCCGACATCTGGTGCGGATAGTGGCCGAGGCGTTCCGCCGGGTTCGGGATGCCGACCGACTGGAAGAGTTCGATCGCCCGGTCGCGGCGCGCCTTGCCGGAAAGATCCGTGTGGATGCGCAGCACTTCCTCAATCTGGTAGCCCACCGTGAAGCACGGATTGAGGCTGGCGATCGGTTCCTGGAAGATCATGGCGATGTCCTTGCCGATGATCTTGCGCCGCTCGCTGTCGGACATGGCTTGCATGTCGCGACCGTTGAAGGTGAGGACGTCGGCCGTCACCTTCGCCGTCCAGGGCAGAAGCCCCATGGCGGCGAGCATGGAAACGGACTTGCCCGAACCGGATTCGCCGACGATGGCGAGGACTTCGCCCTCGTCCACCTTGAGCGAAACGCCGTCCACGGCGCGGAAGGGACCGGAAGCCGTCTGGAATTCGACGGTGAGGTTTTTGATTTCGAGAAGCGACATCACGACCTCTTCAGCTTGGGATCGAGGGCGTCGCGCAGGCCGTCACCCATGAGGTTAATGGCAAGCACGGTGATCAGGATGGCAAGGCCGGGGAAGGTGACGACCCACCAGGCGCGCTGGATGAACTCGCGCGCTTCGGCCAGCATCGTGCCCCATTCCGGGGTCGGCGGCTGGGCGCCCATGCCGAGGAAGCCGAGGGCGGCCGCGTCGAGGATCGCCGCCGAGAAGGCGAGCGTGGCCTGGACGATGAGCGGCGCAAGGCAGTTCGGCAGGATGGTGAGGAACATCAGGCGCAGCGTGCCGGCACCGGCGACCTGCGAACCGACGACATAGTCCTTGGACTTCTCCGCCATGACCGCCGCACGCGTCAGACGCACGAAGTGCGGCTGGTTGACGAGCGAGATGGCGATCATCGCATTGAGCAGGCCCGGTCCCAGCACGGCCACCAGCACGAGGGCGAGCAGCAGCGAGGGGAACGCCAGGATGATGTCCATGATACGCATGATGAAGGTGTCGACCTTGCCGCGGAAGTAGCCTGCGACGAGACCGATCAGCACGCCCGAGACCACCGACAGCGTCACGACGACGAGACCGATGAAGAGCGAGAAACGCGCGCCGTAGATGAGGCGCGAGAGGATGTCGCGACCGACGGCGTCGGTCCCGAGAATGTGCCCCCAGGTGCCGCCCTCGGAGAAGACCGGCGGCAGGAGAAGGAGTTCGCGGTTCTGGATGCTCGGGCTATGCGGCGAAACGATCGGGGCGAAGACCGCCAGGAACAGGATCACCAGGAAGACCGCGAGGCCGATGACGGCGCCCTTGTTGCGGGAGAAATAGAACCAGAATTCGGAAAGGCCTGACGGCGGCGTGCCGCCTGTCTTGGTGTCGGCCGCGTTCTGAACTGCACTCATGAGATCGCCTCCTAGTGCCGGATACGCGGGTTGACCCAGCCGTAAAGCAGGTCGACCACGAGGTTGACGATCATGATGACGGCGGCGATCAGCATCAGGCCACCCTGCACCACGGCATAGTCGCGCTTGAAGACACTGTCGACCATCCACTTGCCGATGCCCGGCCAGGAGAAGATCGTCTCGGTGAGGATGGCGCCCGCGAGCAGCACGCCGACCTGCAGGCCGATCGTGGTGATGACGGGGATCATGGCATTGCGCAGCGCGTGCACGCCGATGACGCGGAAGGGCGAGAGGCCCTTGGCGCGCGCGGTGCGCACGTAGTCGTCGCCGAGCACTTCCAGCATGGCCGAACGGGTCTGGCGCGCGATCACCGCGAGCGGGATCGTCGCGAGCACGACGGTCGGCAGGATCAGGTAGGTCAGCGCCGATTTGAACGCCCCCGCCTGTCCCGAGATCAGACTGTCGATCAGCATGAAGCCGGTGACCTGCGGGAAGAAATACATCAGCGAGATGCGTCCCGAGACCGGCGTCCAGCCGAGATAGCCGGAGAAGAAGATGATGAGCAGCAGACCCCACCAGAAGATCGGCATCGAATAGCCGATGAGGGCGACGCCCATGATCGACTGGTCGAGCCAGGTCCCCCGCTTGACCGACGCCAGCACGCCGGCGGGAATGCCGAGCACGACCGCCACGATGATGGCGCAGAGCGACAGTTCCAGCGTTGCCGGGAAGAGGTTGAGGAAGTCGTCCAGCACCGGCCGCTTGGTGACGATCGACGAGCCGAAATCGCCCGTGAGCAGGCCGGTCAGATAGTCGAAGTACTGGAGATACATCGGCCGGTCGAGGCCGAGCTGATGCATGAGCTCAGCGTGGCGTTCCGGCGACATGACGCGTTCGCCCGACATCAGCATGACCGGATCGCCCGGCAGCAAACGGATGAAGGAGAATGCGATGAGCGATACCCCGATGAACGTGGGTATCAGGACGGCGAGCCGTCCGAAGATAAAGCGAAACATGGGAGCCAATCCCTTCTTTTGAAAAACCGGCGGCCCGAATGTCTTCGAGCCGCCGGCCATTGCACGCTCTTTGCGGCGTGCCTTTCCCGTAACCGATATTACTCGGCGATGTCCACGCCTTCGAAGACGAAGTCGCCGAGCGGAGACTGGACGAAGCCAGAAACCTTCTTGCTCATCGGAACGACGGCCAGCGAGTGGTCGAGCGTGTTCCACGGGGCTTCGCGCTTGAAGATGACCTGGGCTTCTTCATAGAGCTTTGTGCGCTCTGCGACGTCGGCGGTTTCCTTCGCCTTGGTCATCAGGTCGTCGAACTCCTTGTTGCACCACTGCGCGCGGTTGTTGCCGCCGACGGCATCGCAGCCGAGCAGGGTGTCGAGGAAGTTGTCCGGGTCGCCGTTGTCGCCCGTCCAGCCGAGGATGGCCGCGCCATCGCGGTCCTTGGCGGAGGAGAGCTTCAGGTATTCAGCCCATTCGTAGGAGACGATCTCGGCTTCGACGCCGATCTTGGCGAGGTCGGCCTGCATCAGTTCTGCTGCGCGGCGGGCGTTCAGCATGTACGGACGGGCAACCGGCATGGCCCAGATCTTCATCTTGAGGCCAGCGGCGCCGGCTTCTTCGAGCATCTTCTTGGCGGCTTCCGGATCGTACTTGTCGTCTTCGACGGCGTCGTTGTACGACCACATGGTCGGCGGGATCGGGTTCTTGGCGACGGTGGCCGCGCCCTGGAACACGGCGTCGACGATCGCCTGGCGGTTGACCGCCATGTTGAGCGCCTTGCGGACTTCAACCTTGTCGAACGGCGGAACGAGCGTGTTGTAGGCGAGGTAGGCGACGTTGAGGCCGGCCTGCTCGGAAACCTGCAGGTTGGCATCGGCCTTCAGTTCGGCGACGTCGGCAGCGTTCGGGTAGGACATCAGGTGGCATTCGCCAGCCTTCAGCTTCTGCGCGCGAACGGCAGCATCCGGGGTGATCGCGAAGACGAGATCGTCGATCGGCTGCTTGCCGCCCCAGTAGTCCGGGTTGGCCTTGTAGCGGATGGCGGCATCCGGCTGGTAGGCGACGAAGGTGAACGGACCGGTGCCGAGCGGCTGCTGGTTCATCAGTTCCATCTTGCCGTCAGCCTGCAGCTTGTCGGCATATTCCTTGGAAACGATGGAGATGAAGGGCATGCCGAGGTTGGCGAGCAGCGGCGCTTCCGGGCGCTTCAGCGTGATCTTGACCGTGAGGTCGTCGATCTTCTCGATCTTCTCGATCACGTCCGGCAGGCCCATGCCTGCGAAGTATTCCCAGGACGCACCCGGTACGTACTTGTTCCAGGCGTTGTCGGTCTTGTACTGGCGCTCGAACGAGAAGATGACGTCGTCGGCGTTCAGCTCACGGGTCGGGGTGAAGTAGTCCGTCGTCTGGAACTTCACACCCTTGCGGAGCTTGAAGGTGTATTCCTTGCCGTCAGCCGAAATGTCCCAGCTCTCGGCGAGGGCGGGTTCGATTTCCGTCGTGCCGCGCTTGAATTCGACCAGGCGGTTGTAAACCGTGTGCGCTGCGGCGTCGAAGGTCTGGCCACCCGTGTAGAGGCCGGGGTCGAAGCCTTCCGGCGAGGCTTCCGAGCAATAAACGAAGGTCTTCGACCAGGCAGCAGTCGCCATCAGCGAGGCAAGCGCCGTCGCTGCGAAGAGAGTAGTCAGCTTTTTCATGTTGAGCTTCCCAGGTTTGCTTTTTTGTTCTCTTGTGCGGTCACGGGTGCAGTTCCAGCCCCGTCCGTGCGCGGATGGAACGACATTTGCCGCAGGATTGCAATAAGTCCGCGAACAAATTTGTCCAAACGGAAAAACCCGCGCAACTTTCTTCTCCACAGCATTAGAAACCGCTGCAAAACCGGGGGCGAATCAGCTTTCGGGCGGCGGTCAATCCCCATCTGGGCGGATAGGCGCGCCGCAAGGGCCGTGCCATAAAAGGACAACGAGGCTAGAGGGGCTGCTCTTCGCCGTCTCGCTCCGTGGCGGCGGAGCGACGACATCGGGCGAAAGCAGCCCCTCTTTCGTTTTTCCCCTTACACTTCAAAGACTTGGCACTTTGGCCGGCAAGAAAATGCCGGGTCCTCGTGAAATTGTCCTGCAAAACCCTTTGCCGCCGGAGATTGCGGCGCTAGATTGCATTGCGTGGAATCTGGGGGTGGAGGCCACGTGCCCGTATTGAACAGACATTTCAGACGCTACGATTTTGAAGGCGATCTTGAGAAGGCTCTCAATCGCGTCGATTTCTTTCGTATCTTTCACACCATGGCTCTCCGGCACGATTTCGAGCATTTCGGCGTGCTGCAGCTGACCAACGAACACGAGACGAGCCTGCTTGCCGGCCGCCTCATGCTGCACGATCTGCCGGCAGGCCTCGCCGAGGCCTACGACAAGCGCCATCGCCTCAACGATTGCGCCCTCTTCAAGAGCTTCTACAAATCGACGATCCCGACGGTCTGGCGCACGGACGAACGCGACGAGAACGGCTCGGCCGGCAGCGCCGACTTCCTCGACCAGATCGGCTTCGACATGGCGCTGTCCATTCCGGTGCATTCCGTCACCGGCACGCGCTATGTCGTGCTCTTCCTCGGCGACGGCGAGGACATCAGCCGCAACGAGCACTTCGAAATCTGCTACGAAGCCAACTGCGCCTTCGACTATTTCCACCGCCAGGTGCTCGCCAACAAGGCGGGCATGGGGCTGACGCCGCGCGAGACGGAAATCCTGCGCTGGATCTCCTATGGCAAGACGGCGAGCGAGATCGCGCTCATCGTCTCCGTTTCCGAGCATACGGTGAACTCGCATACCGCCACGATCCTGAAGAAGCTCGACGTGGTGAACCGCACGCAAATGGTCGCGAAGGCGATCCGTGAACAGATCATCCAGTAATGCCGCCAACCAGGTCCACGGCATTGCGGAAAGAAAAGTTAGGGACTTGTTAATATTTGCAGCCTGGACGACATTAGCCCCCGGTTTTCGGGGCCTACCGCCTGCCAGACGCAACCGGGTTCACCTGCCACCATGACAGCACAAGTGCACATCCTGCTCGTCGATGACGATCCCGCGGAAAACGTTATTCTAGGCGCGCTGATGCGCAAGATCACGAGCTACGCGATCACCCTGCACTATGTGGAGACGGTGGATGGCGCGCTCGGCTTCATCCGGTCGGGCGACGTAAGGCTGGACATGATCCTGATGGACAACCGGCTTCAGCCGCAGGCGGATTTCCGGGAGACGGTGCCGGAACTGCGCCGCACCGGCTACATCGGCCCGGTCGGCGTCATCTCGTCGTCGATCAGCGACGCCTATTTCCAGAAGATCGACGACTACGGCGTCGACTTCCGCATCGACAAGGCCGAGCTCGACCCGACCGCCATCGAATTCATCCTGCAGGAATATGTGGGGCGCGATACCGGCGCCGGCATCTGATCAAGTCCCGGCGCGGGCGCCGGGACTTTGAGCCGTGTCAGGCCGCCGGCTGGCGGGCGGCGGCACTTTCGAGGCCGAGCAGCATGCCGATCTGCGGGCGTGCCTTGACGAGATCGTCGATCGTGTACTGCTGCAGCACCTCGAAGAACGCGTTGAGCGCCTTGCGCAGCGCGGCATTGAGGCCGCAGCTGTCGACGAGCGGACATTCGATCTCACCCGCCTCGAAGCATTCCGCCATGGCGAAGGAATCCTCCGTCACCCGCACGACGTCGAACAGCGTGATCTCGTTTGCCGGCCTCGGCAGGCGAACGCCGCCGTTGCGGCCGCGCACCGTTTCGATGATGCCCGCCCGCGTCAGCGGCTGAAGGATCTTGAAGAGAAACAGTTCGGAGACGCCGTAGGCACGCGCGATTTCCGGAATGCGACTGAGCTTCTCACCGTTTGCCGCGCAGTACATCAACATGCGCACGGCATAGTTGGTTTGTTTCGTCAGACGCATCGGGGACTCCGAATCCGGTTTTTCAGGTTCCACGACATATAGGACAGATCGCGGTTTAGAACAATTCCAAAAAGCGGAAAATCACATTCATGTTATGCGACAGGTCGCACGATTGACTGCGGGGGGCAAGCCGTTAAAGACGACTTTAGCAGTAAAGAATAAATGCACCAGGAGGACCCGATGCAACTGCTCAAGACGTCTCTCGCCGCCCTTGCCCTCTCGACTGCCGGCCTGGCCTTTGCCCTGCCCGCCCATGCCGATGGTGAAGTCAATATCTACTCCTACCGTCAGCCGGACCTGATCCAGCCGCTGCTCGACGAATTCACCAAGGAAACCGGCATCGCCACCAACGTGCTCTTCCTCGACAAGGGCCTTGTCGAGCGCATCCAGGCAGAAGGCGCCAATTCGCCGGCCGACGTCATCCTGACGGTCGACATTTCCCGCCTGACGGAAGCCAAGGAAGGCGGCGTCACGCAGCCGGTCTCGAGCGACGTCATCAACAAGGACATCCCGGCGCAGTACCGCGATCCGGATGGCAACTGGTTCGGCCTGACCACGCGCTCGCGCGTCGTCTATGCCTCGAAGGACCGCGTCGCGCAGAACGAGATCACCTATGAGGAGCTTGCCGACCCGAAGTGGAAGGGCAAGATCTGCACGCGTGACGGTCAGCACTCCTACAATATCGGCCTCATCGCCTCGATGATCGCCCACCATGGCGAAGCCGAAGCCGAGAAGTGGCTGACGGGCCTGAAGAACAACCTCGCCCGCAAGCCCGACGGCGGCGACCGCGACCAGGCGAAGGCCATCCTCGCCGGCGAATGCGACCTGGCGCTCGGCAACTCCTACTATGTCGGTCTGATGATGACCAACGAGAAGGAGCCGGAACAGAAGGAATGGGCCGCCGCCATCAAGGTGCTCTTCCCGAACGCCGCCGATCGTGGCTCGCATGTCAACGTCTCGGGCATGGCCATGGCCAAGAACGCCCCGAACAAGGACAATGCGCTGAAGCTGATGGAATTCCTGTCCGACGGCACCGCGCAGAAGATCTATGCCGAGCAGGTCTACGAATATCCGGTCCTGCCGGGCGCCGAACCGTCGGAGGTCGTCAAGTCCTTCGGTACGCTGAAGCCCGACGCGCTGCCGCTCATCGACATCGCGGCCAATCGCAAGAAGGCCTCGGAACTCGTCGACAAGGTCGGCTACAACGACGGCCCGTCGCAGTAAAAATCCAGCCTCCCAAGGCAAAACCAGGAACGGCGGCCCTCGGGCCGCCGTTTTCGTTTATTGCAGGTCGGGATCCGACTGGCCGGAGATGATGCGGGCGTAGTCGATGATCTCCTTCTTGCGCTGCGGCGTGCCGGGATGGGTCGAAAGGATGTCCGTGCCGGACTTGTCGCCGAGCTTTTCTTCGAGAAGCGTGAAGAAACGGGCGATCGCCGCCGGCTCATAGCCGGCCTTGGCCATCAGTTCGACGGAGCGGCGGTCGGCCGCCGCTTCGGCGGAGCGCGAATAGGACAGCGCCAGCAAGCCGCCGCCCTGCACCAGCACGTCCTCCACCGCCGAGCCGACATCGCCGGCGATCAGCATGATGAGGCCGGTCATGCCCGCGGCGCGGTAGAGCTGGCGCAGGCTGTGCTCCAGCTCGACATGGCCGATCTCGTGCGCGAGCACGCCGACGATCATCTCGGTGTCCTTGCCCGCCATCTCGACGAGCTGGTCGGTGACGACGAGCGTGCCGTCCGGCAGGGCGAAGGCGTTCGGCCCGATGACGCCGCCGTCGCGGAAATTGAGGTTATAGGCCCCTGCCCCGCGCGGCGACTGCGCCGCGATGCGGGCGAAACCGTCGGCGATCTCCTTGCGGCGGGCCTCCGGCAGCTTGCTCGGCGAGAAGGCCGCCTTGTCGAGCGCCTCCAGCGTTCCCTTCGCCATCAGCTGCGGCACGATGGGCGGCGTCGTCCAGACGGCGACCTCGACCAGCGCCGGCACGCCCCAGCGATAGACCGCGCCGCCGAGCGCGAAGGCGACGAGCACGATCACGATGAGGCGCAGGCGGAACTGTTCAAGCCAGTGCACGGCCCCCGCCCCGCCCCTGCCGCGTGCGGCGAGGTACCGGTCGATGCCCTCATTGTCCGACGTCTCGAAGATCGAGCCATCGGGAAACGTCACCCGGCGGGGAACGGAGCCGACGCGCTCGGATATCTCCACCCAGGCAAGACCGGCGCCGGAGAGAGGCTTGTCACCGCTCGCCGGCATGGCCGCGATCTCGCCGCCCCTTTCGACGAGCCGGGCCTCCACCGAGCGGCTGGAGCCGGCGGGGTGCCATTCCCCGCCGGCGATGGCTGCGTTGTCAGAAGCCAAAATCGAACCCTTCAAAATCCATGAACTCGGAGCCGACGGCCGAGCCCTGCGCCTCGATGGCGCCGAACAGCTCGCCGACGTCACCGGCGAAGGTAACGCCCGTGTGCTGCCACGTATAGCGCGCCATGCGCACCGCCGCCCAGGGCCGCATCAGGCCGAAGGTGAGGAGCGTGACGAGCACGTTGGAAATGGCGATCCAGGTATAGCGGGTGCGCGACACGTCGCTCAGCAGCCGGTGCTGGCCATCGAAGGTCGTGGCGGACCAGGCGATGTTGCGCACGCCGGCCCGGTAGAACAGACCCGCGACGCCGAACGTCACGAAGATCACGATATAGCCGAGGACCGCGCTGAAGATCAGCGGTATCTGCTGGTCCGGTGTCAGCAGGCCGGGCGTCTCGATCATCGGCAGGATGAGCGGAAGGTTCACGAACACCAGCAGCGCGATGATGACAAGACCGATGAGGACGATGAGGAGCGACAGCAGCCACGACTTGTAGAGCGGGCCGAGCCTCGGGTCGGTATCGAAGGCCTTGCCGCCGTAGCGCAGGTTCGCGCCGAGATAGCGCGCGGCCCAGCGGCTGGCGAGCGGCGTCAGGATGCCGAGGGTCAGCACCGAGAGCACGCCGCCGAGGATGAAGGCCTTGAACGCACCGCCGGCGCCGCCGACGAAGTCGAAGCGCACGTTGCGGTAGCTCGTCACCCGCGCGCTGAATCGCAGGCCCTTGGCGACCAGCCAGGGCAGCGCGATCAGGACCACCGCGGTCGGCAGCAGCACGAGGATCGGCACCACCGCCGCGATGATGTTGAGCACGACAAGCGCGGCGAGCACGATGAGACGGCCGATCAGGATCTGCAGACCCTTGGCGTGATATTCGAACGACCGGCCGAGCAGAACGGTGTTGCCGTAGAAATAACGATTGCGCCGGACTTTCGCCCAGGCGGAGTAGATGCCGAGCGTGAGGATCGTCAGCAGCACATTGACGATCCAGATGCCGAAATATTCCGAGGCCTTGCCGGTAAAGACAAGGCGATGAAAGCCGCCCGCCTGCCCCGCGGGTTGCGGCGTTCCTGCCAAAGACATGTTTGCCCCCTTCGATAATGAACAGGGGGGTAACGGGCCGCGCTTGCGACCTATTCTTCGCAAGGCACAAAAAAGGGCTCCCGGGGGAGCCCTTTCGACGGTTCAGGGAAGGCGGATCACTTCATGGTCGGGATGGAGAACTCCGCGCCGCCCTTGATGCCCGACGGCCAGCGGCTCGTCACGGTCTTGGTGCGGGTCCAGAACTTGATCGAGTCGATGCCGTGCTGGTTGAGGTCGCCGAAGGCCGAGGACTTCCAGCCGCCGAAGGAATGGTAGGCGAGCGGAACCGGGATCGGAACGTTGACGCCGACCATGCCGATGTTGATGCGGCTGGCGAAATCGCGCGCCGCGTCGCCGTCGCGCGTGAAGATCGCGACGCCGTTGCCGTATTCGTGCTTCATCGGCAGGTCGAGGGCTTCCTCGTAGTTCTTGGCGCGAACGACCGAGAGGACCGGGCCGAAGATTTCGGTCTTGTAGATTTCCATGTCCGGCGTGACGTTGTCGAACAGGCAGCCGCCGACGAAGTAGCCGTCTTCATAGCCCTGCAGCTTGAAGCCGCGGCCGTCGACGACGAGGTTCGCGCCTTCTTCGACGCCCTTGTCGATGAGGCCGAGGATGCGGGTCTGGGCTTCCTTGGTGACGACCGGGCCCATGTCGGCCTTCTCGTCCGTGTACGGACCGATGCGCAGGCTCTCGATCATCGGCGTCAGCTTTTCGATCAGGCGGTTCGCCGTCTCTTCACCGACCGGAACGGCGACGGAGATCGCCATGCAGCGCTCGCCGGCCGAGCCGTAGCCGGCGCCCATCAGCGCGTTGCAGGCCTGGTCCAGGTCGGCATCGGGCATGATGATCATGTGGTTCTTCGCGCCGCCGAAGCACTGGGCGCGCTTGCCGTTGGCGGCAGCGGTGCCATAGACGTAGCGGGCGATCGGCGTGGAGCCGACGAAGGACACGGCAGCGATATCCGGATGCGCCAGAATGCCGTCGACCGCACCCTTGTCGCCGTTGACGACGTTGAGGATGCCTGCCGGCAGGCCGGCTTCGATCATCAGTTCGGCAAGGCGGATCGGCAGCGACGGGTCGCGCTCGGAGGGCTTGAGGATGAAGGCGTTGCCGCAGGCGATGGCCGGGGCGAACATCCACATCGGGATCATGCCCGGGAAGTTGAACGGCGTGATGCCCGCGCCGATGCCGACCGGCTGGCGGATCGAATACATGTCGATGCCGGGGCCGGCGCCTTCGGTGAACTCGCTCTTGGAAAGATGCGGGATGCCGATGACGAATTCGCAGACTTCGAGGCCGCGGATGACGTCGCCCTTGGAGTCTTCCACCGTCTTGCCATGCTCACGCGAGACCAGCACGGCCAGTTCGTCCATGTGCGTGTTCAGGAGTTCGACGAACTTCATGAAGACGCGGGCGCGGCGCTGCGGGTTGGTGGCGGCCCATTTCGGCTGCGCGGACTTCGCGCTGTCGATGGCGGCCTGGAGGTCGGCGTCGCTGGCGAGCGCGACCTGCGCCTGAACTTCGCCCGTCGCGGGGTTGTAGACATTGGCGGTGCGGCCGCTGGTGCCGGGAACCTTCTTGCCGTGGATGAAGTGGCCGATCTCGTACATTGGGGGAGTCCTCCGTGGTTATGGCGGGATCATTGCACTACAATTTGCACAACACAATCACCTCCTGTAAGGAACCGTTGTGCAAAAATTAAAGTCGGAGGCCCCATGAACTGGGATGATGCCCGCATGTTCCTGGCGGTGGCGCGCACCGGCCAGCTGCTCGCCGCCTCCCGCCGCCTCGGCGTCAACCACGCGACGCTCAGCCGCCGTGTCAGCGCGCTCGAGGAGGCGCTGAAGACCCGCCTTCTCATCCGCCGCACCAATGGCTGCGACCTCACCGCCGAGGGCGAGGCCTTTCTGCGTGCGGCCGAGCGGATGGAAACGGAAATGCTGGCGATGCAGGCCAGCATCGGCCGCATCGACACCGCCGTCGCCGGCACCGTGCGCGTCGGCGCGCCCGACGGGTTCGGCGTCTCCTTCCTCGCTCCGCGCCTCGGCCGGCTGACCGCCCGGCATCCGGAGCTGAAGATCCAGCTCGTGCCCGTGCCGCGTTCCTTCTCGCTTTCCCAGCGCGAGGCCGATATCGCGATCACGCTGGAGCGGCCAGAGCAGGGCCGTCTCGTCTCCTCGAAACTCACGGACTATACGCTCGGCCTCTATGCCTCGCGCGACTATCTCTCGGAAAACGGCACGCCGGAAACGGTGGAAGACCTGAAGGCGCACCGGCGCGTCGGCTATGTGGAAGACCTGATCTTCACGGCCTCGCTCAATTTCACCGGCGAGATCATGCGTAGCTGGGATGCCAGTTTCGAGATTTCCAGCGCCACAGGCCAGACGGAGGCCGTGCGCTCGGGCGCGGGCGTCGGCATCCTGCACGACTATATCGCCCGGCAGTATCCCGAACTCGTCCGCCTGCTGCCGGCCAACACGATCCGCCGCGCCTACTGGACGACCTGGCACGAAAGCGCACGGGACCTGGCGCGCGTGCGCACCGTCGCCGAGTTCGTGCAGGAACTCGTGCAGCAGGAGCACGCCATCTTCCTGTGAGGGTCAGTTCGAGGCGGTTTCCGGCAGGGGCACGAGCGCGCTTTTCGCCGGCGTCTTCTTCGTCTCGGACACGACGGCCGTCTTCCCGACCGTTTCGCCCGGCAGCGGAACGCGCACGGCGTTGCGGATGACGGCCGGCTCTTCCGCCCGCTTTTCCTCCACGACGACGCGGCGCTTCGGCGTGCGGCGCGGCTCGACGCTGTCCTCGGTGAGGACGACGGGCTCGCTGCGGGCGAGAACGGGCCCGGCGCTGCGCGCATAACCCGAACCGCCGGCATATTGCAGCATGGCGAAGGTATCGCGCGTCACCGGCTTCAGACGCATGCCGCCCATCAGCGCGGCGATACGGTCCTCCGGCATGGTGGGATGGCAGAAGCGCAGGCGCACCTGCGCCGAATAGGCGCCCGTCTCGAGCCGGCCGAGCGCGGTTTCCTTCAGCGGCGAGACGCGCTTGGCGAACTGCCAGGCATAGAGGCAGCTTCCCGATGTCCCGAGCGGCCCGGTCGCATACCCATAGACGCCGTGCACGTTCTCGCCGGCGGCCGAGCTGATCGTCATCGCGACGCCCGGCAGCGCCTGCCGCATCTCGGCCATGACGGCGCGCCGCGTCGGCGCGCGCAGGAAGACCGCGCCCTCGGAGGGCGTGCCGACACGCACCGTCAGCACGTTCTCGCCCGCCGAGGCCGTGGCGTTGGAATAGACGATCGCCTGCTCGAAGAAGCCGTCGCGCGCCGTCTGGCGCACGCTCTCGATGCGGCCGGAGATCGACGGCAGGTAGGCGGCGGCAAATTCCGGCGAGACCTCCGTCGCGATCGACGGGGCATCGGGACGGATGGCGCCGGTCTCGAGGAACGGGTCGTGCACGGCGGTGCAGCCGGCAGCAAGGAGGGGAAGAAGAGCGAGGATCAGCCGCAGCATCGGGCACCTATCGGGTCGAGGAGACGGCAAGGCCACGGGCCGCCGCCGGATCGTAAAGGCTCATGTTCAGCCGCGCGAAGACGGCCTGCGCCTGCCCCCGGTTGCCGAGATGGTAATAGGCCCAGCCGCGCAACTGGCTGAGATCGGCCGGCTCGGCGACGAGGGCCGCGCGGGCGTTCAGCGCATCGAGCACACGCTGATACTGCTTGTGATCGAAGGCCGAGCGGGCGCGCTGCCAGTAGATTTCGGCCCGCACCTCCCGGTCGCGCTTTTCCGCCAGCGGATACATGGCGATCATCGCCTCGGCATCGTCCGTCAGGCGGCCGCGCAGAAGGGTCAGCGCCGCGCCATAGGCGGCGTCCTGCCGGGTGCGGCTGTTGCCGAGCGCCGCCTCGAAGGCGTTGCGGGCCTCGGCAAGACGGCTGAGTTCCAGATGGCACCAGCCCTTGATGAGCATGGCATCGGCGGAGACCGCGCCGCGCGCTTCCATGCCCGCGAT
The DNA here is from genome assembly GCF_050172695.1 of Shinella sp. G-2. Lineage (NCBI taxonomy): Bacteria > Pseudomonadati > Pseudomonadota > Alphaproteobacteria > Hyphomicrobiales > Rhizobiaceae > Shinella > Shinella sp. G-2. Next base: position 337,434 of record NZ_JBBEYH010000004.1, on the reverse strand, counting down.
TTCCTTGACGCAGGCGCTGAAGCGCTTGGCCTTGAAATGGGCGAGGTAGCCGGTGGCGGCCGAGGATGCGGAGGCGACGGGCATTTCGACGGCGACGCTGCGCCGGCCGCCCTTCGGCGGCGTCGCGACCTTTATCTCCGCCCAGATATCCGGGTAGACGGCCCGGTATTCGTCCTCGAGCGCTGCATAATCCTGCTTTTCGCCGAGGCGCAGCAGGCTGAGGGCAAGGCCCTTGACGCGCACCGGCGCGCTTTCCCAGTCGAGCGCCTTCAGGAACCAGGCTTTCGAGGCCTCGTACTGGCGGGAATTATAGGCGTACCAGGCGAGGATTTCCGCATGGTCGGCATTCTTCGTCGCGAGGATCGCATTGCTGTAGGCCGTGACGGTCTTCACGTCCGCATCCGGCTGGTCGGGTTTGGAGAAGCGCAGCGACAGCGCGTTCATCAGGAATTCCGGGTCACCGGAAAATTCGGCGATATAATCCTCGGCGACGGCATAGGCCTCGTCCTGCTTGTTCATCGCGACGAGCGAGAGATAGAGGCCCTTGGCATTTTCCGCGTCGCGGCGCTTGGCGAGCGCGGCCTTGAACCAGCGCTCGGCGCTGTCCGGCGTCTTGAGCTTCAGGTCGTACCAGCCGAGCAGCGACAGGTCCTCGAGGCGCTCGCCCTTTTCCGCGACGGTGCGCAGCTTGGCGATCTCGCCGTCGGCAAGCGGCGTCTGGCGCTTGTCGTCCGCATTGAAGTCGGCGACATCCTTGCGCGTGAGGTCGAGTTCGACCGGCTGAAGACCGGCCTGCAGCAGCGGCGAAGCGGCAAAGAGGCTCATGGCCTTGCGCACGTCCTCGGCGGCAAAATCCCGCGTCGACTTCTGCAGCGTCGTCAGGATCTGCGCATCCGGCAGGCGCTTGTCGCCCTCGCGGAAGAGAAGGCCGCGATAGACCGTGGTCAGCGCATCCTTGCTGCCCGTTCCGGCATAGGCGTCGAGCAGCATCCAGACGAGATCGACCTCCGTCTCGCTGGAGGGGTCGAGCGTCTTTGCCGCCTCGATGACGCCCATCCAGTCCTTGCGGGCGGTCGCGGCGGTCATCTCGACGCGCTGCTTGCGACGGGCGAGCTTTTCGGAAAAATCCGCGCTCGGCATCCATTCGGGGGTCTGCGAGCGGTGGCGGCCGATCTCGGCCTCGATGCCGGTGAAGTCGTCCTTCTCGTAGAGCGCCCAGAGCGTGCTTTCGTCGACCTGACGCGCCGCGGGCGTATAGACATCCGCCGGCACGACGAAATCGGGGTATTTCAGCCGCAGCCGGCTCGTCTCGGCATCGAGCCGGTCCTGCTGTTTCTGCTCGACGTAGTAATAGAGCGCGGCCAATTCCACCGCATCGGGTGCGGGCTTCTTGTCCGCGGCAAGGACCGAAAGCGCGGTCGAGCCGAGGAGAAGGGCGGACAGGAAAAGCGTTCTCATGTGTCGGACCTCACGCCCTTGCGCGGCACCGTCAGGCCGAGCCAGGCGGCGAAGAGGCCGAGGCTGGCGAGCACGAGCAGCACATAGATCTGGAAATTGTCGGAGAACCAGGCGGCCGCCACCCGGCGAAGATTGCCGGGGCTGCGGTCGGCAAGGTCCGCGATATAGCGGTCGGCGGCCGGAAGGCTCACCAGCGACAGGCTTGCCGTCTCGATGGAGGCGGTGCCGCCCTGAAGGCCGCGCCAGACGGACGGCTCGACGAGACGCTGCACGCCGGCATCCACATCGCGCGGGGAATTGGCCTTGATCACCGTCCAGGTGGCGAGACCGTCGGGCGACTGCATCTGCGACAGCGTGACGAGCGAGCCCTCGCCATGGGCAAGGCTGGCGCCGTCCGCATCCTCGTAGTTCAGCCAGCGGCCGAAGTTCTTCGAGGCGGCGGAGAACCAGAGCTGGGCGCGCGAGCCGAAGGACAGGTCATCCTCTTCCGCCGCCGTCGATTTGTGGAAGGCCTGCAGCAGGTCTGCCGTATCGTCGCCGCCGCCGGTCGAGACCGAGGCGGTGACGACCGGATCGGTCTTCATGAGATCGGCGAGGGAAGCGGTGACGTCGCCCGCATCCGGGAAGGCGGCCTTGCCCGTCTTGCCAAGCTCGGCAAAGTCGTTCTGCGAAGAAACGACGAGGGCGTCGCGGCCCGTGCCTGCGGCCGGCGCGCCGAGGACGATCTTTGCGTTCAGCGGCGAACGGGCCGAAAGCGCAAGGCGCGAGAGCATCGTCAGGCCCGCGCCGACCGACTGGGAATCCGACCGGTCGATGACGAGATCGAACGGCTTGCCGCCGCCATAGGGATAGGCCTTGCCGGCGAGCGCCGCGAGATCCGGCAACCGGCCGACGCGGGCAAGGTCCGGCACCTCGATCGCCGTCGTGTCGAGCAGGATGAAGCGCGGCTTGGCGTCGTCGCGCTCCTCCGGCCGGCAGGCGGCATCCGCGGCGACCGGCAATTCGGCAAGCAGCTCCACCCGGTTTACGCCCGGCTGGAAGGCGCGCAGCGGCAGTTCGATGCGCTTGCCGTCGAACTGCTGGCCCTCGCGGTTGCGGAAGGGATAGCTCGTCACGACCTTGTCGTTGACGCGCACGAGAAGCTGGGCGGTCTGCTCCAGCCCCGGCGAGGTGGCGGCGGAAAGGCGCAGATCGATGGTCGCATATTCGGCCGGATAGAAATCCGCCGGCATTTCGACGGTGAAGTCGGTGCGCGAAAGGCGGCCGGAGAAGACGCGGGTCTCGTAGCCGGCTTCCTTCAGGCTGCGGCGCTCGCCGGCGTCCACCGCAAGAACGCCCCTGCCCTTGCCGAAAATGCCGGATTTCAACCCGTCGGCCATCGGCCCCTTCACGGCGGCAAGCACGGCCGTGTTGATGTCACCGAGGCTGCCGGCGCGCAGAACGACCGTCGCCCGCTCGTCCGACGCGCCCGCCGCGACGGAAAGGCCGCGCGGCGCGGCGGAAAGACCGAGCCGGGAAAGCGTGGCGGCGCCGGCGCGGTCCATCGCCATGACGAGATCGATGCCCGGACCGGTGCCGGGCGTATCGGCGACGGAGACCGTCACGTCGTCGCGATCGAGGAAGAGAACCAGCGCCTGAAGGGCCGGCGCGACTTCGTCGAGCGCCTCGGCCGTCAGCGCGTCGGGCACGACGATGCGGACATCCGTGCGCTGCGCCGCGTTGCGGCGGACGGAGAGCAGGCTGTCGAAATCGGTGAAGGCGGACGGCACCGTCGCGGAAAAGCCGGTCAGCTTGGGATCGAGCTTCGTCCAGAGCTCATAGGTCGCCTCCAGCGAGCAATCGACCCGGTGATGCTGGCGGGCGCGCAGGCGCACCTCGTTGCGGCCGGCCTTCAGGAATTCCGCGCCGACGCGCAGCGCCTCGGTGCGCACGCCGTTCGGCGAGACGATGGGGAAACTGCCGGCCTCGCGGCCGTTGACCTCGATATCCATCCGCGCCGTGTCGGGCAGGACCGAGACGGCGTTGACATAGGCAAGGTTCAGCGCACCGCCGGCAGCGGCCTGCGGGCCGTCGAGCGCGAAGGTGAAGGTCGCCACGGCATCCTCGCCCGACAGCGTGAAGGCATCGGCCGACTGTTCGAAGGGCACGAGATGGCCCGCGGCAGCCTCTTCCGGCTGCGCGGCGGTGCCAGTTTCTACCGGTTCGGGCATGAGGCCACCGGAAAGGGCGGTGCTTTCCAGGAGGGGCCGGGCAGCGTCGGCCACCAGGCCTTCCGCGCGGGCGAGGCCGGCGGAGGCGAGGATGAGGGCGAGGCCGAGGCCGAGGGGAGCGAGAAGAAGAGGCTTAGCCATAGGCCTGGGTTCCTGTCAGGACCGGCGGCAGCTCGGGGGTGCGGCCGGAAATCTGGGCATTGTTCTCCTTGACGACGATGGGGGCGTCGGCGACGGAGGTGACGGCGTTTTCGCGGATGAGGCCGGCGGCATAGCGCAGCGCCCGCAGCGTCTCGCGAATGCTCCACAGCATGAAGCGCGAGGTGCCCCAGAAGAAGCTGCCGCGCACCTGGCGGCGGGTCAGGCGCTCCTGCAGCACGGCCTGGTCGGAATACATCAGCTCGGCAATGGCGAGGAAGGTTTCCGGCGTGCGCTCCTTGTAGGCGAAGCCGTAGACGGCGCCCTCGCCCAGACTGCGGCTCGAGCGGCAGACCACGTCGAAGGCGATGACCTGGCCGCCGCGGCGCAGCTGGATCGTCGCCTCGACCGGGTTCTCCGGGTCGATCTGCGGCGCCTGCTCGACGAATTCCACCGAGACGCCGCCGAAGGAGGCATCCTGCACGATGATGTTGCTGAGCTTGCCGTCCATCTTCATCAGCGCGTGGCGCTTGACCGGCAGGCGCTGGTTGCGGCGCAGCTCGCGCCGTTCGGCGACGACGCCGAGCGCCGCGCCGGCAAGACCGAGATTGATGAGGTTCCAGCCGGCGACGATGGTCAGGAGCTCGGTGGCGACCGGCTCCGTCAGGAAGCGGTATCCGGAATAGAGCGCGGCGGCCAAAAGCACGAAGAAGATGAGGAAATAGGGCCGGGCGAGCGGCGACAGCATGCTGCGGTCCAGCGTCTGGCCCTTGGCGGTGACATTGAAGGTGGGCTTGCGCGGATTGCGGACCACGCTGAGGATCGAGCCGAACAGCATGACCGACTGGACATATTCGTAAAGCTCGGACACCCAGGGCCAGCGCACGCGGCCGTAAAGGTAGCTCTGCATCGCGAAGGAGCCGATGAGATAGGTCACGGCATAGGAGGCGAATTCGAGGATGTTCGCCTGGTAAATCTCCAGCGAGAAGAAGATGTAGAGCAGCGGCGAGAAGACGAAGGCGAGCCGTGACAGCGGGAACAGCCAGAAGAGGTTGATGCCGGCATAGCAGATGCGCTGGGCGAGCGTCAGGCCCTTGGCGAGGAACGGCCGGTTGAGGATGAGGATCTGCAGCATGCCCTGGCACCAGCGGGCGCGCTGGCCGATGAAGGAGACGAAGGTCTCCGGCTGCAGGCCGGCGATCAGCGGCTTGTCGACATAGATGCTGTGCCAGCCCTTGGAATGCAGCGCCAGCGCCGTCTCGCAATCCTCGGTGATCGACTGGCCCGAAAAGCCGTTGGCCGTCGCAAGCGCCGAGCGGCGCAGCACGGCCGCCGAGCCGCAGAAGAACGACGCGTTCCACTTGTCGAGCCCGCGCTGCAGGATCGAATAGAACATCTCGTTTTCCGAAGGCATGCGCGCGAAGGTCTGGAGGTTCTTTTCCAGCGGATCGGGATTGAGGAAATAGTGCGGCGTCTGGACGAGGAAGAGCTTCTTGTCCTTGGCGAAATAACCGACCGTCTCGCGCAGGAAAGCCCTGACCGGCGCATGGTCGGCGTCGAAGACGACGACGAGCTCGCCGTTCGAGATCTTCAGGCCCTCGTTGAGGTTGCCGGCCTTGGCATGGTCGTTCTGCTTGCGGGCGTGGTAGTGCACGCCGAGCGAGGCGCAGAGGGCCTTCAGCTGCTCGTGGCGGCGGATCGCGGCAATCGAGATGCGCGGATCCTTGTGGTTGCGCTTGGCCTCCGTGCCGCCGTCGTCCAGCAGATAGACGTTCAGCTTGTCCTTGGGATAGAGCAGGGATTTTGCGGCCGCCAGCGTGCCGGCGAGCAGTTCCGGCTCCTCGTTGTAGGAAGGAATGAAGACGTCGACGGTCGGCAGGTCCGCGGCATCGCCGATTTCGGGCGCCTTGCGCTCCAGCGGGTCGGCCAGCATGAAGAAGCTGATCGCCAGCATGGCGAGGCAGTACATCTCGGCGAGATAGAGGATCAGGCCGGGGATGAAGTTCAGCGGTTCATGGATGCTGGGCAGCGTCTCGGTCGTGCGCCAGAAGGCGTAACGCATCGCGAGAATGCCGGCGAAGGTGAAGGTGACGAGCCGGAAGGTGGTGCTCTTCGGGCGGGTCATCGCCAGGAACATCACGCCGAGCACGGCGAAACTGAGAATAAGCTGGGCCTGGAGGCTGATCGGCAGCCAGAGAAGGAACAGCCCGAGCAAGCCGGCGGGAATCGCCAGCCATTTGACGCACGTCATGTGCATTTGAAGAACCCCATTTGCATCGCGGCGGCGCGTCATGCGGACCGGTTCCCGTCATGGGAACGGGAGGACCCTAGGGATTCATTGGTCAACGGAGTCCTAATGGCGTGCCGAATCGGGATCAGCCATCGCTTATGTAGTAAACGAAACGTTTACAGCCGCTTAGGGGTGAACGACCGGCTGCGCGCGGGCGACGATGAGGATGCCGGCGAGGGAAACGAGGAGGCCTGCGGCCATCGCCCAGGACAGCGGCTCGCCGAACATCACGAAGGCCCAGATCATCGTCACGGGCGGGCTCAGATAGAGCACCGCCGTCACCCGCGCCGGCGAGGACTTGCGCAGCGCCAGATAATAGAGGCTCCAGGCGCCGAAGGTGGCGACGAAGACGAGCCACAGGATGCCGCCGACAAAGCCCTCCTCCATCACCGGCAGCACGCCGCCCTCATGCCAGGCGAGCGGAACGAAAAGGGCGGCCGCGGACAGGCACTGGATGCAAAGGCTCTGGTAGACGGGCATGGCGTTGACCCGGCTGCGCTTTTGCAGAAGCGTCGCGAGCGCCAGCGACAGTGTGCCGAGAATGGGCAATCCGTAGGCCCAGAGCGGCACCGCGCCGAGATCGAGCGCGCCGCCGGAGGCAATGAGCACGCCGACAAGCCCGATGAAGGAACCGATCCACTGCCGGCCGCTCAGCGCCTGTCCGAGAATGGGCCAGGAAAGGAACGCGACGGCGAGCGGCAGCATGTCGGTTATCAGCGCGACGAGGCCGGTCGGCACGCCAAGGCCGATCGCCAGCGCGAAGCCCGAGAGATAGCCCGCCATGGCAAGCGCGCCGAGCAGCATCTGGAAGGCGACGTCCCTGCCCCGCAGCTTCGGCCCCAGCAGGAGGGCGAAGGGCAGGAGGACGAGGCCGGATACGAGGCTGCGCCACAGAAGGATGAGGAAGATCGGCGCATGGTCGCTGGCAAAGCGGATGCCGATGAAGCCGGCGCTCCAGCACACGACCAGCGCGGCCTCGAGAATGACGAGGATGGCGAGCGCCTTGAGCTGCGCGGGCCGGCGTGGCGGCGAGACGGCAAGGTCCGTGGCGGTCATAGGCGGTCCATGATCGAGAGTGCGATCCTTCGGGCCGCCTTCAGCCGCCCGTCATGCCCGTCGAGGCCGGCGCGGGCCATCGCCCCTTCCAGCACGAAGGAGAGGTGCTCGGCCGTCTCGTCGGCAAGGGCGACATCCTCGGGCTTCATCTCCCGCAGATAGGTCCGGAAGAGTTCTTCGACCTCGTCCTTCTGGAAGGCCACCGTCGCCCGGCCGGCATCGCCGACGGGCAGTTCCGCCGCCGCATTGAGCAGGCCGCAGCCGCGAAAACCCCAGCCATAGGCGAGTTCGGCATGGTCGACATAGGAATCGAAGACCGCCAGCAGCCGCTCGCGCGGCGTCCCGGCCCCGGCCAGCCGCTCGCGGAAGAGCGCGTGCCACTCCTCCAGCCGCGCATCGAGATAGGCCTTCACCAGATCCGACTTGGAGGCGAAATTGTTGTAGAGGCTCATCTTCGCGACGCCGGCATGGGCGGTGATCGTGTCGATCCCCGTCGCCCCCACCCCGTCCCGATAAAACAGTTCCGCCGCCGCCTTCAGCAACCGCTCCCGTGCCGGCACCCGCTCGCTCATTCCGCGCCTCCGTTCATATGTAGACCGATCTACCTATTTCGCTCACCTGTCAAGGTGTGCGGACGAACGGCGCGAAAACCGCGTCGGTCTGAAGGGCGATCATTCATGAGATGAAGGGAGGCGGGATGGGGGCAAGAGAGGGTTTCGCGCCACGCCTCACGGGTTCTGGCACGATCTCCCCGGCGCCTCAGCCATCTCCAGCGGTCCACGGCGGGCACCCAAGATGCTGCGGGCGTAAACCGTCAGGACTGTTTTGCGGGATCGGGGATCGGGAAGGAAGTTCCCCTCTCCCGGTAAGTCTTTGTGACATATCGACTTACTGGGAGAGGGGAATGGTACGGTTGAGTGGGGTCGAACCACCGACCTCAGGTGCCACAAACCTGCGCTCTAACCAACTGAGCTACAACCGCACAAGGCGCGTCCGGCGCGCTTGGGGGTCACATACGGGGACCCGGAGCTTTTTTCAAGCGTTTTTTGCACTGCCCCAAATGAAAATGGCCGGACGACGCCCGGCCATTCTATCACAGGGTCGAAACCCGCACCATGGCGCGGATCAGACCGTCTTGAAGGACTTCATGGCCTTCTCGGCAGCCGACTTGCCGGGAGCGGCAACCTTTTCGGCAACCTTCTTGGAGGTTTCCTGAAGGGTCTTGGCCTGCTCGACGGCGACTTCAGCCTGCTTGCGCAGGAAGGCGGTCTGCAGTTCGAACAGCTCGGAAACCGACTTCACGCCGAGGAGGGCTTCCATGTGCGAAAGCGAGTTTTCGGCATTGGTGCGGAGCGCTTCGATGGCCTTGAGGCCGAGTTCGACGGAGCCGGCCTGCGCGCTTTCGAGCGTCGCTTCAACGGTCTTCGTGGCGTCTTCGGCAGCTTCCTTCATCTTGGCATAGGCTTCCTTGGTCTGAACGGCGCCCTTTTCGGCGAATTCACGGAAGCTTTCGGAAAGCTTGGACGGGTCGATGGATGCGATGGAGAATACGTCGTCGGTCTTCTTGGTAGCCATTGTCTGCGCTCCTTGGTTTGGCCCTCTCTAGAGGCGCCGTGTTCTTGGATGACCTCTATATAGTCGATCTCATTTCGCATTGCAACAATTTTGTGCGCTGCACAATAAATCAGGGCAGGCGTTAACCCTTCCGCCCGAAAGCCCGGGGCTTTGCGGGTCGCATGCTGGACCCTCCGCCTATGCGCCGCTATTAATAAAGCGTTAATCGAGAGCCGGGACGCCGGAAAGACAGGCCCGAACATGTCCGCAAAGCAGTATCCCTTCATCGACGTCGCCGTCCACGAGCGGGTGCGCCTGCCCTTTTCCCGGGGCGAGGCCGTCGTGCTGTTTTCGCGGGATATGGCGCGCGTGCTCTGGTCGAACGGCCGGGGCGCCGCCCTCTTCGGCCATGACAATATCTACGACTTTCTCGATGCCGGCCCGGACCGCGCCGACGTCGCCTTCCGCCAGCTGGCCGCCGCCGCGCGCCAGGTCACGGCGCCCGGCGAACGGCGCAATCTCATCATGCGCATCGGCAGCGGCTTTCGCAGCGTGCCGGTGAACGCCGCCGTCGAGGGTCTTGCCATTCGCCGCGGCGAAGAGGCGATCCTCTTCAGCGCGCCCGTTGCCACCGGGCAGAGCCAGCAGGACGCCGCGTCCGCCATGCTCGCCGGCTTCGACGATCCCGACACGCATATGGCGGTGCTCGACAGCGACGGCGCCGTGGTCGCGGCCTCGAACGGCTTCGACGGGTTGGCGATCAGCCCCGAAACCCGGCGCGCCCTCGCCGAGGCGGCCGGCCGCAGCAGCGAGCGGCTCGTCAAGCGCCCGATCGCCACCGGTCTCGGCTACCTGCCCGCCGCCATCGGCCATATTTCGAGCGAGCCGGCCCTCTACCTGCTGTTCGCCGTCGAAACCATTCTCGGCCATCTCGATCCGCATGAGGACGTGAAGCCCGCCTCCGTTGCCGAGGCGCCCACGGAGGCTGCACTCGTACCGCTGGCGGAGCCGGAAGCGAAAAACGAACCGGCCGCCGAGGCGGAGGACGCGCCTGCCGCCGGGATCGACGAACCGGCCATCGCGGAAGAACACGCCGCCGGCGAGGATGTCGTCGCGGACGAGACGCCATTGGAAGAACCTTCGGAGATCGTCAGCGCAGAGACCTTTGCCGGAGAGCCGGTCGAGACCGTTTCGGACCTGCCGGAAGCGCCGGCCGAACTGGAAGAGGTTGCCGCCGCCGAAGAGGCCGCACCTTCGCCCGAGTTGGCCTTGAGCGAAAGCCAGGCAGACGAAAGCCAGGCAGGCACGGACGAAACATCTGAAGAAAGCGAAGCCTCCGAAGAAAACGAGGGCAATTCCGGCTTCCTCTTCAACCGCCAGGGCCGGCCGATCCGCTTCGTGTGGAAGATCGACGCCGAGGGCCGGTTCAGCGAAATCTCCGAAGAGTTCGCCGCCGCCGTCGGCCCCGCGGCCGCCGCCATCTCCGGCGAAAAGTTCAGCGCTGTCGCCGCCCGCTTCGATCTCGACCCGGATGGCAAGATCGGCGATCTGCTCAGCCGGCGCGATACCTGGTCGGGCAAGACGATCCACTGGCCGGTCGAGGGCACGAACCTCGTCGTTCCGGTCGACCTCGCCGCCCTTCCGACCTATTCCCGCAACCGCGAATTCGACGGGTTCCGCGGCTTCGGCATCGTGCGCATCGCCGATGCGGCAACGGATCCGCACGCCCGGGGCCTGGCACTGGACGAGACGGCCGTCGCGAACGAAGAGCCCGACGCGCAAACCGCGCTGGTGGAAGAGACCTTCGCGGAGGAAACCGGCGCACTTCTCGAAAATGCCGAGGACGCGCTGAACGCACCCGCCGATGAAACTTTCGAGGCGGACGACGACGCGTCGGCGCAGCCGGACGATAGCACGGACGCGGCGCCCTCTTCCGAAGACGCCGCCGACCCGTCTGCGAGCGAGGACGCCGAGAGCGACGCCGCATCCAGCGAAGCGAAGGCGCTTCCGGCACCGGACGACGAACAGGACGCCTTCCGCGGCGAGCGCCCGGCGCTGCGCCTCGTCGAGACGCCCGCCCGGCGCCACTCGGACAAGGTCGTGCAACTCGAGACGCGCCGCAACCGCACGGGGCTCTTCGACGGGCTTTCCACGGGCGAGCAGGCCGCCTTCCGCGAGATCGCCCGCCAGCTCGGCGAGACCTTCGGCAAGCGCAAGCCCGAAGACCGCCCGCCGGGCGAGCCGCTCGAAACGCCCGATGCCGTAGCGGACGAGGCGAACCAGCCCGCGACCGAAGATACGGCCGTGGAAACGCCTGCCGCCAGCGAGGCAGAGACGGAAATGCCCGGCCTCGAAGTCGGCCCGCATGCCGACGATCTCCTGACCGACGAGCCCGCCGGCGAGCGCAACGCTTTCGCGCCCTCGCGCCGACAGATGGACTACGGCCTTACCGGCGCGGTGGTCGATGCGCTTCCGGTTGCCCTGCTCGTCCATGTCGGCGACCGCCTCATCCATGCCAATCCGGAATTCTTCCGCCTGACAGGCTATCGCAGCATCGAAGACCTCGAAGCCTCCGGCGGCCTCGATATCCTGCTCGCCGGCCCGGACGAGGATGCCGAAGACAGCGAAGGCACGATGGCGCTGCGCCATGCCGACGGCGAGAGCACCAGCGCCGTGCGCGCCCGGCTGCAATCGATCCGCTGGGAAGACGGCACCGCGCTGATGCTGGCGCTGACCCCCGCCCATGAGAAGCCGGCCCTGACCCTGGTCGAAACACCGGCCGTGGCACCGGCGGAAGCGGAAGACCGCACCGCCGACCAGGCGGCGATCTCGGCGCTGCGCATCGAAGTCAGCGAGCTGCGCTCCATCCTCGAAACGGCGACGGACGGTGTCGTGGTCGTCGGCCAGGATGGCGACATCCGCTCGATGAACCGCTCGGCGAGCGCCCTCTTCAACTATGACGAGGACGAGACGCGCGGCCGGCCCTTCGCCATGCTCTTCGCGCATGAAAGCCAGAAGGCGGTGCAGGATTATCTTGCCGGGCTTTCCGACCATGGCGTCGCAAGCGTGCTCAACGACGGGCGCGAGGTCATCGGCCGCGAGGCGGCCGGCGGCTTCATCCCGCTCTTCATGACCATGGGCCGCCTCTCCTCCTCCGCCGGCTACTGCGCCGTGATCCGCGACATCACCCAGTGGAAGCGCACCGAAGACGAGTTGCGCAACGCCAAGCGCGCGGCCGAGACGGCCAATGCCCACAAGAGCGATTTCCTCGCCCGCGTCAGCCACGAGATCCGCACGCCGCTCAATGCCATCATCGGCTTCTCCGACATGATGGCGACGGAACGCTTCGGGCCGATCGGCCATCCGCGCTACATCGAATATGCCAACGACATCGGCCGCTCCGGCCGGCATGTGCTCGATATCGTCAACGACCTGCTCGACATTTCCAAGATCGAAGCCGGCGAGATGGATCTCGAATTCACCGCCGTCGGTCTCAACGAGACGATCTCCGAGGCCGTCTCGCTGGTGCAGCCGCAGGCCAATGCCCAGCGCGTCATCATCCGCACCTCGCTCTCGGCCAATGTGCCGCAGATCGTCGCGGACCTGCGCTCGATCAAGCAGATCGCGCTCAACATCCTGTCGAACGCCATCCGCTTCACGCCCTCGGGCGGGCAGATCGTCGTCTCCACCGCCTATGAGGCGAATGGCAGCGTCGTGCTGCGCATCCGCGATACCGGCGTCGGCATGACGCGCAGCGAGCTGGAACAGGCGATGAAACCCTTCCGGCAGGTGACGACCGGCGCGCGCAAGCGCGGCGACGGCACCGGTCTCGGCCTGCCGCTCACCAAGGCGATGGTCGATGCCAACCGGGCGAACTTCGCGATCAGCTCCACGCCGAACGAGGGCACGCTGGTCGAGGTGATCTTTCCCTCGCCGCGCGTGTTGGCAGATTGAGCCGATTGGTCTAGACCGGGCCAAACGCCTTCCGGCGATCCCGTTTCCAGGGATTGCCGCATCGTCGAGGTAATGCCTTGCAGGTCCTTTCCGAAAGCGTGCCGGCGCGCGGCCGACGCCGTTCCGGCGCAGCCCGCCATCCGCTTCTCACCGCCTCCGCCGTGCTGGCGGCGGCGATCGTGCTGATGCCCGCCATCGCCATCATCGTCATCGCCGCGACGGGCGGCACGGACAACTGGCCGCATCTCCTCAGCAACGTCATTCCCCGCGCGACGCTGCGCACGCTGATCCTGCTCGCCGGCGTCGCCACGCTGACGGCGACCACCGGCGTCATCACTGCCTGGCTGGTGGCGAGCTGCGATTTTCCCGGGCGGCGCGTGCTCTCCGGCCTGCTCGTGCTGCCGCTCGCCATCCCCGCCTATCTCGGCGCCTATGCCTTCGCGGAATTCTTCTCCTTCACCGGACCGGTGCAGACGGGTCTGCGCGCCCTCCTCGGCTTCCAGACCAGCCGCGACTACTGGTTCCCCGAGGTGCGCACCACCGGCGGGGCCATGCTGGTGCTGTCCAGCGTGCTCTATCCCTATATCTACCTCGCCGCGCGCTCGATGTTCCTGATGCAGGGCCGCGCGGCGGCGGATGTGGCCCGCACGCTCGGCGCCGGGCCGCTGAAAGTGTTCGCGCGCATCCAGATCCCCATGGCGCGGCCGGCGATCATGGTGGGCCTGACGCTCGTCGCCATGGAGACGCTGAACGATATCGGCGCGGTCGAATATCTCGGCGTGCAGACGCTCACCTTCTCGATCTTCGACACCTGGCTCAACCGCGGCAGCCTTGCCGGCGCGGCGCAGATCGCCTGCGTCATGCTGGTCTTCGTCATCTGCCTGATGATGGTGGAGCGCGCCGCGCGCCGCCGGCAGCGCTTCGCCAGCCAGAAGACGACGGCCGCGGTGCACGATTCCGTGCGGCTTCGGCTCACGGGCTGGAAGAAGTGGGCGGCCAGCCTTGCCTGCCTGATGCCGCCGGTCATCGGCTTTGCCATTCCCGTCTTCGTGCTCGGCGGTTATGCGGCCCGGCGGCTGGAACAGTTCGCCTCGACGCGGCTCCTCTCGGCGCTCTGGCACAGCGTGCTCGTGTCCGGCTCGACGGCGGTGATCGCCGTGCTGCTCGCCTTCCTGCTCGCCTATGCGGCGCGCACCACCCGCTCGCGGCTGAACGGCGCCGCCGGGCGCTTCGCTTCCTTCGGCTATGGCGTGCCCGGCACGGTGCTGGCCATGGGCGTGCTGATCCCGCTCGCCAATTTCGACAACATGCTCGACGCGTTCCTGCGCGCGCAGTTCGGCATCTCGACCGGCCTGCTGCTTTCCGGCACCGGCTTTGCCATCATCTATGCCTGCACCGTGCGCTTCCTGACGATGGCGGAAGGCACGATCGATGCGGGCTTCCACAAGCTCTCGCCGCATCTCGACATGGCTGCCCGCACGCTGGGACGCACCAGCGGCCAGACGCTGTGGAGCGTGCTGCTGCCGATGATGCGGCCCGCGACGCTGACGGCGGCGCTTCTCGTCTTCATCGAGACCATGAAGGAACTGTCCGCGACGATCATGCTGCGGCCCTTCAACTTCAACACGCTGGCGACCCTCGTCTACGAGGATGCCTCGCGGGCGAAGGTGGAGGATGCCGGCGTGCCGGCCATCATCATCGTTGCGGTGGGGCTCATTCCCGTCTTCCTCGTCTCGCGCTCGCTCGACAAGGGCAATCGATAAAAAGAGGCGATATAGGGGGGCGGTAAAAAAGAGGGCGGCAAAAGCCGCCCCGATAGTTGAATGCTGTCCAACAAAAGCGAAGGAACGGCTTCATGCCATCGGGGTCGGGTGCGACCGGTACGCCCTTCATCGGGCGCGCTCAAGTTGGCACGACCTTGCGCCATTCCGGTTTAACAAATCCTTACCTGACCGGTTCCGGCACAAACCTTTCGTTCACAACTTCGTGCATTTGGTTAACATGGCCTGTCCGGCATCACCGGCGCGCCGTCACGATTTCAGCACGGCAAGATCGGTAAAGAGGTCCAGCGCTTCCGGATTGGCAAGCGCGTCCCTGTTCTTGACCGGGCGGCCGTGCACGACGTCGCGCACGGCAAGCTCGACGATCTTGCCGGATTTGGTGCGCGGGATATCGGCGACCGCAACGATCTTCGCCGGCACATGGCGCGGCGACGCGCCCGTGCGGATCTTCGTCCGGATCGTCTTTTCCAGCGCCTCGTCCAGCACCATGCCGGGCGCAAGGCGCACGAAGAGCACGACACGCACGTCATTGTCCCAGTTCTGGCCGATGCAGAGGGCTTCGACGACCGCGTCCAGCTGTTCGACCTGATTGTAGATTTCCGCCGTGCCGATGCGCACCCCGCCGGGGTTCAGCGTCGCATCCGACCGGCCATGGATGACGATGCCGTCATGGCTGGTCCATTCGGCGAAGTCGCCATGACACCAGATATTGTCGAAACGCTCGAAATAGGTGGCGCGATATTTGGCGCCCTCGGGGTCGTTCCAGAACATGACCGGCATGAAGGGGAAGGCCTTCGTGCAGACCAGCTCACCCTTTTCACCGCGCACCGGACGGCCGTCCTCGTCCCAGACATCCATGGCAAGGCCGAGGCCCGGCCCCTGGATTTCGCCGCGCCAGACGGGCTTCAGCGGAATGCCGAGCACGAAGCAGGACACGATATCCGTGCCGCCCGATATGGAGGCAAGCTGCACGTCCGGCTTGATGTCGTCATAGACGAAGGAAAAACCCTCCGGCGAGAGCGGCGAGCCGGTGGAGGTGAGAAGCCGCAGGCTTGAAAGATCATGCGTCCTGCGCGGCGTGAAACCGCCCTTGCGCACCGCGTCGATGTATTTGGCCGAGGTGCCGAAGACGGCGAACCGTTCCGCCTGGGCATAGTCGAACAGCACATTGCCGTCCGGATGGAAGGGCGAACCGTCGAAGAGACAGAGCGTCGCGCCGACCGCCAGGCCCGAGACCAGCCAGTTCCACATCATCCAGCCGCAGGTGGTAAAGTAGAACAGCCGGTCCCCCGCAACGAGGCCGCAATGCAGATGCTGCTCCTTCAGGTGCTGCAACAGCGTGCCGCCGGCCGAATGCACGATGCATTTCGGCGCGCCCGTCGTGCCCGAGGAGAACAGGATGTAGAGGGGATGGCGGAAGGGAAGCCTGACGAAGGTGAGCGGCTTTTCCCCATAGGGCGCGATGAAGGCGTCGAAGATACGCCCGTCCGGCAACGCCGCCGCCAGCGCCTCGGCATCCCCGGCATAGTGTACGACGAGAACCGGCACGCCGAGCTTTCCGGCGACGGCCTTCACCTTGTCCGAAACGTCCTGCAATTTGCCGGCATACCAGTAGGCGTCGCAGGCGATGAAGAGCTTCGGCTCGATCTGGCCGAAGCGGTCGAACACGCCCTGATCGCCGAAATCGGGCGAACAGCAGGACCAGATCGCGCCAAGCGAGGTGGCGGCCAGCATGCAGGCAATGGTCTCCGGCATGTTCGGCATCATCGCGGCGACGCGGTCGCCCTCCTGAATGCCCATGGCGGCAAAGGCCTGCTGGAGCCTGGAGACGCGGGCGCGCAGGTCGTCCCATGACCAGCGATAGGCCACCTTGTCCTCACCGCGGAAGATCACCGCATCATCGGGGCCAGTCCTTCGCAGCAGATTTTCCGCAAAGTTCAGCCGCCCTTCGGGAAAGAAACGCGCCTCCAGCATGCGTTCGCCGTTTTCCAGCGCCGTTGCGCCCTTTTCGCCGATCACGCCGCACGTGTCCCAGATCGCGGTCCAGAATGCCGCGCGCTCCGCCACCGACCAGGCATGGAGATCGTCATAGGTCTTGAAATCGCGCCCGGCCCTCACGCCGGCGGCTCTCATGAAGAGCGCCATCGGGCTCTTTTCCAGGATTTCGGCCGAAGGTTCCCACAAGGGCATTTCCGACGTCATGCTGTCCTCCCCTCCTTGGCATTCCCACTCTATGTTGCGTCGCAATATACACCGCCGAATGCCGGATCGCGCCGTCGCCGGACGAAATTCCGCCATGGCGGCATTTGATTTCTTCCGCATGAGCGCCTATCCCCGTTTCGCTTGAGATATTACGCTCCCGGCAGAGGACCGCGCCCCTGATGACCCTGTCCCGTTTCCTCCGATCGAAGCTGCTGGTGCGGGCAATCCTCGGCGTTCTCATCGTCGTTGCGGCCGTGCGGATCGCCTTCCCCTTCCTGGTGCAGACGGAGACGGTAGCACGCGGCGTCGAGCAGACACTGGAAAACTGGACGGGCGCCGAGGTGCATGTCGGCAGGCAGGCGCAGTTCGCCTTCTGGCCCTATCCGCGCGTGACGCTCGGCAATGTGCGCATCACCAGCGGAGGGGAAGGCAGCCTGCTTGGCTCCGCCGAGGCCATTTCGGCAACCTTCGACCTGCTCGGCGCGGTACGCGGCCAACCGGCCTTCAGCGATTTCGAGCTGGTCCGGCCGGCGATCCATGTCGGCTGGGATGCCAAGGGCGTGTTCAACTGGCGGCACAGCGGCTGGATGATGCAGGCCATCGACGCCACCGCCTCGGCCCCTTCGGGCGAAGCCGCCGATCTTCCCGACGAGCGCATCGGCTCGATCTCCATCCATGACGGCGTGCTCGATATCGCGCGCGCCGACGGCGGCCCCTATCGCATCACGGATATCAACGGCGCCATCACCTGGCCGGCGCTGCGCCGGCGGCTCGAGCTTTCGCTTTCCGCTGTCGTCAATGGCGAGATGACCCGCTGGTCCTTTGCCAGCGACCAGCCGCTCGCTTTGCTTGCCGGGCGCGACGCGGCCGTGCGCACCAACCTTTCGGCCGATCCGACCACGGTCAATTTCGACGGCACGGCCAATCTCTCGGGCAACGGCTTCATTTCCGGTGCACTGCAACTGGCGACGCCCTCCCTTGGCCGGCTGCTCGCCTGGCAGGGCAAGGATATCCCGGCGGTCGGCACCGTCGGCCAGCTCAGCGTCGAGGCGAACATAGCGACCTCGGGCTATGCGGCCAAGCTCGAGAACGTCAAGCTGACGCTCGACAACGCCCAGGCCACCGGCGTGCTCGATCTCGCCATGCCGCCCGAAGGCGTGCCGCAGGTCGGCGGAACCCTCGCCTTCGACCGCATCGATCTGCGCGCCTTTCTCACGGCCTTCTCGCCGCTGCCCGACGCCGACCAGAATGCGCCGACCATCGACACGGCCTTCATCCACCAGTTCGGCGTTGACCTGCGCCTGTCCGCCAAGACCGCGGATTTCTCGCCCTTCTCGCTGCAGAACCTTGCCGCCGGCATGCGTATCGAGAACGGCCGCGCCTCCTTCGATATCGGCGACAGCACCTTCCTCGACGGGCGCATGACCGGACGTATCGCCCTTGCCGAAAACGGTTTTCGCGGCGGCGGGCAGTTCCAGATGTCGCTGAGCAATGTCGACATGGGCGCGATCGTCGGCACGCTCGGCCTGCCTGGCCCGCTACCGACCGGCACCGGCTCGGCCGATTTCGAGCTGTCGACGGACCGCCCGCTCTGGGCGACGACGGTATCCGACATGTCCGGAAAATTCCGGCTGCGCCTGGGCAATGGCACGCTCACCCATTTCGACCGCGCGGCCTTCGAGGAGCGCGCGGCGCGCAATGCCTTCTTCAACATCAAGGAAACGGCCGGCGGCACCTTCGACTTCACGCGCGCCGACGTCGAGGCCCGGCTGGACCGGGGCCTTGCGGAACTCACCAAGGCGGAAATCGAAAGCGCGGACAAGCTGCTGACGCTTTCGGGCATGATCCCCTATCGCACGGGCAGCGTGGCGCTGGCCGGCACGCTGGCGGATCGCCCGCAGGCGGGGGCGACGGCCGTCAAGCCGGCCATCAGCTTCTTCGTCGGCGGCTCCTGGCCCGATCCGGTGATCTCGCCGATCTCCATCCTGACGGGGCAGCAGCCCCGTCAGTAGGGCTTTTCGCGCGCCTCAGCGGCCGGCGAAGGCCGCCTGTTCGTCACGCACGCGCTGCACCTCGCGCCGCTTCGTCATGACGGAGGCGATGACGACGCCGATGGCGACGAGACCGATGAGCAGCGTGCAGGCCGCGTTGATTTCCGGCGTCACGCCGAGACGCACCTGGCTGTAGATCTTCATTGGCAGGGTCGTCGCACCCGGGCCGGAGGTGAAGCTTGCGATGACGAGGTCGTCGAGCGAGAGCGTCAATGCCAGCATCCAGCCCGAGAGCACCGCCGGCGCGATGACCGGCAGCGTCACCTCGAAGAAGGTCCTGACCGGGGTCGCCCCGAGATCCAGCGCCGCCTCTTCGATCGAACGGTCGAAGGACATGAGGCGTGACTGCACCACGACGGTGACGAAGCACATGGAGAAGGTGATGTGCGCGAGCGTCACCGTCCAGAAGCCGCGGTCGAAGCCGATGGCGACGAAGAGCAGCAGCAGCGAGAGGCCGGTGATGACCTCCGGCATGACGAGCGGCGCATAGACCATGCCGGAAAACAGCAGCCGGCCGCGGAAGCGCGTGTAGCGCGTCAGCGCCAGCGCCGCCATGGTGCCGAGCACGGTGGCCACGGAGGCCGCCAGCAGCGCCACGCGGACCGTCACCCAGGCCGCATCCATCAGCCCCTGGTTATGGAACAGCGCGACATACCATTTCGTCGAAAAGCCGGCCCAGACCGTCACGAGCTTGGACTCGTTGAAGGAGAAGACGACCAGAAGCACGATCGGCAGATAGAGGAAGGAAAAGCCGAGGACGACCGAGGTGATGTTGAAACGGGACCAGGTGTTCATGGGCTTACCTCCCCTGCTCTTCGGCCTTGGCCTGCGCATTCTGGAAGAACACGATGGGCACGACCAGGATGAGGAGCAGGATGGTGGCGACGGCAGCCGAAACCGGCCAGTCGCGGTTCGCGTTGAATTCGTTCCACAGCGTCTTGCCGATCATCAGCGTCTGCGACCCGCCGAGCAGGTCGGGGATGACGAATTCGCCGACGGCCGGGATGAAGACGAGCATGCAGCCCGCCACGATGCCCGGAATGGAGAGCGGGAACGTCACCTTCCAGAAGGCGGTGATCTGCGGGCAGCCGAGATCCTGCGCCGCCTCGATCAGCGTGTTGTCCATCTTCTCCAGCGCGGAGTAGAGCGGCAGCACCATGAAGGGCAGGTACGAATAGACGATGCCGATATAGATCGCCCAGTTGGTGTTCATGATGATCAGCGGCTGGTCGATGAGGCCGGTGCCGATGAGGAACTGGTTGAGCAGGCCTTCCGGCTTCAGGATGGCGATCCAGGCATAGACGCGGATGAGGAAGCTCGTCCAGAACGGCAGGATGACCAGCATCAGCAGCGTAGGCCGCAGGGTGCGCGGCGCCTGCGCCATGCCATAGGCGATGGGATAGCCGATCAGCAGCGTGATGAAGGTCGAGACGCCGGCGATCCAGAGGCTCGACAGATAGGCGTTGAAATAGAGCGCGTCTTCCGTGAGCCAGACGAAATTGTCGAAGCTCAGCTGGCCGATCTTGCCGAAGAGGCCCGAAAGACCGTCCGCCAGCGCGAAGACCGGCTCATAGGGCGGCTGGGCAATCGCGGTGGTGGACAGCGAGATGCGGAAGACGATGAAGAACGGGACGAGGAAGAAGAACAGCAGCCAGGCATAGGGAATGATGATGACAAGGCGGCTGAAGATGGCGGAGCCGAGCTTGTTCATCGGTCAATCCTTCAGCACGACGCCGGCCGTTTCGCCGAAGGAGACCCAGACCTTCTCGTCATAGGCGATGGGGTTTTCCACCTCGCGCTGGGCATTCAGCATGGAGGCCTTCACCACCTTGCCGCTGTCGAGCTTGACGTAGAAGACGGTCATGTCGCCGAGATAGCCGATATCCCAGATTTCGCCCTGCGCCGCATTGACGGAGGCGTCGGCCGGGGCCGCGCGGCTGACCTTGAGCTTTTCCGGCCGAACGGCAAAGCCGGCGGCGCTGCCCATCGCCGGCGCGTCGGCGGCCGCCGTGCGGACGGTGAAGCCCTCGTTGACGGCCAGTTCGATCTTGCCGTTGCCGCTCGCCGAGACCTTGCCGTCGAGAATGTTCACGTCGCCGATGAAGTCGGCCACGAAGCGGGAGTTCGGCGCCTCGTAGATTTCCGCCGGGGTCGCGACCTGGATGACCTTGCCGTGGCTCATGACCGCGATGCGGTCCGCCATGGTCATCGCCTCTTCCTGGTCGTGCGTGACGACGACGAAGGTCAGGCCGAGTTCCTGCTGCAGGTCCATCAGTTCGAACTGGGTTTCCTCGCGCAGCTTCTTGTCGAGTGCGCCGAGCGGCTCGTCGAGCAGCAGCACCTTCGGGCGCTTGGCGAGCGAGCGGGCGAGCGCCACGCGCTGGCGCTGGCCGCCGGAAAGCTGGTGCGGCTTGCGCTTGGAGAACTTTTCGAGCTTCACCAGCTTCAGCATCTGGGCGACGCGCTCGGCGATCTCGCTTTTCGGCATGCCGTCCTGGCGCAGACCGAAGCCGATATTGCTCTCCACCGTCATGTGCGGGAACAGCGCGTAGGACTGGAACATCATGTTGACCGGCCGCTTGTAGGGCGGGATGCCGGCGATGTCCTGGCCGTCGAGGATGATTTCCCCCGAGGTCGGTCGCTCGAAGCCGGCGAGCATGCGCAGCAGCGTGGACTTGCCGCAGCCGGACGCCCCCAAAAGGGCGAAGAATTCGCGGTGGTAGATGTTGAGCGTGAGATCGTCGACGGCGGTGAAATCACCGAACCGCTTCGTGACATTGCGGAACGTGATGAATGGCTTTGCGTCCGGATCCGTCCACGGCGCAAAGGAGCGACGGATATTGCCGAGAGATTTCATTGCCTGTCCCCATCTCTTTTTCTTGGCAGTCAAAATGAAATTGCCCGGAAGAGGCTTCCGGGCAATTCCTGGTGGACCGGTTATTGACCGGTCACGATCTTGGTCCAGGTGCGCGTGAACAGGCGCTGCGTCTTGGCGTCCAGCGTCGTGTTGGTGAAGAGCTTCTTCAGGGTCTCCTCATCCGGATAGATCGTCGTATCCTTGATGATCTCTTCCGGCAGCAGCGCCTGCGAAGCCTTGTTGCCGTTGGCATAGTGAATGTAGGTCGATGCCTTGGCGATCACTTCCGGGCGCATGATGTAGTCGAGGAAGGCATGCGCCTCTTCGACATGCGGCGCATCGGCCGGGATCGCCATCTGGTCGAACCACATCTGCGTGCCTTCCTTCGGGATGGCATAGCCGACTTCGACGCCGTTATTGGCCTCTTCCGCGCGGTCGCGGCCCTGGAAGATATCGCCCGACCAGCCGATGGCGATGCAGATGTCGCCGTTGGCAAGACCGTTGATGAATTCCGACGAGTGGAACTTGCGCACGAACGGGCGCACCTTCATCAGCGCTTCCTCGGCCTTGGCAACGTCGGCCGGGTCATGGCTGTCGGGGTTGAGGCCGAGATAGGCCAGCACGACCGGAATGATGTCGGTCGGCGAATCCAGCATGTTGATGCCGCAATCCTTGAGCTTCTCGGCATTCGCCGGGTCGAGGATGGCGCTCCAGCTGTCGATCTGGTCCGTACCGAGGGCTTCCTTGATCTTGGCCTTGTTATAGCCGATGCCGATCGTGCCCCACATGTAGTTGATGGAATATTCGTTGCCCGGATCGAAGGGCTCCATGCGGGTGGCGACCATGTCCCACATGTTCTTGAGGTTCGGCAGCTTCGACTTGTCGAGCTTCTGGTAGACGCCCGCCGAGATCTGGCGCTGGAGGAAGGTGTTGGTGGGCACGACGACGTCGTAGCCGGTGCCGCCGGCGAGCAGCTTCGTTTCCAGGATCTCGTTGGAATCGTAGACGTCATAGACGACCTTGATGCCGGTTTCCTTGGTGAAATCGTCGATGATCGATGAGTCGATATAGTCCGACCAGTTGTAGACGTTTACGACTTTTTCCTGGGCGAACGCACCGCCGGCGGAAAGAAGCGCGGCAAAGGCGGCAGTCGCCAAAAGACTACGTCTTATCATTGATTTATCTCCCAGTTTTCTTTTCCGGACCTATGAGTTCGTATGAACAACGCCGCCGATTATGGTTGTTTTTCAAGAGGCGACAAGCGGCATTCTACGCAAACACAGGACGATTTTTGTATCACATTGTTCCCATTCCTATCATATTTGAAGCCGCATCTTCGACGGAAAGCAAGCGAAATTTACTGGAAGTCGAAAAGGCTGAGCCCTGCCACCATTTCGTCGAGGCCGAGCGGACGGGTGACGGGCGGTTCGGCGCGGGCAAGACAACCCTGCCGTTCGCAAAGCCGGCAGGCCGTGCCGACGGCGACAGCCCCCTCCCGCCGCACCGCCTCGCCATAGACCGTCTCCTCCGCCTGGGCGGCGTCGCAGCCGAGCAGCAGCGCGGTCCGGCGCACCCGCTCGGCGAAGATGCCCTGCGGGCCTTCCAGCGTGCGGGAGATCGTCAGGAAGGCCGTGCCGTCGGGCATTTCCACCCGGTCGACCAGCACCTGCCCCGGCTGGGAAAAGGCGGAATGCACGCCGAGCTTGGGACAGCTTCCGCCGAAGCGCGCCTGCGGAAAGCCCTGCGCGCCCGCCCGGCGGAAGCGGTTGCCGGCATTGTCGATTTCCAGCATGAAGAAGGGCACGCCCGCCTTGCCGGGACGCTGCAGCATGGTCAGCCGGTTCGCCGCCTGCTCGAAGGAGACGGCAAAGCGCGAGCGCAGCACGTCGATATCGTAGCGCGCGCGCTGCGCCGCCGCATGGAAGGCCTCGTAGGGCATCATCAGCGCATGGGCCGCGTAACGCGCCAGCTCGAAGCGGGCGATGCGCTTGGCCTCGGCCGTCGAGAAGGCGAGCAGGTCGAGTTCGGCGAAGATCTCGTCCTGAAGCGCAAGCTGCACCGTCTCCATGGCGATCTCGCGCAACTGGTCGAAGGGCGACAGGCGCTCCGACAGGAAGAGGCGCATGGAATGCCGGTCGAAGCGGCGGCGCAGGTTCGGCATGGTATGCACGGGCAGCAGGCGCACGACGACACCGTGCTCCTTGCGCAGCCAGCCCTTCAACGCGGCGGCCAGTTCGTCGCCCGGCGCCAGCGCCGCATGGAAGCGCTCGGCCGCCTCGTCGATGGCGCCGAAATAGTTGGCGCGGTTCTCCAGCTTGTCGCGCACCTCGTCCATCGGCAGCAGCGCGCCGGAAAGCGTCGTCGCATGGCCCTCGCGGGCAAGCAGGTCGGCAAGGTCGGTGAGGCGCGCGGCCTGTTCCCGGTAGGCGCGGTAGAGCTTGACGATGCCGCTCGCGACATTCGGCGCGGCATCGGCGATTTCCACCAGCTCATGGTCGCCCGGCAATTCGCCTGACAGCAGCGGATCGGCAAAGACCTCGCGCAGCTGACGCGCATTGTCGGCGCTTTCGCCCTGAAGCTCGTCGAGGTCCACCTTGTAGACGGAGGCGAGCCGCAGGAGGAGCTGCACCGTCAGCGGCCGCTGGTTGCGCTCGATGAGGTTGAGATAGGACGGCGAGATCGACAGGCCCTCGGCCATCGCCGTCTGGGTCAGCCCCAGCGTGTTGCGGATACGCCGGACCTTGGGGCCGGCAAAGATCTTGTTCTCCGCCATATGTCAAATCCTTTACACGACGGGCGCGTCAGTCAATTTTACAATTTTTACTTTTTTACAGAGCGATCCTGTCAAAGACAAGACATCATTACCCGATTATCCCTCTGATTTTCCGGTTTTCTCTCGCCCTGTTGTGCGCTGCGATGTAAATACTGTCACATGACATCGGGGCAACAGACAGCCCATCCCCGATCCCGAGACACCGCATTGGAGGATATTATGACCGACTTTTACAACCTTGTTCCGAGCGCACCCAAGGGCCGGTTCGACGGTATCGAGCGCCCCTATACGGCCGAGACGGTCGAGAAGCTGCGCGGCTCGGTCCAGATCCGGCACACGCTGGCCGAAAACGGTGCGAACCGTCTGTGGAAGCTCATCCACGAGGAAGACTTCGTCAACGCACTCGGCGCGCTCTCGGGCAACCAGGCCATGCAGATGGTCCGTGCCGGCCTGAAGGCGATCTATCTCTCCGGCTGGCAGGTCGCCGCCGACGCCAACACCGCCTCGGCCATGTATCCCGACCAGTCGCTTTACCCGGCGAACGCCGCGCCGGAACTGGCCAAGCGTATCAACCGCACGCTCCAGCGCGCGGACCAGATCGAGACCGCGGAAGGCAACGGCCTTTCGGTCGATACCTGGTTCGCCCCGATCGTCGCCGACGCGGAAGCCGGCTTCGGCGGCCCGCTCAACGCCTTCGAGATCATGAAGGCCTTCATCGAGGCAGGCGCCGCAGGCGTTCACTTCGAGGACCAGCTCGCTTCGGAAAAGAAGTGCGGCCATCTCGGCGGCAAGGTCCTGATCCCGACCGCGGCCCATATCCGCAACCTCAACGCCGCGCGCCTCGCCGCCGACGTCATGGGTGTCCCGACCCTCATCGTCGCCCGCACCGACGCCGAGGCCGCCAAGCTGCTGACCTCCGATATCGACGAGCGCGACCAGCCCTTCGTCGACAAGGACCGGGGCCGCACGGTCGAAGGCTTCTACCAGGTCAAGAACGGCATCGAGCCGTGCATCGCCCGCGCCATCGCCTATGCGCCGCATTGCGACCTGATCTGGATGGAAACCGGCAAGCCGGACCTCGAACAGGCCCGCAAGTTCGCCGAGGCGGTACACAAGGCCCATCCGGGCAAGCTGCTCGCCTACAATTGCTCGCCCTCGTTCAACTGGAAGAAGAACCTGGACGACGCGACCATCGCCAAGTTCCAGCGCGAGCTGGGTGCGATGGGCTACAAGTTCCAGTTCATCACGCTCGCCGGCTTCCACCAGCTGAACTTCGGCATGTTCGAACTGGCCCGCGGCTACAAGGACCGCCAGATGGCCGCCTATTCGGAGCTGCAGGAGGCGGAATTCGCCGCCGAGGTCAACGGCTACACCGCGACCAAGCACCAGCGCGAAGTCGGCACCGGCTATTTCGACGCCGTCTCCATGGCCATCACCGGCGGCCAGTCGTCGACCACCGCCATGCATGAATCGACCGAGCACGAGCAGTTCCGCCCGGCCGCCGAATAACCCTGAACGTCAACCTTTCAAGAACCCCGACATAAGAGGAGAAATGCCATGACAGTCCAGACCCGCGTCAAGGAACGAGCCGAAGAACAGGCTTCCGCCATGACCGCCGACCAGCAGGCCATGATCCGCATGGTCGCCAACGACCTGCACCGCCTCAACCAGTCCGTCATGAAGGCGGTCGAGGCCGGCGTTTCGGTCGAGCTCGTCCGCTCCGCCCGCCACCATGGCGGAGAGGGCAACTGGGGGGATCTCCTGATCCCCGTCATCGTGACGCAGGGTCGCGGCTGAAACAGGCATATCCAGTCAAGAAAATCCCCGGCGTTCCCTGCGCCGGGGATTTTTCGTTTCACAGGTTTGGCGAGGCGCCGCAGCGGACTGCCCTTGGCGCGTCAGCCTTCCGCCTTGACCGGGACCGGCCGGAACATCTGCGCGAAGAACGTCCGGTCCGAGAGGCGGCGCAGCAGCAAGGCGATGGCGGCCGTAGCCGCGACGGCGAAGACGACCCGACCGACAAGAACGCCGTAGACGTCGGCGCCGAGCGAGATCACGATGAGCGTGTCCTCGATGACGCTGTGGGCAAAGCCCATGAGGACGCAGGAAAGGAAGATCTGGCGCGGCGAGATCGCGCCCGACTGCGCCTCGCGGATCAGGAGGCCCGCCCCGTAGGAAATGCCGAGGAACAGGCCGACGGCCGTCAGATGTTCCGCCTCCCCCCGGATGCCGGCGAGACGCAGCACCGGCGACAGCGCCTTCATCAGAAGACCCAGCGCACCCGTCACCTTGAGGACTTCGAGGCTCCAGGAGAGCACGACGAGGATGACGAGCATCCAGACCATGGTCTCGCCGAGGCCCAGCAGATAGGTGCTCCAGTCGGGCGTCGCGCTCATGGGGATCCAGGCGGGATCGACCGGCGCCGAAAGCCAGCCGGTGACCGAGAGAACCTGGTGCAGCAGAAAGGCATAGAGCAGCCCGCCGAAGAAGCGCAGCGCCGTCGTGGCGACCATGCCGGGACCCGCCTGCTGGATGATCTTCTGCTCGATGGGAAGGGCATGGGCGAAGAGGATGAGCGCCGAGAAGATCGTGACATCGGCGACGCTGAGCGAGGAGACGGGAACGAGCGTGAAGATCAGCGGGACGGCGCCCCAGATGCCGATGAGCATGCCGGTCAGCCAGGCAAGGCCCAGTTCCGGCGGCAGCCCGACGAGGTTCATGACGGGCGCGAAGACGGGCGTGATGGCCTCGATCACCCCCATACGCGACAACAGCTCCGTCAGGAGCGCGATCGGGACGGTGATGCGGACAAGCACCCAGTAGATTTCGAGGGTCTGCCTGGTTTTTTGCAGGGCTGAGGTCAAGAACGGCATTGGTGGGCTCCTTCCGGTTGCCCTCTTCCTAACCCGAACCGTCTCGCAGTTTTGGTCAAAGATTGCAGTTCTTTGCAATTTTATTGCAAAGATGTCTCCGGCTTCTATGCTGGGTGGATGGATCGCATCGACCGGAAACTCCTGAACCTCCTGCAACGCGACGCATCGCGCACCAATGTCGACCTGGCGGACGAGGTGGGCCTGTCGCCTTCGAGCTGCCTGCGCCGCATGCAACGGCTGCGGAAAACCGGCGTGATCGACCGCATCGTCGCGATCCTGAACCCGGCCAGGGCCGGGCGCACCATCAAGGCGCTGGTGACGGTGGAACTGAAACTGCACGGCGAACAGCACATGCGCCGCTTCCTGGACATCGCCGTCGCCGAAGAGGCCGTGTCGCAGGCCTATGCCGTCACCGGCGAAACCGATGTCGTCCTGATGCTGTGGCTGCGCGACATGGAAGAATATGTCGCGCTGTGCGACAGGCTCTTCAGCGACCAGCACAAAGTCGCCCGCTTCTTCACCATGGTGGTGATGCGGACGGCGAAAGACGAGACCGCCATCCGCCTTTGACCGGCCGCGCCTACCCGCAGGCCGCTTGATCATGGTCGCCCGCGAGAAGCGATCTGTCTTGCCGGCCATGCACAGGGGCGCATCTGCGTGCCGGACTCTTCATCGCGGCTCCGATGGAAGCGGGCAAAAGAACGCCCGCAAAGACCTTCGTCTTGCGGGCGCGTGTCGGGTCGCGGGCGGATCAAGCTGCGCGGTAGACCGCGTGCTCCTCCGCCTCGAGGCGGAACTGTTCGACCAGCATCATCAGCGTATCGGCATCGCCGGCAAGCTTGCGGCTCGCCGTGGTGGTGAGATCGACCATCGAGGCGTTCTGCTGGGTCATCTGGTCCATCTGGTTGACGGAGCCGTTGACCTCCTGCAGCGCCGCCGCCTGGTCGCGGCTCGCCGTCGCCATCATGTCCACATGCTGGCTGACGGTGACGATCTGCTGGCTGATCGAGGCAAGCACCGCGCCCGTCTCCTGCACGAGGTGGGAGCCGGCGCTGACCTCGCTCGTCGACTTCTCGATGAGGCCCTTGATCTCGCGGGCGGCGCTCGCCGAACGCTGGGCGAGTTCGCGCACTTCCTGCGCGACGACGGCAAAGCCCTTGCCCGCCTCGCCGGCGCGCGCGGCCTCGATGCCGGCATTGAGGGCGAGAAGGTTGGTCTGGAAGGCGATGTCGTCGATCACCTCGATGATCTGCTCGATCTGGCGCGAGGCGCCC
Source organism: Shinella sp. G-2 (assembly GCF_050172695.1). Taxonomy (NCBI): domain Bacteria; kingdom Pseudomonadati; phylum Pseudomonadota; class Alphaproteobacteria; order Hyphomicrobiales; family Rhizobiaceae; genus Shinella; species Shinella sp. G-2. The sequence goes on along the minus strand of NZ_JBBEYH010000004.1, from coordinate 308,963 downwards.
TCGATGCGGTCCATGGCGGCGATCGCGTTGTTGACGACCGCGGCAGAGCTGTCGGCGCTGCGCTTGGTCGTGCCGACCACGAGGTTCGCCTCATGCGCCCGCTCGGCGGAGGAGCGCACGGTCGCCGTGATCTGTTCGACGGCGGCGGCCGTTTCCTCCAGCGAGGAGGCCTGCGATTCGGTGCGCTTGGACAGGGCATCGGCCGATTGCAGCATGTCCGAACCGCTGCGCTGGATCGACAGCGCGTTGTTGCGGATCTGGCCGAGCGTATCCTGAAGACGTTCCAGCGAGACGTTGAAGTCGCGGCGCAACTGTTCGAGACGGCCGGAGAACGGCGTGTCGATCTGGCGCGACAGGTCGCCGGCCGCAAGACGGCCGAGGCCGGCGGCAAGGGCGCTGACGGCAAAGTCGATCTCGGCGTCGAGGCTCTGCTTTTCGGCATCGTTGCGGGCGCGCTCGGCTTCCGCCGTGGCGCGCTGCTGTTCGCTTTCCGATTCGATGCGGATCTTCGACAGGGCGTTTTCCTTGAAGACGCCGAGGGCGCGGGCCATGTCGCCGATCTCGTCGGCGCGGCCTTCGCCGGAAATGCCGGTGTCGAGGAAACCGTCGGCCAGGCGGCGCATGGCGCCGGTGATCTGGCCGATGGGGCCCTTCAGCGTCAGCACCAGCGCGATGCCGGCGAGGATGGCGATGGCGGCGCCTGCCACGGTGGCGAAGATCGAGACCTGGTTGGCCTTTTCGCGCTCGGTGCCGGCGCTTGCCTTCTGTTCCTCGGCAAACTGGCTGAGGAGGTTCCAGATCGTATCGATCGACTGGCCGGCGGCGTCGAAATCGGCGACGCGCTCGGTGCTGATCTTCACCAGCTCAGCGCTGTCGGCCTCGATGCGCTCGATCAGCGGCTTCAGCGTCTCGTCGACCTTGTCGAAGAAGGGCAGGCCGCTGGCGCTGCCGCGCAGGCCGTTCATGTCGATGCGCAGGATCGAAAGGTTGCCGAGCAGCTTGACCCGGTTCTGCACCGAGGTCTGGCCGAGGAAGCGGGCGGCGGCGACTTCGATGTCGTCGATGGAGGACACCAGCTTGCGCGTGGAGCTCAGAACCGCTTCGGACTTGATGATCGGTGCGTCGAGCTCGTTGAAGATGCGGGTCGCTTCACGCATCTTTTCGGCGGCCGCGCCCTGCATCTGGATGGTGACCTGGCGGAAGCGGTTCACGCGGCGCGCGATTTCCGGCACCGTGACGCTCGCCGGATCGGACGAATTGAGATAGGCGCCGAGCTCGTCGATCGTGTTGCGGATGGTGATGGACACGACCTTCTGGTTCTTCGGCAGGATCATGGCGATCGAGCGTTCGGTCTTGGAGAAGAAGGGATAACGCTCCTTGACGATCTTGAGCTGATCCTCCGGCGTCGCGCCGCGGCTGAACTCGGAGAGGAACTCGCCGAAGAACTTGCTGGCGGCGGTCAGGCGCTCGGCCTCGCGCAGCATGCTCTTGGCGGCATTCTCGTTCTGACGCACCGTGCGCTGGAGCTTCGTCGCCTCGTCGAGGATCTTCACCTGCTCGCTGGTCAGCGTGTTCAGGTTCTTGTCCATCGTGTCATGCAGGGCGACTTCCTTCTGGTAGAGCGACCAGAGCCCGTCCATGCGCGCTTCGATATCCTTGGTCTGGGCCTGGGCGTCCATCAGCTTGGACTTGTCGGCATCCGGCGCAAGGCCGTCCATCGTGTCCTGCAGCACCTCGACCTGCGCGGTCAGGCGCTCATGAACGCCGTTGCGGCTTTCCTCGCTGGTGTTCTGCAGGAAGCGGTTCATGCCGGCATAGACATCCTTGAAGCCGCTCAGCGACTGGAGGACGCTGTTGGAAATCTCCATGCGGCCCTGAAGCAGGCCCGAGGCATAAAGCCCGGTGAAGCCCACCGCGCAGATGCTGAGCACGAAAGGCAGGATGAAAACCAGAACCTTGGTCTGGATCTTGAAACGCGCAAGAATTCTATCGATGAACATAGCGGAACATCCGTTGTCGGCGTGCTCCACCCCTGCCCTTTTTAGGGCCTCCCCAGGATTCGGACGCCGGATTACCGACTGTCATGCGGCCGCAATGCCGCCTATCCGGGAGTGCATTCATTGCCGGCCGTGTCTGCACCATGGCGACTCGGCCTCCGGACCTCAATCCGGGGATCATCGGCGGCAATCTTTAAAATTCCATCACCGCTTTAAACCGATTTATGACCAGTCGGAAGCGTCAGAACACGGCAAGCGCGAGGCCGGCAATGAGGCTCGCGGCAAGGGTGCAATTCAGGGTGATGAAGAGCAGCCGGCGGCGGCTTTCCTCTGCTGCGACGGCGATGGCGACGGCACGGGCGGGACGACGTCCTTGAGGCATCAGCACTACTCCATTACGCGGTGGCGCAGCCCGGACGATCCGGCCGGCCGGCTCCTGTCACGCTGTCTCCGCCCGATGGCCGGAAACGCCGACGTCGGCCAGCATCCGCCCCGACATCTTAAAGGACGGTAAAGACGGCGACGCCAATCAGGCGTCCTGGCCCGCCGCATGGCCGGAGGCCCAGGCCCACTGGAAATTATAGCCGCCGAGCCAGCCCGTCACATCCACCGCCTCGCCGATGACATAGAGCCCCGGCACCGTCTTCGCCGCCATGGTGCGGGAATCGAGCGACGCCGTGTCGACGCCGCCGAGCGTGACCTCGGCCGTCCGGTAGCCCTCGGAGCCCGGCGGGCGGAACCGCCAGTCCCTGAGGCGCTGGACGAGCGCATCGATGCGCTTGCCCGGTTGCTCGGCGAGCGGCCCGTCGATGCCGAGATCGGTGACGAAAAGCTGCGCCAGTTTCTTCGGCATGTGTTCGGCAAGCACCGTCTGCAGGGCCTGCCGGCCGTTCTGTTTTCGCGCCGCGGCGATGACGGCGGCAAAATCCACGTCGGGCCGGATGTGGAGGGCGATTTCCTCCCCCTCCCGCCAGTAGGAGGAGATCTGCAGGATGGCGGGACCGCTGAGGCCGCGATGCGTGAAGAGCGCGGCTTCCCGGAACTCCGTCTTGCCGTGGCGGGCGACGACATCGACCGAAACGCCCGGCAGGCCTTCATGGGCGGCGAGCGTCGCAGGGTCGAGCATCAGCGGCACGAGGCCGGCGCGGGTTTCCGTGACCTTCAGGCCGAACTGTTCGGCGATGCGATAGGCAAGGCCCGTCGCGCCCATCTTCGGGATCGACTTGCCGCCGGTGGCGACCGCCAGCGCGGCGGCTTCCACCGTGCCCGCTTCCGTGACGACCCGGAAGGCATGGCCGTCATGCTCGACCGACGCGACGGGCGTGGAGAGCCGGAGCTCCGCCCCCACCGCCTTCATCTCGGCAAGCAGCATGGCGATGATGTCCTTCGCAGAGTTGTCGCAGAACAGTTGGCCGAGCGTCTTCTCATGCCACGGGATGCGGTGGCGCTCGACGAGATCGAGGAAATCGCGCGGGGTATAGCGGGCGAGCGCCGACTTGCAGAAATGCGGATTGGCCGAGAGGAAATTCTTCGGGCCGGCATGGATATTGGTGAAGTTGCAGCGGCCGCCGCCGGAGATGCGGATCTTCTCGCCGGGGGCGCGCGCGTGATCGAGGACGAGCACGCGGCGACCCCGCCTGCCGGCCTCTATGGCGCACATCATGCCTGCTGCGCCTGCCCCGATGATGACGACGTCCTGCCGTTCCGCCACGTATGCGATCCCCGTTCGCCTTTTCCTTTCGGCCATCGCAGCCGAAAGTCAATCGGGACAGGGAAAACTAATTTTCCTGAAGAAATCGGCATTTCTACCCCCCGGGGGGAACTAGCCAAGGTTCAAACTGTGGTTATGATGGCGCCATCGTCAACCAAACCCGGTGTCTCATGCCGTCCAAAAAGAAAGTCGTTACCCCTACTATCGAGAAAGCTGCACGCTCCACAAAAATCCCTCCCGCTATCAGCGTGCCGCGCGGGGTAAAGACCTGGAAGGACGCCGCAGACTGGCTTCGCGCCCGCGGCATCGAAGACATCGAATGCATCACGCCCGACCTCGCCGGGGTGCCGCGCGGCAAGATGATGCCGTCGTCGAAGTTCACCTCGAACACGTCTCTGGCCCTGCCTTCCGCGCTTTACCGTCACACGATTTCCGGCGACTACCCGGAAGAGACCGGCAATTTCCGCTATGAGCCGCGCGACAGCGACCTCAAGCTTCTGCCGGACCTTTCGACGCTTTCCGTCGTGCCGTGGGAAACCGATCCGACCGCGCAGGTCATCTGCGACATCGTCGGTTCGACCGGCGAGAACGTGCCCTATACGCCGCGCAACGTGCTGAAGAACGTCGTGAAGATGTATAGCGACCGCGGCTGGAAGCCCGTCGTCGCGCCCGAGATCGAGTTCTACCTCGTCGCCGTCAACGACGACCCGGACTATCCGCTGCATCCGCCGAAGGGCCGGTCCGGCCGGTCCATCCAGGGCGGCCAGGGCTATTCCATCGCCGGCATCAACGAGTTCGACGAACTGATCGACGACATCTATCACTTCTCCGAACGGCAGGGTCTCGAGATCGACACCCTGATCCACGAGGAAGGTCCCGCGCAGCTCGAAATCAACCTGCGCCACGGCGATCCCGTCGAGCTTGCCGACCAGGTGTTCCTGTTCAAGCGCACGATCCGCGAAGCGGCGCTGAAGCACGGCATCTACGCCACCTTCATGGCCAAGCCCATGCAGGGCCAGGCGGGTTCGGCCATGCATATCCACCAGTCCGTGGTGGAGATCGCGACGGGCAAGAACGTCTTCTCCAATCCGGACGGATCGGCCTCGAAGGATTTCTTCCACTTCATCGGCGGCATGCAGGCCTATGTGCCGAAGACGCTGGTGATGATGGCACCCTATGTGAACTCCTATCGCCGCCTGACGCCCGACATGTCGGCGCCGGTAAACAATGCCTGGGGTTACGACAACCGCACGACGGCCTTCCGCGTGCCGGTATCGGACGCCGCGGCGCGGCGCGTCGAGAACCGCCTGCCGGGCTCGGACGCCAATCCGTATCTGGCGCTTGCGGCCTCGCTCGGCTGCGGTCTGCTCGGCATCATGAACCAGATCGAGCCGACCGCCCCGACGGAGGATACCGCCAACGAAGGATCGATCGAGCTGCCGCGCGGCCTGCTCGAGGCCGTGTCGCTGCTGGAATCCGATCCCGCGCTTGCCGAGGTCCTGAGCGCCGAGTTCATCGGCCTCTATTCCGGCGTCAAGCGGGGCGAGTTCGAGACCTTCATGCAGGTGATCAGCCCCTGGGAACGCGAGTTCCTGCTGCTCAACGTCTGAGCGGCCGGCGGTCCGGGCCGCCTGACGAGATCCAGTCCTGAGAGCGGCCGGCGCCCCGGCGCGCCGCCGCACCCTCTTGTTTACGAGTGTGTGCAATGCCCTGGCAAAGCCCTATTTCTCCCGGCATCTCCTGGTATGAGGCGAGTGTCGGAGACCGTCCCGAATATGCGCCTCTCGACGGCTCCGTCGAGACCGATGTCGCCATCGTCGGCGGCGGTTTCACCGGCCTTCAGGCCGCCTACAATCTTGCGAAGAAGGGCGTGCGCGTCACGCTCATCGAGGCGCACCGCTTCGGCGACGGCGCCTCCGGCCGCAACGGCGGCCAGCTCGGCACCGGCCAGCGCGCCGAGGCGGAGGAACTGGAGGCCGAGCTCGGCTATGAGCGCGCCAAGGCGCTGTTCGGTCTCGCGGAGAACGCCAAGCAGCATATCCACGATTTCGCCAGCGCCCAGAACCTCGACATCGAATACGTGCCCGGCCAGCTCAATGTCAGCCACAAGGCGAGCTACGAGAAGGATTTCCGCGACCACATCGAGATCGCCGCTACGCGCTACGACTACCCGCATATGCGCTTCATGGACCGCGCGGAAACGGAGGAGCGCGTCGGCTCGAAGCGCTTCTTCTTCGGTATCCGCGATACCGGCACCGGCCATATCCACCCGATGAAGCTCATCGTCGGCGTTGCCCGTGCGGCGAGGGCCGCAGGCGCGAGCCTCCACGAGAAGACCGCCGCCCTCAAGATCGACCGGGCGGGCGGCAAGGCCGTCATCACCACCGCCCGCGGCACGATCCGCGCCGACCGGGCGCTGATCTGCTGCAACGCCTATATCGGCGATCTGGAGCCGCAGACGGCGGCGCATGTCATGCCGATCCGCTCCTTCATCGGCGCGACGGTGCCGCTCGACAAGTTCCCCTCCGTCATTCCCGGCGGCGAAGCCATCGCCGACACGCGGTTCGTCGTGCGCTACTTCCGCAAGACCCGCGACGGGCGGCTGCTGTTCGGCGGGCGCGAGGCCTATTCGGAAAATCTCGACGACATGACCCCGCCCATCCGCCGGCAGATCGAGGAGGTCTATCCGGAACTCAAGGGCATCGAGCTCACCCATGCCTGGGGCGGCTCGGTCGGCATCACCATGCCGCGCAAGCCCTATGTGCGCGAGGTCATGCCCGGCATCACGACGATCGGCGGCTATTCAGGCCACGGCGTCATGCTGTCGAACTATTGCGGCAAGCTCTATGCCGAGGACGTCACGGGCGGAAGCGCGGAACTCGACTACCTCAAGGCCTTGAAAATACCGGCCTTTCCGGGTGGCGCGCGGTTCCGCTCGCCGCTGCTGTTCCTTGCCATGACCTGGTACGCGCTGCGCGACAGGCTCTGATCGGGACGAAAATCTCGATTTCGTTGCGTTGCACTCTGGCGTTTTTAAATCGATTAGATTATAACACCGGCAACTGAACGAGATCGAGATATCCGATGAGCAGCCAGATCATTCCCGTTGAACCCTTCGACTATGTCGTCTTCGGCGGAACCGGCGATCTTGCGGAACGCAAGCTCCTCCCGGCCCTCTACCACCGGCAGCTCGCCGGCCAGCTTTCCGACCCGACGCGCATCATCGGCGCGTCGCGCACCGCCTTCACGGATGCGGAATACCGCAAGTTCGCCATCGACGCGCTGAAGGAGCACCTGAAGCCCGGCGAATTCGAGGACGAGCAGGTGCGCATCTTCTGCGACCGGCTGTTCTATGTCGCCGTGGACGCCAAGTCCGACCAGGGCTGGGACAAGCTGAAGGACCTGCTCGACGAGGGCAAGGAGCGCGTGCGCGCCTTCTACCTCGCCGTCGCGCCGGCCATCTTCGGCGATATCTCGGAAAAGATCCGCGATCACAAGCTCATCACCAAGCAGACCCGCATCGTCGTCGAAAAGCCCATCGGCCGCGACCTTGCCTCGGCCAACGAGCTGAACAACACGATCGGCAAGGTCTTCCGCGAAGAGCAGATCTTCCGCATCGACCACTATCTCGGCAAGGAGACGGTGCAGAACCTGATGGCGCTGCGCTTTGCCAATGCGCTCTACGAGCCGCTGTGGAACTCCGCCCATATCGACCACGTGCAGATCACCGTCGCCGAATCCGTCGGCCTCGAAAGCCGCGCCGGCTACTATGACAAGGCCGGCGCGCTGCGCGACATGGTGCAGAACCACATTCTCCAGCTGCTCTGCCTTGTCGCGATGGAAGTACCCTCCTCCATGGATGCGGAAGCCGTGCGCGACGAGAAGCTGAAGGTTCTGCGCGCGCTGAAGCCGATCGACCAGTACAATGTCGAGCGCCTGACGGTGCGCGGCCAGTACCGCGCCGGCGCGTCCGCGGGCGGCCCGGTCAAGGGCTATCTCGAGGAACTGGAAGGCGGCGTTTCCAACACCGAGACCTTCGTCGCCATCAAGGCCGAGATCGGCAACTGGCGCTGGTCGGGCGTGCCCTTCTACATCCGCACCGGCAAGCGCCTTTCCACGCGCATGTCGGAGATCGTCATCACCTTCAAGCCGATCGCCCATTCGATCTTCGATCCCTCGGCCGGCCGCATCGAGCAGAACCAGCTCATCATCCGCCTGCAGCCGGACGAAGGCGTCAAGCAGTCGCTGATGATCAAGGACCCCGGCCCGGGCGGCATGCGCCTGCGCAACGTCTCGCTCGACATGAGCTTTGCCGAGGCCTTCGACGCGCGCAATGCCGACGCCTACGAGCGCCTGCTGCTCGACGTCATCAGGAACAACCAGACGCTCTTCATGCGCCGCGACGAAGTGGAAGCGGCATGGCGCTGGGTCGACCCGATCCTGAAGGCCTGGGAAGCGACCGGCCAGCAGGCGCAGGGCTACACCGCCGGCACCTGGGGTCCGAGCCAGTCCATCGCCCTCATCGAGCGCGACGGCCGTACCTGGCACGAAACGTAGGGAAGACCGATGAGCGCGAGACTGCATGAATTCAAGGACGGCGCGACGCTCGCCGAAAGCCTGGCGGACCGGGTTGCCGGCGTGCTGGCCGACGCCGTCGCCGCCCGCGGCAAGGCCACCCTCGCCGTTTCCGGCGGCTCGACGCCGAAGGCCTTCTTCAAGGCGCTGTCCGGTCGCGACCTCGACTGGTCGAAGGTGACGATCACGCTGGTCGACGAGCGCTTCGTGCCGGCCGACAATGCGCGCTCGAACCACCTGCTCGTCGCCGACAACCTGCTGCAGGGCAAGGCGAAGGAGGCGGGCTTCCTGCCGCTCTATCGCGCGGCCGGCAGCGCGGAAGAGGCCGCGAGGATCGTCTCCGCCGATGCCGAAAGCCTCGGTCATCCCTTCGACGTCGCCATTCTCGGCATGGGAACGGACGGCCACACGGCTTCGTTCTTCCCCGGCGGCAACCGTCTTGCCGAGGCGATCTCGGACGAGACGCCGCGCGGCGTGATCACCATGGAAGCCGAAGGCGCGGGCGAGCCCCGCCTCACCTTCACCTTCGCCAGCCTTCAGGATGCCCGCCTTCTGGTGCTGCATATCGAGGGCCAGGGCAAGAAGGACGTGCTGGCCGCCGCGGAAGGCGACGGTCCGGAAACCGACATGCCGGTCCGCGCCATTCTGCGGCGCGCGGCAACGCCGGTCGATATCTACTGGGCGCCCTGAAGCGCCCAGCCGGCTGAAGCCGAACATGCCCCGGCGCATGGCGCCGTTTCCCCGCGGAGGGCGCAGCGTTCCCGCTCGCCTTGCCGTGCCAGACTGCAATCGAGAAAGTCAGGATAGCTCCCATGTCCGCCGACAAACGCATCGAAGCCATCACCGCCCGCATCGTCGAACGCTCCAAGCCGCACCGCCAGCCCTATCTGGAGCGTGTGCGCGCCGCTGCCTCCAAGGGCGTGCACCGCGCCGTGCTGTCCTGCGGCAACCTCGCGCACGGCTTTGCCGTCTGTTCCCCCGCCGAGAAGGATGCGCTCGCCGGCGACCGCGTCCCGAACCTCGGCATCATCACCTCCTATAACGACATGCTCTCGGCCCACCAGCCGTTCGAGACCTATCCGGCGCTGATCCGCGAAGCGGCGCGCGAAGCCGGCGGCGTGGCGCAGGTCGCCGGCGGCGTGCCGGCCATGTGCGACGGCGTCACCCAGGGCCAGCCGGGCATGGAACTGTCGCTCTTCTCGCGCGACCTGATCGCCATGGCGGCGGGCGTCGGCCTGTCGCACAACATGTTCGATTCCGTCGTCTATCTCGGCGTCTGCGACAAGATCGTGCCGGGCCTGACGATCGCGGCGCTGACCTTCGGCCACCTGCCCGCCATCTTCATTCCGGCCGGCCCCATGACCTCGGGCCTGCCGAACGACGAGAAGGCGCGCGTGCGCCAGCTCTATGCCGAGGGCAAGGTCGGCCGCGCAGAGCTCTTGGAAGCCGAATCCAAGTCCTATCACGGCCCCGGCACCTGCACCTTCTACGGCACGGCCAATTCCAACCAGATGCTGATGGAGATCATGGGTTTCCACATGCCTGGCGCCTCCTTCATCAATCCCGGCACGCCGCTGCGCGACGCGCTGACCAGGGAAGCCGCCAAGCGGGCGCTCGCCATCACCGCGCAGGGCAACGAGTTCACCCCTGCCGGCGAGATGATCGACGAGCGTTCCATCGTCAACGGCGTGGTGGGCCTGCATGCCACGGGCGGTTCGACCAACCACACGCTGCACCTTCTCGCCATGGCGCGCGCCGCCGGCATCGTGCTGACCTGGAAGGATATTTCCGAGCTCTCCGACGTCGTGCCGCTGCTTGCCCGCGTCTATCCGAACGGCCTTGCCGACGTGAACCATTTCCACGCCGCCGGCGGAATGGGCTTCCTCATCCAGGAACTGCTGAAGACCGGCATGCTGCATGACGACGTGCGCACCGTCTACGGTCAGGGCCTCCAGGCCTATACGATCGATCCGCAGCTTGGCGAGAACGGCACCGTCCACCGCGCGCCGGCACCGAAGGTCAGCCACGACCCGAAGGTGCTCGCCAGTATCGAGACCCCCTTCCAGGCGACGGGCGGCCTGAAGATGCTGACCGGCAATATCGGCAGCGCCGTGATCAAGATTTCCGCCGTCAAGCCGGAACGCCACGTCATCGAGGCGCCGGCCAAGGTCTTCCACGACCAGCTCGAACTCAACGCCGCCTTCAAGGCCGGCGAGCTGACGGGCGATTTCATCGCCGTCGTGCGCTTCCAGGGACCGAAGGCCAACGGCATGCCGGAGCTGCACAAGCTGACCACCGTGCTCGGCATCCTGCAGGACCGCGGCCAGAAGGTGGCGCTCCTGACGGACGGTCGCATGTCCGGCGCGTCCGGCAAGGTGCCGGCGGCGATCCATGTGACGCCCGAGGCGGTCGACAACGGTCCCATCGGCCGCATCCGCGACGGCGACATGATCCGGCTGGACGCGACCCATGGCACGATCGAGGTGCTGGTCGACGCCGCCGAATTTTCCGCCCGCCCACAGGCAGCGGCCGATCTCTCCGGCAACGAATTCGGCATGGGCCGCGAACTCTTCGCCCCGTTCCGCGCCATTGCGGGACCGGCGGACCACGGGGCGAGCGTGCTCTTCGCGTAGGGCGGACGGCCGTTCAGGCGGCCATTTTCACGCGCGCCGGCGCCTGCTCGGGCAAGGCCCGGGCACGATGGCGGAAAAGCAGGCGATCGATCGCGGACGGAGGGGCATGCGCCCCTCTTTTCGTCTCAGCTATAGATGTCCAGCGTCCGGCCCTGGTGATTGCGATGGGTCGAGTAGACGAAGATGCGCTGCAGGTCCTTGTCGGAGAGCATGCGCAGGAAGCGGGCTTCGACCACGTCGTTGGGATAGACGCGTTGCGTCAGGCAGCCGATCATCGGCAGGCGAGCGCTGACGATGTCGAGATAGAAGTTGCGCGGCAGCTGGAACTTCGTCGTCATGGTGATGACGGCGCCGCTGCGGGACAGCTTGACGATCACGCCACGGCGCGAGACGAGATTGACGAGACCGCCACTCTCGGTGAACTCGATGCGCGCCTCGTTGCAGGTGTCCTCCATCGGGAAACTCTTTTCCCGGTCATACATGAAGGACTCTTCCTTGTTCAGGTAGCTGCCTCGCGGCCCTTGATCCTGAAAACGCATCTGCTTGCCCCCGGCACTTTCAATTTCCGCAGAAAGCCTAGGGACGAGTGCTTAACATCGGGTTGAGCGGCGGGGCGAAATCCTGCCGCCGCCCCCCGAAATCAGGCTGTGCGATAGCTCTTTCCGGCGGCATCGAAGAGATGCAGCTTCGCCCGGTCCGCCGTGAAGCGCACCCTCTCGCCGCGCTTGACGTCGAGGATGCCGGGGATCTTCGCGATGATCGGCTCGCCCTGCACCAGACCGTCGATATAGAGCAGCGTCACCTCGCCCAGCGCCTCGACGATGGCGACCGTGCCCTCGAAGAGGAAGTCCTCGCCGCTGGTGATCTGCAGGTCCTCGGGCCGCACGCCGAAGCTCGCCGTCTTGCCCACTTCCGAGGCCGACGTCGCGATGCCGACGCCGCAGGTGCGCCCGCCGGTCAGCTCCAGCGCGGTCGTTTCGCCGGCGGCCGTGATCTTCGCCGGAATGATGTTCATGGCCGGCGAGCCGATGAAGCGGGCGACGAAGAGATTGGCCGGACGCTCATAGAGTTCCAGTGGCGGACCGACCTGCTCGATATGGCCGGCCGACAGCACGACGATACGGTCGGCGAGCGTCATCGCCTCCACCTGGTCATGCGTCACGTAGATCATCGTCGTATCGGCCATCTGCTCGTTGAGCTTGGCGATCTCGATGCGCGTGGCGACGCGCAGCGCCGCATCGAGGTTGGACAGCGGCTCGTCGAAGAGGAAGACCTTCGGGTTGCGGCAGATGGCGCGGCCGATGGCGACGCGCTGGCGCTGGCCGCCCGAGAGCGCCTTGGGCAGGCGTTCGAGATATTTGGTGAGCTGGAGGATATCGGCGGCCGAGCGCACCCGGCGGTCGATCTCCTCCTTGCTTTCTCCCGCGATCCGCATGCCGAAGGCCATGTTGTCGTAGACCGTCATGTGCGGGTAGAGCGCGTAGGACTGGAACACCATGGCGATGCCGCGCTTGGAGGGCGGCACGTCGTTGACGCGCTCGCCATCGATCGTCATGTCGCCGCCGGTGATCTCCTCCAGACCCGCGATCATGCGCAGGAGGGTCGACTTCCCGCAGCCGGAGGGGCCGACGAAGACGATGAACTCGCCTTGCTTGATATCGAGGTCGATGCCGTGGATCACGTTCACCGAGCCGTAGGACTTGCGGATATCCTTCAGAACCAGCCCTGTCATGTCTCTCTCCCCTGTAACGTGTTAGGCAAAGCGGGCGAAGAACCCGCTCCAGGCCGGAAGTTCGATATTTTCCTCATGCATCACGCTGCCGAAACCATGGCCCTCCAGCGCCTCCAGCGTGCCGGACGGCAGGTCGGCAAGGCGGGCGATCGGGCTCATGTTGAAAGCGCAGAACACCTTCTCGTTGCCGTGTGTGCGCACGAAGGAGAGGATCGCGCCCTCGGCGGCATGGAATTCGATCTCGCCCTTGACCAGCGCCGCATGCTCCTTGCGGAAGGCGAGGAAGCGGCGGTAATGCGCCAGCACCGAGGCCTCGTCGCCGTCCTGTACGCTCACCGCGCGCTCGAGGTGGACATCCGGCACCGGCAGCCAGGGCTTGCCGAGGCTGAAGCCGCCGGCTTGCTGGCGGCCGTCCCAGACCATCGGCGTGCGGCAACCGTCGCGGCCCTTGAAGTCCGGCCAGAACTGGATGCCATAGGGATCCTGCAGATCCTCGTAGGCAAGCTCGGCCTCCGGCAGGGCCAGTTCCTCGCCCTGGTAGATGCAGACCGAGCCGCGCAGCGACATGAGAAGGCTGGCGAGCAGCTTGGCATGGGCGTCGTGGTCGGTAACGGCATTGCCCCAGCGGCTGACATGGCGCATCACGTCATGGTTCGAGAAGGCCCAGCAGACCCAGCCCTCGGGCGCGGCCTTTTCCAGCGCGCGCTGCGTCTCGGCCACGAAGGCCGGCGTCAGCGGATCGGGGGCCAGGAACTCGAAGGCGTAGCACATGTGCATCTTGTCGCCGCCGGAAGTGTATTCGCCGGCGATCTCCAGGCCCCGCTGGCTGTCGCCCACTTCGCCGACGGCCGCGATGGCCGGAAACTCTTCCATCACCGCGCGGAAACGCTTGAGGAAGTCCAGGTTCTCCGGCTGGTTCTTGTCGTAGAGATGTTCCTGATAGTTGTAGGGGTTCACGGCAGGCGCCGTCTGCGCGTTGCGGCGCTCGGGGGCGAGCGACGGGTTGTCGCGCAGGTCCTTGTCGTGGAAGTAGAAGTTGATCGTGTCGAGGCGGAAACCGTCGACGCCGCGCTCCAGCCAGAAGCGGGCGACCGAGAGCAGCGCGTCCTGAACCTCCGGATTGTGCAGGTTGAGGTCCGGTTGCGAGGTCAGGAAGTTGTGCATGTAATATTGCAGGCGCGTCGGATCCCACTGCCAGGCCGAGCCGCCGAAGATCGACAGCCAGTTGTTCGGCGGCGTTCCGTCCGGCTTGGAATCGGCCCAGACATACCAGTCCGCCTTGGGGTTCGTGCGGCGCGAGCGGCTTTCGACGAACCAGGGATGCTTGTCGGAGGTGTGCGACAGAACGAGGTCGATCATGACGCGAATGTTGAGGCGATGCGCCTCGGCGATCAGCGCATCGAAATCGGCCAGCACGCCGAAGATCGGATCGACGTCCTGGTAATCCGAAACGTCGTAGCCGAAATCCTTCATCGGCGAGGTGAAGAAGGGCGAAATCCAGATCGCGTCCACACCGAGCGAGGCGACATGGGCGAGCCGCTCGGTGATGCCCCTGAGGTCGCCGATCCCGTCGCCATTGGTGTCCTGGAAGGAGCGCGGGTAGATCTGGTAGATCACCGCGCCGCGCCACCAGTCCTTGTCCGGCGTGAGAAGAGTGGAATCCAACGTCGTCATTCCTGTTTCCTGTATCGAAGTTGTCTCAGCCGCCCTTGACCGACCCCGCCAGCAGGCCGCGCACCAGGTAGCGCTGCAGGCTGAAGAAGACGATGAGGGGGACCACGATGGTGATGAAGGCGGAGGCCGTGAGGATTTCCCAGTTGCCGCCGCGCGAGCCGAGCAGGTTCACGAGACGCCCGGTCAGGACCAGTTCGTCATTGCCCGTGCCGAGGAAGACCATGGCGACGAGCAGGTCGTTCCAGGTCCACAGGAACTGGAAGATGGCGAAGGAAGCGAGTGCCGGGAAGGACAGCGGCAGGATGATCTTCACGAAGATGTCGAAGTCGGATGCGCCGTCGACGCGGGCCGATTCCATGATCTCGCGCGGCAGGCCGGCCATGTAGTTGCGCAGCAGGTAGACCGCAAGCGGCAGGCCGAAGCCCATATGGGCGAGCCAGATGCCGACATAGGTCTTGGCCGGCACGCCGAAGAAGGCGCCGACGCCGTTATAGAGCCGGAGCAGCGGGATCAGCGACATCTGCAACGGCACGACGAGCAGGCCGACGATGACCGCGATCAGGATCGCCCGGCCGGGGAACGGCATCCAGGCGAGCGCATAGGCGCAAAAGGCGGCGACGAGGATCGGGATGATCGTCGAGGGGATCGCCACCGTCAGCGAGTTGAGGAAGGAGGAGCCGATGCCGGCGGCGCTGAGGACTTCACGATAATTGTCGAGCGTGAAGCGCGGCGGCACGGAGGCGGTGTAGAAGATGCGCTGGCCGCGCGTGCCCTCCATCTTCGTCGGCGAGACGATCTCGTAGCTGCCGTCCTCGTTGACGGTCAGCGTCTGGCCGTCGCCGATATCGGCCGCCTTGCCGGCCTCGAAGGCGGCGGGCTGCAGGGGACGGAAGCCGAAGGCGGAGACCTTGGCGTCGCCCCCTTCCAGCAGATCCCCCGTGATGACGAACTTGCCGTCCTTCTCGACCTGCGCCTCGGGCGACGCCGCGCGTCCCGTGAGGTTCTGCGAGGAGGTGGAAAGGGCGGTCCACCAGCCGGAAACGGCGAGCTGGTCCTTGTCGCGCAGCGAGGAGATGAGGAGGCCCGCGGTCGGCAGGGTCCAGAGCGCGACGAGCAGCAGGACGGAAAGATGGACGACGATGGTGAGCGGCGAACGGGACGAGGCGATCATCTCAGTGGCCTTCCATTTCCTTGGTGGCGTTGCGGATGTTCCAGATCATGATCGGGATGACGAGGATCATGATGACGACGGCAATCGCCGCGCCACGCCCGAAATCGCCGCCGCCGCGGAACATCCAGTCGAACATCAGGTTCGCCAGAACCTGCGTTTGCCACTGGCCGTTGGTCATCGCCAGCACGATGTCGAAGACCTTGAGGACGAGGATGGTGATCGTCGTCCAGACGACGGCGATCGTGCCCCAGATCTGCGGCACCATGATCTTGAAGAAGATCTGGAAACCGTTCGCCCCGTCGATGACGGCCGCTTCGATTGTCTCCTCCGGGATGCCGCGCAGGGCGGCGGAAAGGATGACCATGGCAAAGCCGGTCTGGATCCAGATCAGGATGACCATCAGGAAGAAGTTGTTCCAGAAGGGAATGGTCATCCACGCCTCGGGCGTGCCGCCGAAGGCGACGACGATGGCGTTGAGGATGCCGATCTGCTCGGACCCCTCGGAACGGAAGTCGTAGACGAATTTCCAGATGACGGCGGCGCCGACGAAGGAGATCGCCATCGGCATGAAGATCAGGGTTTTCGCGATATTGCCCCACCAGATGCGGTCGGTCAGCGCGGCGATCACGAGGCCGAAGAAGGTGGAGAGCGCCGGCACCACGAGGAGCCAGAGGAAATTGTTGAAGATCGACTGGCGGAATTCGCCATCGCCCAGCATCCAGACATAATTGCTGAAACCGACGAACTGCTGGCCGGAGCGATCGAGGAAGGAAAGCCGCACGGACTCGAAAACCGGATAGACCAGATAGATGGCGAGCGCGAAGAGCGCCGGCGCCATGAACAGCCAGGGACGGATGGCATTGGTAAGCCGAAGATTACGGGATGCCTCAGCACCCACCAGCCCCTTGGAGGGGAATATCCTGTCGAGCAGCCAGTTCGTTCCGAAGAAATAGACGACACAGGCGAGAACGCCTCCGACCATCGTGGAAACGGCGAATAACAATTGCGGCATGGCGGTCCCTCCCCAGGAATGCACCCCACCCTCTCGGGTGCATCGATCGTTCACGCGGCTCTCACCGCATGGTCCGGCTGCACTTTCGCATGCTCTTGAAAACCGGCCGGCGGTGCCGGCCGGTTCAGTGGAGATTACTTGATGGCGTCCCAGGCCTTCTGGACACCGTCGGCCACGTCGGCCGCGGACTTGCCGCCGACGAAGTCGACCATGCCCGTCCAGAACGCGCCCGCACCGATCTTGCCCGGCATCAGGTCCGAACCGTCGAAGCGGAAGGTCGTGGAGTTCAACAGAATCTCGCCCTGCTTCTTCATCGGCGCATTGGCGTAGGCATCCTTGTTGGCGCTCTTGTAGGGCGTCAGGAAGCTCGTCTGCGCCATCCAGACCTCATGGGCGATCGGCGTCTTGAGGAACTCGATGAAGGCGCGCGCGGCCGGCGTGTCCTTGGTGATCATGGCGAGCGTGCCGGCGCCGAGCACGGGATTGCCGAGTTCCGGCTTGCTGGCATAGGGCGGCATGTAGAAGAAGTCCGCATCCTCGCCGACAACCGTGCCTTCCGGGAAGAAGGACGGGATGAACGAGGCCTGATGGTGCAGGTAGCACTTCGGCGGCGAGGCGAAGAGGCCCTTCGGGCTGTCGCGGAAGTCGGTGGAGGCAACGGCCGCCGCGCCGCCATCGACGAACGTGTCGTTCTTGGCGAACCAGCCGAACTCGTCCAGCGCGCCGACCACGGCCGGGTCGGTGAAGGGGATCTCGTTCTTCACCCACTTGTCGTAGGTTTCCGGCGACGCGGTGCGCAGCATCAGGTCTTCGACCCAGTCGGTCGCCGGCCAACCGGTGGCGCCGCCCGAACCGAGACCGATGCACCAGGGCGTGCCGCCGTCGGCGACGATCTTTTCCGTCAGCGCCTTCAGGTCTTCCATGGTCTTCGGCACTTCGTAACCGGCGTCCTCGAAGTTTTCGGGCACGTACCAGACGAGCGACTTCACGTCGATCTTGTAGGGGAAGGCATAGAGCGCGGCATTGCCGTCCTTGCCCTTGTAGGTCGAAAGATCGACCCAGGACTGGCCGGCGGCATAGTTGTCGAGCAACCACTGCCTGGTCTCGTCGCCGAGCGGCGTGAGGTACCCCTTGGAGGCAAGGTCGGCGATCAGGCCGGGCTGCGGCAGGATGGCGACGTCAGGCGGGCTACCGGCCTGCGTGTCGATGACGATCTGCTGCTCGTAGTTTTCAGAGGAGGAATACTTGATCTCGACGCCCGTCGCCTCGCTGAAATAGGCATAGACGATCTTGAACAGCGCCTCGTCCTCGCCGCGCCAGGGGCCGAAAATGGTCAGCGTCTGGCCCTTCAGGTCATGACCCTTCTTGAAGTCCTCGAAGCTCTGCCAGTTGAACTTGGAATCCTCACCGGGCTTGAACTTCAAATCGGCAGCAGCAGCGCCACCCGCCATGAAAAGAGCGAGCGCGGCCGTCATCAGCAATGTCTTTTTCACGTGATTTGCCTCCCATGGCAGACCCGCCCTCTCCCGGAGCAGGCAGTCTCTAAAATAGCCCAAAATTCAAAGCGCTTTGGATTTCCTTTCATCCCATTTCCCCCGCGCCTTCGTCAAGACCCTCCAAATCATTTGGGCGCAAAACGCCGTTTCTGACGCAGTGCAGCGTAGTTTTGCGGCGCAAAATGATCAAATCCTGCTTTTCCTCCATGATTTGCTGATGTTAGATGCCAAAACGCTTTGGAACCAAAATCAGGGAACAGGGACCAATCATCCAAAGCGCTTTTAGAAATTCAAGAAAGCTAAGCATGTGAATCTCAAGCAGTTATCGCAATTGCTGGGCCTCTCGCAGACAACCGTCAGCAGGGCGCTGAACGGCTATCCGGAGGTCAATGCCGAGACGCGCCAGCGCGTGCTCGATGCCGTGCGGGAGACGGGCTACCGTCCCAACCGCGCCGCCCAGCGCCTTGCCACCGGCAGGGCGGGCTCCATCGGTCTCGTCATGCCGACCGCCGACGGCATCGACTCCGACGTGCATTTCGGCGAGTTCCTGGCGGGTCTTGGCGACGAGGCCGTCAAACACGACTTCCATTTCGTCATCAATCCGAGCCACCCGGAAGACGAGGCGGCGACCTGCCGCCGGCTGGTGGCGAGCGGCAATGTGGATGCGCTGTTCCTGGCCTATATGCGCGAGAAGGATCCGCGCATCGCCATGATGAAATCGCTGAAGATGCCCTTCGTCGTGCATGGCCGCTCGATCGGCGTGCCGACGGATTATCCCTTCGTGGATATCGACAATACCGGCGCCTTCTACGATGCTGCGCGCCTGCTGGCGCAGCTCGGCCACCGGCAGTTCGCCCTCCTCAACGGCCCGGAAAACCTTGCCTTCGCGATCCGCCGCAAGAAGGGCACCGTGCGCGCGCTTGCCGAACACGGGCTCGAACTGCGCGAGGAATGCGTCCAGCATTCGCAGATGACGGACGAGCACGGGTTCCGCGCGATGCAGCGCTTCCTCCAGCTCGAAACGCCGCCGACGGCGGTGCTGTGTTCGAGCACCGTGCTGGCGCTCGGCGCGGTGCGGGCGATCAGCCAGGCGGGATTGAAACTCGGCGCGGATATTTCGCTCATCGCCCATGACGACGTGCTGCCGATGCTGAAGCCGGAGAATTTCATGGTGCCGCTGACGACGACCCGGTCGTCGCTGCGCGCCGCGGGCCAGCGCATCGCCCGCCGGCTCATCGCCGGCATCCTCGAGCTGGAAACCCTGCCGCAGCAGGAGCTCTGGAAGACCGATCTTATCGTGCGCGCCTCGACGGGGCCGGCGCCGGGAAAATGAGAAAGCGCCCGTGGGGCGCTTGCTGCACTGGCCGCCCTGGACGAAGGCGGATGGCCGGATCAAGCCCGGCCATGACGATCGGGAGGGCGGCGAAGCGCTACCGCGCTCAGAACTTCGGCGGCGTGCGACCGGCCTTGCGGTAGGCGGCGATGACGGTGTTGGCCATCAGCATGGCGATGGTCATCGGGCCGACGCCGCCCGGAACCGGCGTGATGACGCCGGCGACCTTTGCGCAT
The DNA here is from genome assembly GCF_050172695.1 of Shinella sp. G-2. Classification (NCBI taxonomy): domain Bacteria; kingdom Pseudomonadati; phylum Pseudomonadota; class Alphaproteobacteria; order Hyphomicrobiales; family Rhizobiaceae; genus Shinella; species Shinella sp. G-2. The sequence continues at coordinate 289,393 of NZ_JBBEYH010000004.1, read as the reverse complement.
TCCTCGAAGGCGACATCGCCGACGAGGCGCGACTTGCCTTCGGCCGTGGTGATGCGGTTGATGCCGACATCGATGACGGTCGCGCCGGGTTTCACCCAGTCGGCCTTCACCATTTCCGCGCGGCCGACGGCAGCCACGAGAATATCGGCGTTGCGGCAGACGTCCGCGAGATCCTTGGTGCGCGAATGGGCGGTCGTCACCGTCGCATTGGCGGCGAGCAGCAGGGCCGACATCGGCTTGCCGAAGAGGTTGGACCGGCCGATCACCACGGCATTGAGACCGGAAAGGTCGTTGCCATGGGTGCGGCGCACGAAGACCATGGCGCCCGCCGGCGTGCAGGAAACGAGGCCGCCGTCGAGATCGCCCGTCGCGACCTTGCCGGCATTGACGACATGCAGGCCGTCGACGTCCTTCTCCGGCTTGATCGACTGGATGATCGGATCGGAATCGAGATGCTTGGGCAGCGGAAGCTGGACGAGGATGCCGTGGATGCTGTCATCGCCATTCAGCGTCTCGACGAGGCGGGCGAGTTCTTCCTGCGTCGTCTCCTCGGGCAGCGTGTGCTGGATGGAGGTGAAGCCGCATTCCTTCGACATACGGCTCTTGGCGCCGACATAGGCGTGGCTCGCCGGATCATCGCCGACGATGACGACGGCAAGGCCGGGCTTGACGCCCGCGTCCTTTTCCAGGGCTGTCGTGGCCGACTTCACGGCCTCAATCACGGAAGCGGCAACCTGCTTCCCATCGATAACAGTGGTCACATTTCTCTCCCTGAATGCATGGCGTCACTCTAGCGGCCTGCCCGGACGGCGAATGGCCTTTTAACGCCCTATGCTGTCCAAAACACATAATTTCAAGCGGCGATGGCCAAAGCCCGCCCTCCTTGGCCGAAAGACCCCGGATTTTTTCAACCGGAGACGACGGGCTGGGGTGGGGAAAATCATGGAGAAAGTGCCGTTTTCCAGCCGCTTGAACCGCATGGTTAGCGAAGGATGAAAATCGCGCCTCGGCTTTTCCGGAAATCCTTAAACGGCCTTTCAGCCGGACTTGCTAGAGAAAGACGAAGAAGTCGCAAAGGAAGGAATGCGCATGGCCTTCGTGTCAGGCAACATCATCGCCTCGCAACGGGATATTCTCGGCCTGCCGGTCTGCGACCTCGGCTGGGCCGATACCTTCGCCTTTGTCGAGGAGGTGGCGACGATGCCTTTCGGACAGAGCGTCATCGCCTTCCTGACCGCACAGAACGGCAACCGGATGATGCGGGATGCGGACTATCGCGCCGTGCTGGAACGCCAGATCGTGCTGCCCGACGGCGAGGGCATCGACCTTGCCTCCCGGCTGTTCCATGGCCGGTCGTTTCCGGCAAATCTCAGCGGCACGGCCTTCGTGCCGGCGCTTCTGACCTATCTCACCCGCCCCATGCGCGTGGCGCTGATCGGCGGCGAAGAGTCGATGCTGATCGCGGCGGCCGAGGCGCTGCGCCGGCACGCGCCCTGGCACGAGATCGTGCCGATCGCCGATGGCGCCTTCGATCCCGCCCAATCCGATTCAGTCATGGAGCGCGTGCGCGCGGCGAAGGTGGATATCCTTCTCGTCTCGATGGGCAGCCCCGCGCAGGAAAAGTGGATCGACCGCCATGTCGGCCCGGGTCATGCGCGGCTGGTGCTCAGCGTCGGCGGCCTCTTCGAGGCGCTGGTGGACGAGACCTACCGTGTGCCGCTCGGCGTGCGCAAGCGCCGCTTCGACGGGCTTCGCCGGTTCCTGTTCAGCGAGCCTGGCCTGGCCAATGTGCGCTTCCTCTATCATGTGCTGCGTCACAAGCTCTCCGGCCGGCGTCCCCTGCCCGTGCTCGCCGCAACGGCAAAGGCCGGCGCGCGCTAGAGTTTGTCAGGGAAAAGTGGGAACCGGTTTTCCCGAAGAGACAAACGAAAACAAAAGAATTCAGAGCATGTCCGGTTCAATCTGAACCTGACATGCTCTAGCGGCCGGCCTCTCCAAAATCCCTGTCGAGACGCGGGCCTCAGTGCCCGCCGCTCTTTTCCGCCGGCTGTTCGACGACCGGGACGTCGCCCTTCAGCAGCGTCACGCCCTTCTTCTGCGGCGGCTCCTCCACCGAAGCGGTGGTCAGATAGTCGATCTGCTCGACATAGACCTCGTCGATGACCTCCGCGCCGAAGCGGCGGTTCAGCCCTTCCTTGATGATGCCGCGGAAGGCTTCCAGATCGAAGCTGCCGGCATTCGCCACGTCGATCATCTTCTTGCCGACCAGCAGCGTATAGAGTTCGTCGGTGATGACCTGCGGAACCGGCACGACCTGCTTGGCCGCCAGCTCCTTGTTCGCCTTGTAGGCGAGCTTGGTCAGGAGATAGCCGTTGACGCCGCCCTCGCCGATGACGGGAACGGTCGTCGTATAGCCGCTGACAAATTCCATCGCCGCCTCGCGCTCGGCGGCGGCGGTATCGACCTTGGGGGCCGAGGCCATCTTCAGCGAGAAATAGACCGAGGCGAGCGTGATCGCGAGGACCCAGACGCCGGTGCCGATGATCTTGATCATGTACCGTAACCCAGGCGGAACTGCTCCTGCGAATAGGTGCCGTCCGCTTCGAGATCCTGCACGGCATTCTTCAGGATGGTGACGACCTCGCGCACGGCTTCCAGATGGGCCGAGACGCGCTGCGCATTGGTGGCGAGCTTGTCACGCACGCGGCCGAGCTGCGAGGAGAACGTCGGCGGAACCTCTTCCGGCCGCACGTCGCGGGTCAGCATCGCCAGCTCATAGAGGCAGCGGCTCTTGTGGGCATTCGAGGTCGGCAGGTCGAAATCCGGATCGCTGCCGATATTGTCGTTCTCGTTGTCGATGATCGTCTCGAGCCGGCCGAGGACGGTGCGGATCCGCAGTTCGTTGTTAGCCTGTTCCATGTGTCGGGTCTCCGCTTATGCCTTGTTCTTGTCTTCTTTGATGCCGGGGGTGAGGTCCGCGAAGGCCTCACGCTGCAGCGACTGCACCATGCCGGCGGCGACCCGGTCGACATCCTTGTCCTTCGGATTGAGCGTCACGCCGCTCTTGGCCGCGAGACTTTCGGCAATGCCGATGCCGCCGCCCTTGGCGAGCGCTTCGCCGAGCTGGTCGGCCATCATGCCCCGCCACATCTCGCCGGCCGTGCCCTTGCCGTAGATGTCCTCGTTCTCGGTGGGCATCATCGACTTCACGAAATTCTGCAGCACCATGGTCTCGAATTTGCGCAGGTACTCCGGAATGGCCTTCGCGCCCACGGCCTTGACGCCGCTGTCGGCAGCGCCCGTGGTGGCCGTGTCACGGTTGAGAATGCTGACGGCGGCCTGGAAGCCGGCGCCCGCTTCGGCAAGGCTGTTGGCCTCGAAGGCAGCGCGGTTCGATTTCAGCTTGGCTTGCGCTTCCTGAACCTGGCTCGGGTCGGCGGCGCGCACGACATCGAGCACCAGATCGCTGGGGGGAGAAATTGCCACGTCTCAGAGCCTTTCAGGTGATCCTCAACAGCCGGACCCGTCCTCATGGCGGTCGCCGGCCTCATGACCTTCCGGACACCCGGTCCACCCGCGCCCATCAGGGCCGCATCGGCAAACCTCGTCATCGTCCTGAAGCGACTATCGCTGCTCAACCTTACGGGAGGCTGGTGGCGGATGACGAAGCCGTGACGGCGGCGGCGGCGAAATCCATTTTGACGCAAGCTTGATTAGGTCAGGGAAAATCGCTTTTTCTTCCAATACCTTGGTGAAAACGATTATTCGCTGCGCGCCTTGTAGGCGATATGCTGGTCGATCAGGTCGTAGATCGAATCGTCCGCGGCCTCGCGTTCCTCGGCGCTGCGGGCTTCCTTCATGCGCTCTTCCATGCGGTCGCCCTTGGTGCGTTCGCGCACCACGCGCATCTCGTGCATCTGCTGCACGTTGGCCAGCATCTGCTCCTGCTGCTGCAGGCGGCTGTACTGGCCGGAATAGTGGTGGGAGAAGCTGCGGTGCACGGGTTCGAGCGAATTGATCGCCTCGACGACGACCTCCATCGTCTCGTTCACTTCCTGCCGCTGGCGGGTGGTGTTGGCGAGATCGATCTCGGCCATCTTTTCCAGATGGCGCTGCACGGTGACGAGACGCTTCAGCTTGTCCGAGCGGTTCTGCGCCATGCTACTCTCCCCGGAAGACCGGCTGGAAGCCGGCGGCGAAGATTTCAAGCAACGAGGAAATGCCGAAATAGAGCAGGATCATGCCGCCCATGATGATGAAGGGCAGCGAAATGAAGTAGATCGGGATCTGCGGCGCGAGCTTGTTGATGAGGCCGATGGTGACGTTGAACACCAGGCCATAGAGAATGAAGGGGCTGGCGAGCCGCAGCATGATCATGAAGGTCTGGCTCAGCGTATCCGTCAGCGTGATCAGCGCGCTCTGCGGATTGAAGCCCGCCCCGAGCGGCATGACATTGTAGGATTCCACCAGCGCCCGCATGACGATGTGGTGGAAATCCAGCATGAACAGCACCATCAGCGCGGCGAAGGACAGCAGGTTCGTCAGCTGGTTTTCGGCCGTGTCTTCAAGCACGTCAGGCGTCGGCGGCGCATTGAAACCCATCATCATCGTCAGCACCGTGCCGGCGAACTGCAGGCCGAGCACGTAGTAGCGCGCGATGAGGCCGATGACCGCACCGGTCAGCGTCTCGAAGGTGATGAGCACGAGATAGTCGTCGAGCGAGCCGGTGGCGCGCGGATAGATCGTGTCCCACATCAGCGGCAGGATCGCCATGGAGATCGCCACCGCCAGGAACAGGCGGATCTGCATGGACAGGCGCGCGGATGAAAAGCCCGGCAGCAGCATGAAGCACCCGCCGACACGGCAGAAGGCGGCGAACAGCGCCAGCACCGTGCCCTGCGGGTCCGTGATCATGAAATGGAGCCGAGAATCTTGATCTCGATGCCCTTGGCAAGCTCGACATGCGAGAGAACCGGCAATGTGGCGAAGAGACGCTCGATGATCATGCGCACATAAGAGCGCGATTCGGGCGAGGTGACCAACACAAACGGCGTACCGCGGTCGAGAAACTCGCGGATAACGCGGGTCGCCTGTTCGGAAAACTCTTCGAGCTGACGCGGATCGATGTCGAACTCGACGATTTCGCCCTTGGAGTCGCGCTTGAGGGCCTGGTGGAACACCATGTCCCACTTGTTGCCGAGGCGCAGCACCGGCAGCACGCCGTTGTCCGTCAGGTCGCCGCAGATCTGCTGCGCCATGCGGATGCGCACATGCTCGACGATCTGCTCGGTCTTGCGCACATGAGGGGCCAGTTCCGCGACCGCTTCGAGAATGAGGTGCAGGTTGCGGATGGAGACGCGCTCGGCCAGCAGCAGCTTGAGAACCGCCTGAAGGCCGGAATAGGACATGTGCGAGGAGCAGATCTCGTCCGCGAGCTTGCGGTATTCCGGATCGAGGCGCTCGATCAGCACCTTCACGTCCTTGTAGGACAGAAGCTGCGGCAGGTTGTTGCGGATGACTTCGGACAGATGCGTCAGAACCACCGAGACGTTGTCGATCGGGTGGAAGCCCTCGCGCCGCAGGTCGTCGGCGAAGGTTTCGAGAATCGAGACGGCCGGCATGCCGAAGGCGGGTTCGCGGATATCGTCCCCCGGCACGCTTGGCTTGCGGCCGCCGCCGGTGACGACGAGCACTTCGCCGACACGCACGATGTTGGAGGCGATCGTCGTGCCGTGAATGCGGATCTGGTAGGACTTGTCCGGGATGGTGATGTCGTCGGAAACCTTGATTTCCGGCACCACGAAACCGTACTGGCCGGCGAATTTCTTGCGCATCTTGCCGACGCGGAAGGCCAGTTCCTGATGGGCGCCGAGAAGGCGCGTCGAGACCTGTTTGCCGAGCAGAAGCTCGATTTCGGCGGTCTTGAGCACGGACTTGACCGAGTCCTTTTCCTGCTCGCGCGAGGCCTGGACCTGCTGGGCTTCCTGCTCGCGCTTGACGCGGTTTTCCTCGGCGATGCGGCGCGGGATGATCCAGGCGCCGAAGGCCATGAGACCGCCAAGCGTCATGAAGGGGAGGAAGGGCAGGCCCGGCATGATCGCCAGCACCACCATCAGGCCGGCGGCGACGAAGAGCGCGCGCGGATAGCCGGAGAGCTGGTTGACGACGGCCTGGTCGGTGGAGCCGGCCGTGCCGCCGCGCGAGACGATGAGGCCGGCGGCGAGCGAGACGATGAGGGCCGGGATCTGCGAGACGAGACCGTCGCCGACCGAGAGCTTGACGAAGACGTCGGCCGCCTCGCCCAGCTCCATGCCGTGGCGGAAGTAGCCGATGATGATGCCGCCGAAGACGTTGATGGCGGTGATGATGAGGCCGGCGATGGCATCGCCGCGCACGAATTTCGACGCACCGTCCATCGAACCGAAGAAGGAGCTTTCCTCTTCCAGTTCGCGGCGGCGCAGCTGCGCCTGCTTCTCGTCGATGAGGCCGGCGGAAAGGTCGGCGTCGATCGACATCTGCTTGCCGGGGATGGCGTCGAGGGTGAAACGCGCGCCGACTTCGGCAATACGCGTCGCACCCTTGGTGATGACGATGAAGTTCACCACGACCAGGATCATGAAGACGATGATACCGATGACGAAGTCGCCGGACATGACGAGGCTGGCAAAGCCCGCGATCACCCCGCCGGCCGCATCGTGCCCCTCGTTGCCGTGCGAGAGGATGACGCGCGTCGTCGCAATGTTGAGCGCGAGGCGCACCATGGTCGCGATGAGGAGGACGGTCGGGAAGGACGAGAAATCGAGCGGGCGCTGGATCCACAGCGCGACCATCAGGATAAGGACCGAGAAGGCGATCGAGAAGGCGAGGCCGATGTCGATCATGAAGGCCGGGATCGGCAGGAAAAGGATCGACAGGATCGTCAGGATGCCGACGGCGAACGCGATATCGCGCCCGCTGGGGCTGACCTTCGGAAGGTTGATTGCCGGTACTTGCGCCATCTGAATGCGTCCCGTCTCGTCATGAGAGGCAGCGACGCGTCACACGCATCGCCCATTTCATCCGATGGGGTACAGAACGAAGCTTGCGCGAGGGTGAGCTAGAGCACTTCCGGTTCACCGGAAATGCTCTAGCTTTTTGTTCTTACCGCATTATCCAACGCCGAAGCGATCCCGCTTCGGCTGGAAATGCTCTAGAAACCCGTCTCTATGCGGGAGAACACCAGATTGGTGAAGATCGAGATCTGGGCGCCGATGAAGGGGGCCGAGATGGCGATCGTGACGAAGATCACGAGGATCTTGGGCACGAAGGTGAGGGTCATTTCCTGCACCTGGGTGAGGGCCTGCACGAAAGCGATGGCGACGCCCACGAGCATGGCGGCAAGAACGGCCGGGCCGGAGGCCACGACGACCGTCCAGATGGCTGCCTGCGCTATGTCGAGGGCGTCTGCCTCATTCACGGAATAGGTTCACTTCACGGTTACGCCGGGACCGATGACGAGCTTCTTGCCCGAATCAAGCGTGGCGACGATACCGTCGTTATATAGCGTCACTTCCTTGACGATGCCAGAAACCTTGCCGTCGTCGCTGGTGACCGTGCGGCCGATGACGGAGTTGGCTTCCTGCAGCGAGGTGCGCTGAAGCAGGCTTTCCAGGTTCTTGTTCGTCTTGATGGTCTGCTCGACCTGCGAGAAGGTCGCGAGCTGCGCCATCTGCTGGGTCGCGTCCATCGGTTCGGTCGGATCCTGGTTCTTCATCTGCGCCACGAGCAGCTTCAGGAAGCTCTCGTAGTTCAGCGTCGCGTTCTTGGTGTCCTTGGTCGAATCGGCGCCCGAGACGGAGGGCGTGTAACCGGAGGACGTCGCGGAGCCGACAGTGTCTACCATGGTGCAATCTCCCTGCGGATCTGTTCGATCGTGGCCGGCGCCAGTTCCTGGCTGTTGAGGATGCGATCCTCGATCGGGTAGAGGCCGCGGATGGCCTTCAGGGCCTCGAAGGCGCGGCCCTGCGTTACGAGCGCGTCGACGCGCTTCAGCTCGGCCAGCACTTCCTCGTTCTTGAAGCAGGACAGGAGCATGATGACCGACTTGCGGAACATGGCGATCGACTGCTCGGCGCCTTCCGGGTTGATCAGCGACATCTGCGCGATGAAATAGAGCTGACGGAGCGGCGTGGTGGCCTGTTCCGGCTGCAGGACGTGGTTTTCCAGAAGGAAGGTCACGTCGTTGAGGAATTCGATCGCCACCTTGCGGTCGACCCGCAGGACTGCGCCGTTGACGAAAATGCGCTCACCGGACTTCAGCGATATACGCAGCGTACTTTTCATTGGATGCCATCCTTGATGATGGTGGTGATGTCGATGATGCCCTGGAAATTCGTGGATTCGCGTTTGCGGATCTTTTCGATCTCCTTGAGGATCCAGATGGCGATCGAGATGAGATTGGCGCGCAGCTCCTCCTGGAGCTGGTTTTCCGGATTGCCGAGATCCTCGATGAAGCGGATCCAGACACGACGGGTGAAATAGACGGCTTCCACCGTCGCCTTGCCGTAGCCGTCCTCGCTGGTCATCGCCGCTTTCAGCAGCGCGATCGACCGCTCGAGGACCTGCCGTTCCCGATCCTTCGAGACGGCAACGCCCTCCTCCATGATCTCGGCATATGAAAACTGGTACATTCAGACATCCTTCATGTGTGTCCGTACCCTCTGGTTCATCAGAGGTAATTCAGCAGACTGAGATTCTGGATCCTCGAAGTCAGCGTGTAGGCGAGCGAGAGTTGCGATTCGAGCGTGGTCACGCGCGTGGCCGCCTCGTAGGTATCGATCCCCTCCATATCCTTGATGCTGTTGCTCAGGATGGTGATCTGGGCATTGAGCGAGGTGTTGGCCTGGGTCACGCGCGACTCGGAGATGCCGAGCTTGGACCGTTCGCCGTCGACGCCGGAAATCGCCTGGCCCATATAGTTGATCGCCGCGTCGCTGACCGTCTTGCGCGTCTGGTCGGTCAGACCGAGCGCGAGCAGTTCCTGGCCGAGCACGAGGCCGAGCGCCATGTGGCGCATGCCCCTGGCATTGGTGTTCGTCGAGCTCTGGACGGTTTCGGCCGCGCTGATGCGGCTCTGCATGTTCTCGTCCGAGGCATTCGACCAGTTCGTCTGCCAGTAGGTGTCGTCCATGAAGCTCGTTTCGAGACCGTCGATGAACGACTGCATGTCGGCCGAGTTGATGCCGGACACGGCCGGATCGGTCTGCGTGAAGCCGAAATGCCCCAGGAAGGCGGCATCGAACGCCAGCTTCGCATCCGAGGGTGGCGTCTCCTGGAAATAATCCTTGAACGGCGTCACGTCGGAATTGATGCCGGCGAAGAGATACTCGCCGCTGAAAGAGGTGTTGGCCGCGGCCGTGAAGGTCGAAAGCGCGTTGCCGAGGTTCTTCTGCGCCAGGCTCAGCTGGTCGGCGGAGGTGATGCCGGACAGCGCGACCAGCACGCCGAGCGCGTTGTTGCCCGCCTCGGACATCTGGCCGAGGGCCTCCTGCGAGGCGGAAAGCCGCTGCGTCGTCAGAGCATTGGTGCTCTTCAGCGATTCCATGCGCTGCAGGTCGCGATGAAGGTCGAGCGTGCGCGCCGTCTTGGCGCCAAGCGTCGCGCCGACATCCGCGTGGCGGCCGGTGACCGTCTCCTCCTGGAGCTGCGTCATCTCCTTCTGCGCCTTCGACACGGTCAGCCGCATGGCGTTTTGAAGAGACATGTTGGAAACGAAAGAAGCCTTCATGACTTAGCCCGCCGCTTGGAGAAGAGCCGCGATCATCTCATCGACCGCTGCCACGAGTTTTGCCGACGCCTTGTAGGACTGTTCGAGATCGAGAAGCAGCGCCAGCTCCTCGTCGAGGCTGACGGCGGTCACGTTCTGCAGGGCTTCCTGCGTGCGGCCGAGCAGCGCGTTCTTGTCGTCGCCCGCCGTGGTGGCGGCGCTGCGGATCTCTTCCAGCCAGCCGACCGAACCGGTGGCGAAGGCCAGGATCGTGCCTGTCGTGTCGATGGCCGCCGCCGGATCGTAGTTCACCGGCGTCTCGAAGGAGGCGGCATACCCGTTCAGGAGGTCCGAGAAGCTGGCATTGCTGCCGGTGTTGAAATTGGCGTTGATGCCGTCGCGCAGCAGCATGGCGCTGCCGCCCTGGTTGGTGATCGCGGCGGGGTTCACCTTGATGACGGTGGAAAGGCCCGGAACCAGCGCGTCGACGGTGAGGTCGTCGCCGACGGCGACGCCATTGCGCACGAAGAGGCCGTCCAGCCGGGTGCCGCCGACATTCTCGGAGAACATGTTGATGAGGCTGCGGGACATTTCGTCCAGCTGTGACTGGAAGGTCGGCGCGGTGTGGTCACGCAGCTGCAGCAAGGCGGGCAGCGAGCCGCGCGCGCTGGTATTGCCGCCAGCGCCGGCCTGCACCGGCACGCCGTCGATGAGGATCTGGTTGCCGTCGACGGTCGCCGTATAGGTCGTCGTCGGGGCGAAGGTCACGCTGCGCTGCACCGTCTCGAACAGCACCGTGCCGTCGCTGGTATAGAGCGCAAGGTCGTTGTTGGTGCGCGTCACCGTGGTGACGCCGATGATGCCGGAAATCTCGGTCAGCAGCTTGTCGCGCTGGTCGAGCGCGTCGTTGTCCACCGCACCGGCGGCCGTGCTCTGCTTGACCTTGTCATTGTAGGTGCGGAATTCGCCGAGCAGGCGGTTGAGTTCCACCACCGCCGTGTTGATGTCCGCATCGGCCTCGGCGCGCATCTTCTGCAGGGCGAGCGAGGTGCTGTTCAGCGAGTTGGCGACATCGACGGCGTCGGACACGACCGTCTCGGCGAGCGAGACTTCGTTCGGCTTGTCGGCGAAGGTCTGGAGGTTGTCGCGCAGCTTGGCGAGATAGGTGGACGGGGCGAGTTCGTAGTCCTCGCCGCCGAGCATCATCTTCATCTGGGAGAGGCCGGCCAGGAGCGTGTCCTGCCCCGCCGCCTTGGAAATCGAGAGCAGGTTCTGCTTCAGCAGGGCCTCGTTCTGGGCCCGCTGCGTTTCGACCACGGTGGCACCCGAGGAGGCCGTGGCGAGGATCGCCGCGCGGCGGGCATAGGCCGGGTTGCTTGCATTGGCAATGTTCTTCGACGCGACGGCCGATTGCAGGCCCACGTTGGAGAAGCTGGACTGAGCAGTCTTCATTGCTGCTGAAAGCGACATCGGATCTACCTAACTCTCGAATGCACGCGCGGTTGAAGCCGCCTTATCTCTTCAGATTGACCAGGACTTCCATGAGCTCCGAGCCGGTCTGGAACACCTTCGAGTTCGCCGTGTAGTTACGCTGCGACTCGATCATGCTCGTCAGTTCCTCGGCGATATCGACGTTGGAATCCTCGAGCGCGCCGGAAAGGATGGTGCCGTAGCCGCCGTTGCCGGCATAACCCATGACGACCACACCCGAATCCGGGCTCTGCGCATAGACGTTGCCGGCGAGCGGACGCAGGTTGTCCGGGCTCTGCACGTTGGCCATCGCGATACGGTACTTCGGCGCCATGTCGCCGTTCTCGTATTTGAGGAAGACGATGCCGTCGTCGCTGATCTCGTAGCCGGTCACGCCGCTCGGACCGATGCCGTCGATGTCACCCTTGGCTGCGAAGGAGGCTGCGAGCTGCGTCGAGCCGCCCGTCCCGCCACCGATGGAAATCGCCAGCGGATTGAGCACGCCGCCGCCGATCGTCAGGCCGGACGTGTTGATGTCGCTCGGGGTGACGAGCTTGCCGGCCGTGTCGAACGTCAGCGACTCCTTCGTGGCCGCGGCGACCGAAGCCACGGGGGCCGAGGGCGAAGCGAGCATGTCGTGGATGACGCCGGCCGAGTCCGTGTAGGTGACACTCAGGTCCCAGAGGCCCGGCGTTGCCGTCGTCGAGTAGGTGAAGTCGAGCTTTCGGGTGTTGCCGAGGCTGTCATAGGCCACCAGCGAGGTCGCCTTCGAGAAGGGATGAGCCTCGTTCGACGGCAGGTTGACGTGCAGGTAGCCTTCTTCCGAAGCCTTCACGTTCAGCTCGCCCGAAGCAAGGTTGATTTCCTCGAGGCCGGCAAAGCCGTTGATGACGATCGTCGGATCCTCGGTCGAGGAATAGGGATAGCCCATCAGCGTGAAGCCGGCGGAGTTCTTCAGCGTGCCGTCATCCATCGGCGTGAAGGCGCCGGCGCGGGTCATGTATTCCTGGCCGTCTGCGCCCTGCACGATGAAGAAGCCCTTGCCGTTGATGGCAAGGTCCGTGGAGGAATTGGTGTAGGTGAAGGTGCCCTGCGAAGAAATCGAATAGCGCACGTCCGTCGTCACGCCGCCCGAATTGTAGGCGCCGCCGGTGGTGGGCAGGATCAGCGAGGAAAACTGGGTCGAGGCCTTCTTGTAGCCCGTCGTGTTCGCATTGGCGATGTTGTCGGCAACCGTGCTCAGGCGGTTGGCCTGGGCATTCATGCCGGAAACACCCGTTCTCATCGTACCGTAGAGGCTCATGTGGTTTCCCCGTTCATCTCGTCACGACGACCCTATGGGATGGGCCTTGCGTGAAGCTGGCTGCCGGGGTCCGCCTCCCCGCCAGCCAGCAATCAAATTTTCAGCTCTGCCAGTCGATGCAGTAGCCAAGGAAGCGCTTGGAATCGATCGGATCGAAACCGAGTTTCTTGCGCAGTTTCTTGCGGAGTTTGCTGATGTGGCTTTCCACGACGTTCTCCTCGACGTCCTCGTCGAAGATCCCGTAGATCGCGTTGAAGATCTGGGTCTTGGAAAGACGGCGGCCGCGGTTGGCGACCAAATATTCCAGGATGCGGCGCTCGCGGCGCGGCAGCGGGAAGACTTCGTCGGAAATTTCCGGATCGCGGCCGTCCGAGAAGACGCGGATCGGGCCGATGTCGGTGTAGTTGGCTAGCGCCTTCAGGCGACGCCGGATGGCCGCCGCACGGGCCAGGATTTCACGGGGATGCACCGGCTTGCGCACGACGTCGTCGACGCCGCTGTCGAAGAAAGCCAGGGTGGTTTCCAGGGAGGGCGTGTCGCTGACAGCGATCACGGGGGCCTGGGACCGGTCGCGGATCGCGCGCGGCAGCTCCATGGAGAGCTGGCCCTGGCCGATCAGGAACGCCTCGACCGCATCGATGTCCGAATCGGCGGCGGTGTTGACCCACTCGCCGAATTCCCGGGGGTCGAACCCCGTCGAGGGCACGCCCTCGCGACCAAAAAGAGAAGTATAGCCGTCTTTAACGAGCTCGCGCTCATCAACCACTACGATCATTCGTCCGCCTCCGAATCAGTGTGGTGCCTCGTTAAGGCAGTGGTACGAATCGGGCGAATCACCGGCAACTAGAGGAATTAATTGGCTGGATTTAACAGTTGATTAAGAATTGCGTGCCGATTTGGTCTACATATAGTGGCTAATCGGAATTTCCGCCACAATTTTCCGGTGGAAAAGTTAACAAAGGTTAACGCGCCGTCTTGGCATGCCAAAACTGGGCGCATTCCTGCCACATTACGGCACAGGTCCTCAGGTGGGTGAAAATTCAACTTTTAGTCGAATCACTGGCAGAACTGTTTCGCGTTCGGCGTCCAGCTTCCATAGCCCGTCGCCACCAGGTTCGCGATCACCCGGCAGACGTATCTTTTCTGCGCCGGGTCGTTGTTGGGACCGGCGTGATAGCGCGCGACGGCCATGGTCCAGGTCTCGTGCCGGGCATGAAGACGTGCCAGGAACGCCGCCGCATACTCGACGTTCTTGCGCGGGTCGAACATCTCGGCGGGTGACGCGAAGGCCTCGCCGTGGAAGTGGTGGTTGATCTGCATGCAGCCGAGGTCGATCAGCTTGGCGCCGCGCGCGCGGGCAGCCTCGAAGGTCTGCAGGGCTTCCTCCCGGTTTGCGCCGAAATAGGCCTTGCCTTCGATGTTCAGCGCATAGGGCTGCAGCGACCCCTTCCGGCCGGTCTCGGTGAGACCGACGGAATAGAGAATGCCGGCCGGGATATCGTATTTGGCGGCGGCGGCGAGGATTTCCCGTTCGCAGCTTCCAACGGCGGCAGAGGCGTCAGAGATAGACGCCGCCAGAGCGCACAGACTGACCGCCAGCGAGGCCAGAAGCGTTTTCCGACGTGTTGCCCTCATGAGACCTTCCTTCGCGTCCAAACGAGCCTGCGCCCTCACCATTGCCACGCCCGCTGCCATTGCCACCCTCGCGGGCCTGCTGCTGCGGGCTGGAGAACTGCTGCTGGGCCTGCTGGCCCTGCCCGTCGCCCTGCTGGCTTCCCGAGCTCCGGTCGGTCGGTGCGAGCTGCACACTGACCTGGTCAACGGCAAAGCCCTGCCCGCGCAGCGCCCGGACGATCGCGTCCTGGTCGTCCGTGAGCTGGCGATAGGCCTCGCCCGTCTCCACCTGCAGCGAGACGACGAGGTCGTCGCCCTGCAGGCGCAGCGTCGCCGTCACGAGGCCGAGCTCGATCGGGTGCATCTGGATCTTCAGCGTATTGACCACCTTGCCGGTCGCCGCGGCGTCCGCATGGGTCAGGCCACCGGTGGCGCTGAGCGAGGCGGCCCATTCCGGGTCCTGCGTGATCGCGGTCGTCACGGCGGCACCGTTGCCGGCCTGCGCGAGGCCGATGTAACGGCGGGCATCCACCACCGTCACCGCCTCGCCCTTGGGTCCGGTCGGATTGGCATCGCGGAAGGTCGCGCGCTCGCCGGTACCAGAAATGCTGATATCGAGATCGCGGCCCTTGCCGTCCGCCCGGATCAGGCGGAAGAGCTGGTCGGTCTCCGACTGCGGCAGGTCACCGGCCTCCACGGCATCGTCCTGCGATGCCTGTGCCGCATCGGCCTTGCCCGTCTGTCCGTCCGTCCTGGCGCCATTGCCCTCAGTCCGCAGGACGGCCTTGCCGCCCGGCTGCGCCTTCACATCCTGCATCATGCCCTGCAGCGCGGCGGCAGCCGCTGCTCCGGTCTGAGAGGTTGCAGCGGCCGATGCGACGACAGGAGCCGCCAGCAGCTCGAGGAGATTGCCGACATCGGTTTCGCCTGCGGCCGTCTTGTCCGTGTTGGCGCCTTCAGCGTCGTCAGCCTCATTCTTTTCCGGCTTGCCGACCTTTGCGGCAGCCTTGGCGCCATCGCGGCCTTCCGCATGGGTCTTGAGGGCGGGGCGCTCGGCGGCGTCGGCAAGCACGGCTGCCTTCTCGCCAGCCGGGACCTTCCCGCCGACGAGAGCCTTCTCGTCCTTCACGGTGTCGGCAGCGGCGCGCAGCGCTTCGGCGAGCGCAGGCATGTCACGAACGGCGGCTTTCGTCCGGCCTTCGGTCGCCTGGCTGGTTTCGGGTTCGGCATGCGCCGTGCCGGAGATCGAATGGCGCGCGCCCTTGCGGCCGCCGTCCCCATCCTTGGCGTGGAGATTGGCGATCGTTGTCGCGAAATCTCCCTTTTCGGACGTGCCGGCGGCCATGCCGTGCCCGGCCTTGCCCTTGGCCGGCGCCTGGCCCTGCACCAGACCCAAAACTCCGCTCGCGATGGTGCTCAACTGCCTTCTCCTTTCAAGAGCGCGTCGATCTCGTCGAGCTTGGACCGGCCACTCGACACGAAGGTGTCGAAGGCCGGGTCGATGCCCGCCTTTTCCTGCGGCTCCTGCTGTTCTTTCTTGCCCTGTTCCGGTTCGGCGGCAGCGACCGGCGTTTCCTCGCCGCGCGCCTGCGGGTCCATCGCCCGGTCCGCCATCTCGGCTTCGTTCAGCCCTTCATAGGAGGCGTTTTCCGCCTCCACCGGCTTGTCGGCCTTGTCCGTCGTCTGTTGCGCGGCGGAGGCCTGCGGCGTGCGCAGCACCTCTTCCGCCACCGCCCGGGCGGCCGCCTTCAGCGCCCGGTCCTTGGGCGAAAGCTGATCGTCCGGAATGGCGATGATCGTATCCATCGCCGCCGCAACATCGCTCGACGGCACGGAGGCAAGACCGGAATAGAGATCGGCCAGTGCCTTCGGCAGGCTTTCGCCCTCGCCGGCCAGCATCTGCGCCCGCTCGGCCGCGAGCACGGCGAGCTTGTTCTTGCCCGAGATCGCCGCGAGCCGTGCCATGCGCAGATAGACCTCGCGCTGGCGAGGCACATCCATGAAGGAGAGGATTTCCAGGATATCCTCTTCCTTGACGGAGCCGAAGTGATCGACGGCGAGCTTGACGAAAAGGTCGGCGAACTGGCTGGCATAGGGCGAACGCAGGTAGCGGCGCGCATAGCGGTTCGCATAGGTCATGCTCTTGTCGATCCAGCCGGATTCGCTGGCGATATAGATGGAGCGGCGCAGCGCCGCCTCCTCGACGATCGTGCCCGGCGCGACGAGGCGCGCCCAGTCGAAATAGCTGAGCGCCAGCTTGGGATCCTTGCGAATGACGGAATTGGCCGAGACCAGCGCCAGATAGGGACCGACCTTCGAGCGCTTGTATTCCGGGAAGATTTCCGCCAGCGACTTCACGCTCTGGGTGCCGCGTCCGCCGAGATATCCACGCAGGGCATCCGTGAGGCGGGAATCGAAATGGCCGGCAATATCCTTCTTGATGAGCAGTTCCAGCGTTTCGGGATTGCCGCCGCTCATGGCATAGACCAGCGCCGCATCCACATTGCGCGGATCGTCGAAGATCGCGGAATCGGCCGTGCGCAACCGCTCGTCGATGGTGGACAGCAGGAAGCGCTGCATCTCCATCGCGGAATGGTCGCCCAGCACCACCGTATCCTGCACGAACTGCAGCGAGCGGATCATCTTGTAGGGCGCGAGATCGTCCATGCTTTCGGCGCGCGCGGAAGCGGCGCCGGCAAGGACCGCGCAGAAGACCGTACCCGTCAGGAGGAGGCGCCGGAAGAAGCCCATCGTCTCAGCCGCCCTCGGCCTGGACAAGGATTTCGATGCGACGGTTGGCGTCCGCCATCGGATCTTCGGGAACCTTCAGGCGGCGATCGGCAAAGCCGGTGACTTGGCTCACGCGCTTTTCCTCGAGGCCGCCGCGCACGAGCATGTAATAGGCGCTCTGCGCGCGGTCGAGGGACAGGCGCCAGTTGTCGTTCTTGCCGCCGGCAAAGGGACGGGCGTCGGTATGGCCGCGGATCGCGATGGCGCCCGGCCGGCCCTCGAGAATCTTGCCGATCTTCTCCATGGCGAGCACCATTTCCTGGCGCGGCACCGCGGAGCCGACATTGAACATCGGCGTGTCGAGCTGGTCGGTGAGGCTGACGAGCAGGCCGCCTTCGGCGGGCGTCACGGTCAGGCCTTCGGCAAGCTTGCCGAGCGTGCCGATCTGCTGCGTGATCTCTTTCTTGAGTTCGTCCGCCTTCTTGTCGTCTTCGGCCTTGGCGACATCGGCCGCGGCCTTGTCCGCCTCGGCCTTGTTTTCTTCCGCCTTCTTCACGGCTTCTTCGATATTGGCCTTCTCGAGCGCTTCCTCGACCGTGCGGTCGGTGTCGACGGCGGCCATCTTCTGGCCCGCCTGGCCGTCCTTGGACTGGCTTTCGCTGCCGGCATTGGTCGCTTCGGAGATTTCCACCTGCTGCGTCCAGAAATCGGGATCGAACGGATCGCGATAGGCTTCGCCGCCACTGGCGCCGGTAGCCGGGCCGGAATTGGCCGCACCGCCCTCGCCCTTGGCGCTGACATTGGCCTGCTGGCCGACTTCCTGCGCGATCTCGGACAGGACCGAATAGGGATTGTCGAAGAAATCGGCCTGGGAATACTTCGTTTCCTCGCCGGCCGTCGTGTTCTCGTCCTTGCCCTTTTCGGCGCCGTTGCCGCTCGCCTGCTGCTGGCCCTGTTCCTTGGACTTGTCCTGCGTCGCCTCGCCTTCCTTGTCGTTGGCGGGTTTCTTCACGGACTTGTCGGCCGGCTTGTCGTCGGTCAGCTTGATCGGATTGAAATAGGAGGCGACCGAGGCCTTGGTCTCCTCGTTCGCGGCATTGACGAGCCACATGACGAGGAAGAACGCCATCATGGCCGTCATGAAGTCGGCATAGGCGATCTTCCAGGCGGCCGAATGGTGGTCGCCGTCATGATCGCCATGGCGCTTGACGATGATGATCTCGTTCTTGCCGTGGTGGTGATTTTCGCCTTCGCTCATGCAAGCACCTTGCGTACGGTGTCAGCCCAGGCCGACATCCGTGTTACCAGGACGGCGTCGCCGAATTCCACCGTCAAATCGACATCCTGCACCTCGACATGGCGGAACACCGGAACGGGTTCCTCGAAGTGCGACTTCAATTGCTCGAAGAGGTCCAGCGGCCCCTTCACCGTGATCGTCAGGCCATCGCCGTCCTTCAGGCCTTCGCTGATCATGCGTGCAAGGTCCGAGACCGCGCCCCTGGTCAGCACCTGGCTCATGATGGGGGCGAGCACCTGCGCGGCCTGCGCGGACACCCGCTCCGACACCTCTTCCGTCCAGGCGGCGAAGCGGTCGGAAAGCGCGCTGGCATATTGACGCTCGTAGCGTATCTTCAACACGTCGAACTCGGCCTTGTGCGCCTCCTTGAGGGCGGCGATCTCGGCTTCGTACTTGGCGGAAAGCGCCGCCTCCGCCTCGGCCTTGCCCTCGGCGAAAGCCGCGGCCCGTTCGGCGTCGAGATCCACCATCGGCATGGCGGGCGGCGGGGCGAAGGCTTCGGCAGCGAACGCCCCTTCGTCCTGCGCAAAGCTCGGCGGCTGGAAGGCGGGCGTCTGCGGCACGCGCGGCGGCGTTCCGAAATCCTTCAGGTAACGGGCGAGATGGGTGCTCATGCTGCACCGCCCTGCCCCGGCGCGAGCCGGCCGAACGCAAAGGAGGCCCGGCGGCATGGCCGCGGGCCGCTTCGACGTTCGTTCGAAAAATCACTCTTGCCTGACAACACCGCGAACCTGTCTCCCCGGACACCGCACCCTTCGGAGGCGAAAGGCGCACAATCTTCCTGATCGTGCTCGCCAGCCTAGGGGCTCAAACTTGTGCGAGGATGAAGATGAAGGGTGTTGGGCCGCGCCAGGGCAATCGCGCGGCCCAACCGCCCGCCTCGGCCGATGACCAGCGGCCGGGCGGAAGAACGTGCCGCCTTACTGGCGGAAGAGCTGGAGGATGTTCTCCGCGCTCGAATTGGCGATCGACAGCGACTGGATGCCGAGCTGCTGCTGGGTCTGCAGCGCCTTGAGCCGGGTCGATTCCTCGTTCATGTCGGCATCGACGAGACGGCCGATGCCCTTGTCGATCACGTCGCCGAGGCTGGCGACGAAGCTTTCCTGCATCTCGATACGCTTGGTGATGGCGCCGAGCGTGGAGGCCGAGTTCGTCAGGTTCTTGATGATATGGTCGGTCACGCTGATCATGCCGTCCAGCTCGTCATAGGTCGTCGCCAGCCCGATCTCGATCGGGGAGCCGGCATCGGGCGTTCCCATGTTGATCAGATAGTAGGATCCGGTGAGGGCCGGGTTGTCGGTGACCGTGGTGACGTCCACCGCCTTGGTGAGATAGCCCTGGGATGGGGTCTGCACGTCGATCAGCACGGAGTTCGCCGTATCGAAATCGAGCGTCGTGACCTGAACGTTGCCGGTGGCGGCGCGGACGAAGGACGCGACGACCGACTTGATGCCGAGCGGCGTGCTGCCGGCATTGTAAAGCCAGTTCTCGCCGGAGAAGGAGGCGGACTGGGCGGCCGAAACGAGCTGGTTCTTCAGCTCCTTCAGTTCGTCGTTGATCTTGTTCTTGTCGACGCCCGGCTCGCGGGCGGCCACGAGCTTCGCCTTGATCTCGCTCATCACCTCGATGGTGTTCTCGAGCGCGGTATAGGCGGTGTCGACCTTGGCGGCGCCGAGGCCGAGGGCGTCCGCCACGGTGGAGATCGCCCGGTTGTCGGAGCGCATGGTGGTCGCGATCGACCAGTAGGCGGCGTTGTCGGAGGCGGTCTCGACGCGCAAGCCGGAGGAAACGCGGGCCTGGGTGGTCTCCAGGCTGTTGTCGATGGAACGGAGGGTCTGCAGCGCCGCCATGGCGGCGGAGTTGGTCAAGATGCTGGTCATTGGCACTAGCCCTGAAAGAAGATTGTCGGGGACATGCCGGAGTGAGGCGGGGACCGGTAACGACAGGGGGCTTCATGCATCCGGCGCCGCTCGTTTGCCCTGGGCGCCGATCCATCGTTCTTAATGACTGGTTAACGGGAAATGGTTAACAAATGGTTAATGACGTTAAGACTTCAGAAAGGTGCATGAAAAAAGCGTAAGTTTTTCACGGCCAGATCTGGCCATGCCTTGGCGACCCGGATTCGGGGCCTGCGCCGCCGAAACCCCTGTGAATTGCGCCGTTGCGGGAAATGCAGGGCGTATCGCAAAACGCAGGCCGGGAGGCGGAAAGCCTTGTCACGACAGGGCAAATCGCGCAAAACGGCGCTGCTCGCCGGTTTGCAACCTTGGCGGGGCCGTTAACCCAAAATTAAAGACTGACGGTTTAGAACTGCCGTAGGTCGAAAAGGGAGTAGTGGGACGTCTGTCCGCCTTCCTGTACAGCATAGCCGATGCAAGGCGTTTGCGACCAAATGGCGTAGGGATCGAAGCCGCTCGGCTTCGACGCATGATGCCCTTCCAATGCGCTGGCTCGTTCGAGCCATGTTTCAATTGACATTGTTTTCGTCCGACCGGACGTCCGAACGTCAAGCGCCCAAAGTCGGCGCCCGACCGAGCGGTACCACGGCTGGCGCATGGCGCGCTTGAAGACCCGAGGAGAAGACCAACCTCTTCCCGCACGGTCGGTGGCACGAAAACGACGTTGACCAGATCAGCTAGAACCAAGGGCGCGTCCATGACTTCTATCATTTCCAATCTGACCGTCAGCCAGATCAGAGGCCTTTCCACGGCGGCCATCCAGTCGCTCGGCACTGCAGATGTCGCGGCCTTCACCGCTGACAAGATTGCAGCCCTCAGCTCCTCGCAGCTCAATGCCTTCACGACCTCGAGCTTCGTCGCCTTCAATTCGAGCCAGATCGGCGCCATCGCCGCCACGGCTCTGCGCGGCTTGAACGCGAGCCAGATCGCAGCGCTCGATTCGGGCCACCTCGTCGGCCTCACCGCCACGCAGGCCGGTTCGCTGACCAGCGCGCAGGTCGCCACGTTCACGACGAGCGAAGTCGCGGCCCTCGATTCCAAGCAGATCGCAGCCCTCGGCTACGACGTCTTCACGACGTTCGATTCGGCTGAAATCGCGCTCTTCACCACCGCTGAACTTTCCGCCATCAACGACAAGGCGATCGCGGCCCTCGCGACGGCCACCCTCAGCAGCCTGTCGACGGACCGTCTCGCCGCCCTCACCACCAAGCAGGTCGCCGCGCTCACCACCACGCAGCTCGGCGCGCTGACGACGGCGCAGGTCAACTCGCTCAGCACGGACAAGGTCAAGGCCCTCAGCGCCAAGCAGGTTTCCGCCCTCGGCACCGCACAGGTCGCAGCCCTCGGCACCACCCAGGTTGCAGCCCTGACCAGCACGCAGGTCGCCGCACTCACGACCACGCAGGCCAACGTTCTCTCGACGGCCCAGGTCGAAGCGCTGACCTCCACGCAGATCGCCGCCCTCGGCGCCGCCGTCCTGAAGACGATCAACTCCGCGGAGCTCGCTCTCTTCACCTCGGCTGAAATCTCCGCCATCAGCGACAAGGCCCTCGCCGGCCTCGACACCGCAGCGCTTGCCAGCCTGACGACCGACAAGCTCGCCGCTCTCGGCACCAAGCAGATTGCCGCTCTTTCCAGCGCGCAGCTCGGCGCCCTGACGACGGCTCAGGTCAACTCGCTCGCCACCGACAAGATCAAGGCGCTTAGCGCCAAGCAGGTCTCGGCCCTCGGCACCGCACAGGTCGCCGCCCTCGGCACGGCCCAGGTCGCTGCCCTGACGAGCACGCAGGCTGCCGCTCTGACCACGGCCCAGGCCGCCGCCCTTTCGACCGCCCAGGTCGAAGCCCTGACGTCTTCGCAGATCGCATCCCTCGGCGCGGCCGTCATCAAGACGATCAACTCCGCGGAACTGGCGCTCTTCACCACGGCTGAACTTGCCGCCATCAGCGACAAGGCCCTTGCCGGCCTCGACACCGCCGCTCTCGCCAGCCTGACGACCGACAAGCTTGCCGCCCTGAACACCAAGCAGATCGCAGCCCTGTCGAGCGCACAGCTCGGCGCGCTGACGACGGCCCAGGTCAACTCGCTCGCCACCGACAAGCTGAAGGCGCTCAGCGCCAAGCAGGTCTCCGCGCTCGGGACCGCACAGGTCGCCGCTCTCGGCACCACCCAGGTCGCCGCCCTGACCAGCGCCCAGGCTGCCGCGCTCACGACGGCTCAGGCCGCCGCTCTCTCGACGGCCCAGGTCGAAGCCCTGACGTCCTCGCAGATCGCCGCTCTCGGCGCCGCTGTGATGAAGACGATCAACTCCGCGGAACTGGCGCTCTTCACCACGGCTGAAATCTCCGCCATCAACGACAAGGCCCTTGCCGGTCTCGACACGGCGGTTCTTGCCAGCCTGACGACGGACAAGCTCGCAGCCCTCGGCACCAAGCAGATCGCGGCCCTGTCGAGCGCACAGCTCGGCGCGCTGACGACGGCTCAGGTCAACTCGCTGGCGACGGACAAGATCAAGGCCCTCAGCGCCAAGCAGGTTTCCGCCCTCGGCACTGCACAGGTGGCCGCCCTCGGCACGACCCAGGTCGCTGCCCTGACCAGCGCCCAGGCCGCTGCGCTGACGACGGCTCAGGCCGCCGCGCTCTCCACGGCCCAGGTCGAAGCCCTGACCTCCTCGCAGATCGCCGCTCTCGGCGCCGCTGTGATGAAGACGATCAACTCCGCGGAACTGGCGCTCTTCACGACCGCCGAACTCTCCGCCATCAACGACAAGGCCCTTGCCGGCCTCGACACGGCAGCGCTTGCCAGCCTGACGACCGACAAGCTCGCCGCCCTGAACACCAAGCAGATCGCTGCTCTTTCCAGCGCCCAGCTCGGTGCTCTGACGACGGCCCAGGTCAACTCGCTCGCAACCGACAAGATCAAGGCCCTCAGCGCCAAGCAGGTTTCGGCTCTCGGCACCGCACAGGTCGCCGCCCTCGGCACGGCCCAGGTCGCCGCCCTGACCAGCGCCCAGGCCGCCGCGCTCACGACGGCGCAGGCCACCGCGCTCTCCACGGCGCAGGTCGAAGCCCTCACCTCCACGCAGATCGCAGCCCTCGGTGCGGCCGTCATCAAGACGATCAACTCCGCGGAACTGGCGCTCTTCACCACGGCTGAAATTGCTGCGATCAACGACAAGGCAGTCGCCGGCCTCGACACCGCCGCTCTCGCCAGCCTGACGACCGACAAGCTCGCCGCCCTCGGCACCAAGCAGCTCGCTGCGCTCTCCAGCACCCAGCTCGGCGCCCTGACCACGGCTCAGGTCAACTCGCTCGCAACCGACAAGCTGAAGGCGCTCAGCGCCAAGCAGGTCTCGGCCCTCGGCACGGCACAGGTCGCCGCTCTCGGAACGGCTCAGGTCGCTGCCCTGACCAGCGCCCAGGCCGCCGCGCTCACGACCAACCAGGCCGCCGCTCTGTCGACGGCCCAGGTCGAAGCCCTGACCTCCTCGCAGATCGCAGCCCTCGGTGCGGCCGTCATCAAGACGATCAACTCCGCGGAACTGGCGCTCTTCACCACCGGTGAGCTCGCCGCCATCAGCGACAAGGCCCTTGCCGGCCTCGACACCGCAGCACTTGCCAGCCTGACGACGGACAAGCTTGCTGCCCTGACGACCAAGCAGATCGGCGCGCTCTCCAGTGCACAACTCGGTGCCCTGTCGACCGCACAGGTCAACTCGCTCAGCACGGACAAGCTGAAGGCGCTCAGCGCCAAGCAGGTCTCCGCGCTCGGCACGGCTCAGATCGCTGCCCTCGGCACGACCCAGGTCGCGTCCCTGACCAGCGCCCAGGCCGCCGCGCTCACGACCAACCAGGCTGCCGCTCTCTCGACGGCCCAGGTCGAAGCCCTGACCTCCTCGCAGATCGCGGCACTCGGCGCGGCTGTGGTCAAGACCTTCAACTCCGCAGAACTGGCGCTCTTCACCACGGCTGAACTCTCCGCCATCAGTGACAAGGCCGTCTCCGGTATCGACACGGCTGCCCTTGCGGGCCTTGCCACGGACAAGCTCGCTGCCCTGACCACCAAGCAGCTCGGCGCGCTCTCCAGCACGCAGCTCGGCGCGCTGACCACGGCTCAGGTCAACTCGCTCAGCACGGACAAGGTCAAGGCCCTCAGCGCCAAGCAGGTCTCGGCCCTCGGCACCGCACAGGTCGCAGCACTTGGCACCACCCAGATTGCAGCCCTGACCAGCAGCCAGGCCGCGGCACTGACCACGGCTCAGGCCGCCGCCCTCTCGACGGCTCAGGTCGAAGCCCTGACCTCCTCGCAGATCGCGGCGCTCGGCGCGGCTGTCATCAAGACCTTCAACTCGGCTGAACTCGGCCTGTTCACCACCGCAGAAATTGCCGCCATCAGCGACAAGGCTCTTGCGGGTGTGGATACCGCCGCCCTCGCCGGCCTTGCCACGGACAAGCTCGCCGCCCTGAGCACCAAGCAGATCGGCGCGCTCTCCAGTGCACAGCTCGGCGCTCTGTCGACCGCGCAGGTCAACTCGCTCAGCACGGACAAGATCAAGGCCCTGAACGCCAAGCAGCTCTCCGCTCTCGGCACGGCCCAGATCGCAGCGCTCGGCACCAGCCAGGTGGCTGCCCTCGATGCCAAGAACATCACCGGGCTCACCACCGCGCAGATCACGGCCCTGAACTCGGCCCAGATCGAGGCCCTGAACTCCGCACAGATCGCGGCCCTCTCGGCCGAGGCCATCAAGTCGATGAGCACCGACGAGATCAAGACCTTCACGACCGCCGAACTCGCTGCCATCAGCGTCAAGGCAATCGCGGGCCTGGGCACCGACGATATCGCGGCGCTCAGCACCACGCAGGTCCGCGCTCTCAACGCCGAGCAGATCGCCGCGATGAACTCCTCGCAGGTCGAGGCCATCATCAAGGCCTACACCACGGTCTAAGCCGAGCGCTTCAGATCCCAGACATCCGGCGGCGCGGCCTTTCAGGTCGCGCCGCTGTCTTATTATCGGCTCCCCTCCCCCGAAAGGGACCAGCCCGACGCAAGTCAACTCCGGTAGCAAGGCAGACGAGCTCATTGCGAGTCCGTTCAACAGCCCGGCCAGCAGGCCCCTTGCCGCAGGATGTCATGACCGTCAGCCCTTCCACCACGCCCGACCCGAACGCGCCGTTCCTCCATCTTCTCCTGCGTGCGCGCAGCCAGCAGCTCTCGCTTGCCGATCTCTTCCAGACGGCGGAAACCCTCTCGGCCGCGGGCCAGACGGCGGCGGCGGTCGAGCTCTACAAGACCTGGATCGCCTTCAACGACACCAATCCCCTCCTGCATCTCGCCTATTTCAACTTTGCGGTTTCGCTCTCCAAGGCCGGCGACGTCGCCGCCACGCTTCATGCGCTGCGCGCGGCGGTGCGGCTGAGCCCGCTCTTCGGCCAGGCGCATATCAATCTCGGCCGGACGCTGGAGGATTGCGGGCTCACCGAACAGGCCGTGCAACAGTGGCGCGTCTTCGTCGACGCCACCGCGGAAATCTCTCCCGACCGGCTCAACAACCGCCTGCTGAGCCTTCAGCATATCGGCCGCGTGCTGGAAGGCACCAACCAGCTCGACGAGGCCGAAGCCGCCCTCTGGCAGGCCATGGAGCTGCAGCCGACGCGGCCCGAAGCCGCCCAGCACTGGATCTCGCTGCGCATGCGCCAGTGCAAGTGGCCGCCGATCACGCCCTCGACCCATATGACAGTCCGCAACTTCATGGACGCCATGTCCTCCATGACGATCGCCTGCTACGCGGACGACCCGCTGTTCCATCTCGCAAAGGCCTATCGCTACAGCAGCAAGACCGTCGGCCGCCCCGAGGACCTTGCCGCCTTCCAGCGCCAGACGGTGCGCCACAAGACGGGCACCGGGCAGCGCCTTCGCGTCGGCTACGTCTCCTCGGACCTGCGCCAGCACGCGGTCGGCTTCGCGCTCAGCGAGGTGCTGGAGCTGCACGACAAGGCCTCGGTGGAGATCTACGCCTATTACTGCGGCGACCCCGCGCCGATCGACCCGACGCAGGCCCGCATCAAGGAGGCGGTCGACCACTGGCGGGACATTGCCGGGCTCAGCGACATCGATGCGGCGCGGCAGATCGCGGCCGACGAGATCGACGTACTCATCGACGTCAACGGCTATACGAAACATGCCCGCACGAAGATCTTCGCCTATCGGCCCGCACCGGTCATCGTCAATTTCTGCGGCTATCCCGGCACGATGGCGAGCCCGTATCACCAGTACATGATCGCCGACGAAACGATCGTGCCGCCGGAAAACGAGCTCTACTACACGGAAAAGGTCCTGCGCATCGCCTGCAACCAGCCGGTGGACCGCAAGCGCGCGGTGAGCCCGCGTCCGACCCGCGCTTCCGCCGGCCTGCCGGAAGACGCCTTCGTCTTCGCCAGCTTCAATGGCATGCAGAAGATCAATGCGCCCTGCTTCGCCCGGTGGCTTGCCATCCTTCACGCGACGCCTGGCAGCGTGCTCTGGCTGCTCGCCGGCGACGAGAGCGCCAACGAGCGCCTGCGCAGGATCGCCGAGGAGGCCGGCATCGCGCCGGAGCGGCTCATCTTCGCCGGCAAGACGCTGAACCACGATCACCTCGCCCGCATCGGGCTTGCCGATCTTTTCCTCGACACGTTCCCCTATGGCGCACATTCCACCGCCGCCGATGCCATCACGCAGGGCCTGCCCGTCCTCACCATTGCCGGCAAGAGCTTCGCCTCGCGCTTCTGCGCCAGCATCGTCACGGCCGCCGGCATTCCCGAGATGGTCTGCACCGGTGCGGACGAATACGTGCGCAAGGCCGTCGCCTTCGCCCACAATCCGGCAAGTCTCGTCACCGTACGCGAATCGCTCCAGCGCCAGCGGGACACGTCGGCCCTGCGCGACATGCCGGCGCTTGCCCGCCGGCTCGAGGAGCTGTTCTGGCAGATGCAGGGTGATGCGGAACGCGGCGAGACGCCCGTGCCGGACCTGCGCAACCTCGACATCTACTATGAGCTCGGCACCGAGCTTGCCGCCAGCGGCATCGAGATCGAGGACGATGCAGCCTATCGCGCCCGCTACCGCGCCGCGCTGGATGCACTGAACGATTTCGCCCCACTCTCGCCCGACGCGCGCCTCTGGCCCGCCGGGCAGTGAGCGGAGGGCGAGCCATGAAAGACGAGAAGATTCTCATCGTCGGCGCCGGCCTTTCGGGCGCCGTCATCGGCCGGGAACTGGCCCAGGAAGGCTACCGCGTCGAAATCCTCGATGCGCGCAACCATATCGGCGGCAACTGCCATACCGAGCGGGATGCGGCGACGGGCGTGATGGTGCATATCTACGGCCCGCATATCTTCCATACGGACGACGCGGAAGTCTGGGACTATGTGAACGGTTTCACGACCTTCCTGCCCTACAAGAACCGCGTGAAGACGACGAGCGGCGGCAGCGTCTATTCGCTGCCGGTCAACCTGCACACCATCAACCAGTTCTTCGACAAGACCTTCCGCCCCGACGAGGCCCGCGCCTTCATCGAGGAGCAGGCCGACAAGACCATCGCGGATCCGCAGACCTTCGAGGAGCAGGCGCTGCGCTTCGTCGGCCGCGATCTCTACGAGGCCTTCTTCGAGGGCTATACCCAGAAACAGTGGGGCTGCTCGCCGACCGCGCTTCCGGCCTCGATCCTGAAGCGCCTGCCGGTGCGCTTCAACTACGACGACAACTACTTCTTCCATAAGTATCAGGGCATGCCGGAAAACGGCTATACCGAGATGGTTGCCGGCATTCTCGATCATCCGAACATTTCGGTGAAGCTTGAGACCGGTTTCCGGCGCGGCGCGGAAACAGGCTTCGACCATGTCTTCTATTCCGGGCCGCTCGACGGCTATTTCGACTACGAGCTTGGCCGTCTCGGCTACCGCACGCTGGATTTCGAGCGCTTCACCTATGACGGCGACTATCAGGGCTGCGCGGTGATGAACTATGGCGACGTCTCGGTGCCTTACACGCGCATCACCGAACACAAGCACTTCTCGCCCTGGGAGGAGCACAAGGGCTCGGTTTGCTACCGGGAATTCTCGCGGGCCTGCGAGCCCGACGACATCCCCTATTATCCGATCCGGCTCGTCGAGGAGAAGGCGCAGCTTGCCGACTACGTAGCGCGCGCCGAAGGGGAAACGGGCGTCACCTTCGTCGGCCGGCTCGGCACATACCGGTATCTCGACATGGACGTGACGATCCGCGAGGCGCTGGACACCGCACGGCTCTTCCTTGCCCGCAGGGCGGAAGGCACGGCCATGGCGGCGTTCCTGAAATCGCCGCTTTGAAACGAAGAAGGCCCCGGTGAACCGGGGCCTCCTGAAATCTTGAAGGATCTGGCTTCCGCCTTCCGATTAACGGAAGAGCTGGAGGATGCCTTCCGACGAGGAGTTGGCGATCGACAGCGACTGGATGCCGAGCTGCTGCTGCGTCTGAAGGGCCTTCAGGCGGGTGGACTCTTCGTTCATGTCAGCGTCGACGAGACGGCCGATACCCGAGTCGATGGAGTCGGACAGCTTGTTGACGAAGTCTTCCTGCAGGTTGATGCGGGTCGAGATCGAACCGAGCTTGGCGCCGGCGCTGGTCATGGCCTGGAGACCCGCGTCAACCAGCTTCAGGGCTTCGGACATGCCGGCATTCGACAGGCCGCTGATGTCGAGGTTGTAGATCGACATGGTGCCGACCGTGGTGGCAGCAGCCGTCACGCCGTCGGCAGCGTCGTCGTTGAAGTCGACCGTGGACCAGTTGGCAGCGGTCGTGCCGAGGATACCGGACGTTGCCGTCGTGTAGTCGATCGCACCGTTGGTATCGCCACCGAACAGCAGGGACGGGCCGTCGGCGCCGAAGCCGCCGTCGAGCGAGTAGCTGGTGGTCTTGACGGAGACGTTGTTGGCGCTGTCGCGGACGAAGCCCGAAACGACCGTCACGCCGATGGTGGTCGTGCCGTCGCTGGTGCTGACGCCGCCGGCAACCCAGTTTTCGCCGGAGAAGGAAGCGGATTCGGCGATGGACTTCAGCTGTTCCTGGAGCTGGTCGATTTCTTCCTGGACCTTGGCCTTGTCAACGCCTTCTTCCGTGGCGGTCACGACCTTGGCCTTGATTTCCTTGACGACGTCGATGGCGCTTTCCATGGCGGCGTAGGCGGTGTCGACCTTGGAGGCGCCGAGGCCGAGGGCGTCCTGTACGGCGGAAAGGGCGAGATTGTCAGAGCGCATCGTGGTCGCGATGGACCAGTAGGCGGCGTTGTCGGCGGCTACGCCAACGCGCATGCCCGAGGAAACGCGGCCCTGCGTGGTTTCCATGTCGTTGCCGATGGTGCGCAGGGTCTGGAGGGCGGACATCGCCGCAACGTTGGTCAGAATGCTCGTCATGTTTTGGGTGCCCCTTGAATGGCTGACTAAAGAAAGGGACATTCCGGGCAATACCGGTGAACGGCGAGCAGCATCATGCTTGCCAACGGGCTGAATTCTTGTTGGCCCGCCGTTTCGATGGCCCAAGCTAACGGGAACATGGTTAACAGATCGCTAAGCGGGAAAAATTTGTTGGACAGGGTTGAAAACGGCAAAGCCGCACCCGTTTCCGGATGCGGCTTTTGAACCGTTTGGGGGTGCTCGGGTCAGCCTCCTTCGCACCATCCCCTTCGACCTTCAGGCGGGTGAAACTCTGCGGTCAGCCCCCGCTCGTTTCGGCCTGGAAGTCTCGGCATCCCAGGCATTTGCGCCGGGTGCGAGATCAATTTCGCAAGACCTGCTTACCGATTTCCTAATTTCGGCGGCCCCGTAAAAAGGGCTTCGTTTTATGGTAAATGGCCCGCCAACAAGCATGGTTAATCCATCGTTTCATGGGCGCAAAAAAAGCCCAAAAGAAAGAGGCCGCGCACGGGGCGCGGCCTCAATCTTTTCTCGACGATCCGTAAGGATTAACGGAAGAGCGAGAGGATGTTCTGCGAGTTGGAGTTCGCGATCGACAGCGACTGGATCGCCAGCTGCTGCTGGGTCTGCAGGGCCTTGAGGCGCGTGGACTCTTCGTTCATGTCGGCGTCGACGAGGCGGCCAACGCCCTTTTCGATGGCGTCGGAGAGCTTCGACATGAAGTCTTCCTGCAGGCCGATGCGCATGGAGACCGAGCCGAACTTGGAGCCGAGGCTGGCCATCAGCTTCAGCGATTCGTCGACGTCGGAGATCATGCCGTCGAGCTGCGTGTCGGTCGTGCCCGAGTTGATCGAGAGGCTGACGACGATGTTGCCGTCGGTGCGGGTGTTGCCCAGGATGCCTTCGGTCAGCGTCAGGGTGCCGGCAGACGAGTCGAAGCCGAGCAGCTTGTTGTCGTTGTCGATCGTGAGGGCTTCGGTCTTGACCGAAACCGACGTGGTCGGCGAACCGCCGGACGTGTCGGCCGAGCGGACGAAGCCGGTGACGACAGTGACGGAACCGTCAGCAGCAGCGACCCAGTTCTGGCCGTTGAAGGAAGCGGATTCTGCGATGGACTTCAGCTGGCCCTGGAGCTGGGTGATTTCTTCCTGGACCTTGGCCTTGTCGACGCCCTGTTCCTTGGCGGAAACCAGCTTCTTCTTGATTTCGTTGACGACATCGATCGATGCGTCGACTGCGCCGTAGGCAACGTCGACCTTGGCGGCGCCGATGCCGAGTGCGTCGTTGACAGCCGACAGGGCCTTGTTGTCCGAGCGCATGGTGGTGGCGATCGACCAGTAAGCAGCGTTATCGGAAGCCGCAGCGACGCGCATACCCGACGAAATGCGGTTCTGCGTCGAGTCCATGTCGTTGTTGATGGTGCGCAGCGTCTGGAGAGCTGCGGTTGCAGCCGTGTTGGTGAGAATGCTCGACATTCAAGTTGTCCCTTTGAACGAAATACTGGTGGGGACATACCGGACTGAATACTTACCGGTTACGGCGGTTCGGCATCATGCCAACTCGGTTTCTCCAGCGTTCTGAAGGACACCAAACCCGTCGTGTGGAGCCCAAAGTCGCAGCCAATCCTTGCCAACTTCTTAAATTGGACGGGCGCTTTCGACCCACCGGAAAACAGGGTTAACCGGCGGTAAGACGGGATGGTTAAGGGGGTGTGAAGGCTTTAGCTAAAGGACCTGACGAGGCTGCCGACGAGCAGATTCCAGCCGTCGATGAGCACGAAGAACAGGATCTTGAAAGGCAGCGAGATAGAGGTCGGCGGCAGCATCATCATGCCCATGGCCATGGTGATGGTGGCGACGATCATGTCGATGACGAGGAAGGGCAGCACGACGAGGAAGCCGATCTCGAAGCCGCGACGGATTTCCGAGATCATGAAGGCCGGGATGACGACGCGCAGGTCCGCGACATTGTTCTCGACGACCTTCTGTCCGCGCTCCTCGGCGAGCGAGATGAAGAGCTCGATGTCCTTGTCGCGGGTATTGGCCACCATGAATTCGCGGAAGGGCTCGGCGATGCGCTTGGCCGCTTCCGTCTCGTCGATCTGGTTGGCGATCAGCGGTTCGACGCCGTTCTGCCAGGCGCGGTCGAAGGTCGGCGCCATGACGTAGAAGGTCATGAAGAGGGCGAGCGAGACGAGGATCATGTTCGAGGGCGTGGTGGCAAGGCCCATGCCCGAACGCAGGATCGAGAAGGCGATGACGAAGCGCGGGAAGCTCGTCACCATGATCAGGATGCCGGGCGCAACCGACAGGATCGTCAGGAGCCCGAAGGAACGGATGATCCAGGAGGCGACGGAGCCTTCGACGGGCGCGTTGAGGAGATCGCCCGGCAGCTGCAACTGCTGCTGGGCGTAGGCCACGCCGGTCATCGCCATCATGGCGAGGAAGGTCAGAAGGACTCGAATCATTCGATCACGAAGGTGCGGAACATGACGTTGGTTACGCGCCCTTCGGACCGGAGGTCAACCCGCTCCTGCAGGTCTTCCCGGAGATATTGGAAACCGCGCGGCCCCTGGACCTGCTGCAGCGAGACGGTGCGCATATAGGCCATGATGTCCTGGTGGATTTCCTCGGCCAGCGCCACGTCGGGCGCGCCCTTGAACATCAGCGCCACTTCGAGGCGCACACGGTTGTCGGAAGGGTAGGCAAGGTTGCTGGTGATCGGGTCGAGCAGCACGACGCCGTTCGCCTCGGTGGAGATATGCGGGATTTCGCCCGCCTCCGCCTTTTCGCCGCCACCGTGGCCGCCCGCGGCCTTGGCCACCTCTTCCGCCGGCTTTTCGGCCGGGGGCGGGGCAAGCATATTGCCGACGAGCCAGCCGCCGCCGCCGGCCAGCAGCGTCAGGACGGCGATGATCGCGATTGTGATGACCAGCGAGGGTTTCTTTTTCTCGGCGCCCTGTTCTTCGTCCGCCATGTTCGTCTTCCCGTATTGCGAGGATGGGATCGTCAGATCGGCGAGAACAGGTCGACGGCCTGCTGGCCCCACGGCGGTTGCTGCACTTCGGTCAGGCGGCCGCGGCCACCGTAGGAGATGCGGGCTTCCGCGATGCGCTCGTAGGAGATCTGGTTGTTGGCGTCGACATCCTGCGGGCGCACGATGCCGGCGACGTTGAGGATGCGCAGCTCATGGTTCACCCGCACTTCCTGCGAGCCGGAAATCAGGAGATTGCCGTTCTCGATGACGCCGGTGACGACCGCGGCGACGAGCAGGTTCAGCTTTTCGGACCGCTCCGTCGTGCCGTCGCCCTTCGTGCTGGTCGAGGAGCCGTAGTTGAGATCGGCCGACGTATCGACGCTGAAATTGTTGCCCGAGCCGCCGAAACCGAGGTTCATGCCGCTCTTGTTGGTGCGGGAGCGGTCGGTCTTGTTGTCGAAGCTCGCCTTGTCGTTGACGCGGATGTTCACGGTCATGATGTCGCCCACCTTGAAGGCGCGCGAATCCTTGAACAGCGCCGATTGCTGGTCGCTCCAGATCGAATAGCCGGAAACCGCGGTGCGCGGCTGCTTGGGATACATCGCCATCTGCGGCGTCTCGGCATAGTTGAGGCCGCTGCCGATGGGGCTCATCGACGGCGCCCGGCCGATCTCGTTCACAGCCTGACTGGTGCAGCCCGACAAGGCCATCGCGACGGCAAGTGCGGAGGCGGTCTTTTTCATGACGGGTCCTTCGAGGTGTTCGGATCGGTCGCCGAGGCGATGATGCGGGTGAGCATGGCGGCCTTGTCGGCCGGCATCTCGCCGAGGATCGTGCTCGACTGGCGCGGCGGCAGCTTCATGACGATGGCGGACGCGATCTCCGGATCGAGTTCGGCGAGCTGGCTGGCGGCGGCGTCGGGCTTCATCTTGCGGTAGATTTCCACGAGGCCCGCTTCGGCGGACTTCAGGAAATCGTTGCGGCGTTTCAGCCAGTCCTCGTATTCGGCCCGGCGCGTTTCCAGCACCTTGATGCGCTCGTCGACATCCTTCTGCAGCGTTTCCAGTTCCTGCTTCTGCAAGAGGTAACGCTGGTCGCGGGCGGCATCGGCGATGTTGGTGCAGAATTCGCGCACCTCGTCGGTGCTGGCCTTGGTCGTGGTGACGACGGGGCGCTCCTCGGCGAAGGCGCCCGGAATGGCCATCATCACGAAACCGGCGAGCGGCAGGGCGAGCTTGCGGGCGAGTGTCGAAAGGGTCGTGTTCATCATTGCAGCACCAGTTCTGCCTGAAGCGCGCCGGCCGTCTTGATGCTCTGCAGGATGGAGATGATGCCATCCGGCTTGACGCCGATGCTGTTGAGGCCGGAGACGAGCGAGCGCAGGCTGGAGCCGTCGAGCACCGCGACATTGCCGCCGTCCTGCTGCACGAGGATATCCGTGCGCGGCTGGACGGCCGTCACGCCCTTGGAGAAGGGCTCCGGCTGGATCACTTCGGGCATTTCGTTGACCTGCACCGTGAGCGAGCCATAGCTGACGGCGACGGGCGAGATGCGCACGTCCTGGCCGATGACGATGGTGCCCGTTCGTTCGTTGATGACGACGCGCGCCGGCGCGTCCGTCTCGATGACGAGGTTTTCGATATCGGCCATCAGGCGGGCAAGATCGGCCATCTTCGGCTTGGCGATATAGACCGACTGGGAATCGCGCGATTCGGCGATCGGCGAGCCGTACTGGGCGGCCGCATAGCGATTGATCGCATCGGCCATGCCGACCGAGGTCGAGAAATCGGGATTGCGCAGCTGAAGGACGAGGTCGGACGAATCCTTGAAGCGCGAGGGCAGCTCGCGTTCGATGATCGCACCGTTCGGCACGCGGCCGGCGGTCGTCACGCCCTGCTGGACGCTGGCCGCATCGCCATTGGCGCTGAGGCCGGTGACGACGATGGAGCCCTGCGCGACCGCATAGATCTGGCCGTCGGCGCCGGAAAGCGAGGTCATGACGAGCGTGCCGCCGCGCAGCGACGTCGCATCGCCGAGCGAGCCGACCGTCACGTCGATGCGGCTGCCGGGGCTGGCGAAGGGCGGCAGATTGGCCGTGACGAGCACGGCGGCGATGTTCTTGGCGCGCGTCTGCGTGCCCACCATGGAGATGCCGAGGTTCTGCAGCATCGCGCGCATGGACTGCTCGGTGAAGGGCGAGGAGCGCATGCTGTCGCCCGTGCCCTGGAGACCGACGACGAGGCCGTAGCCGATCAGCTGGTTGTCGCGGCCGGCCTGCAGCGAGGCGACGTCCTTGATGCGGGCCGCCGGCAGCGCCGGACCTGCCGCAAGCATCAGGCAGGCGAGAAAGGCTGCGACGCGGAAAAGGAAGGATTGCATCATTTCGCCACCACGTGGACGGTTCCGTCGCCCATGACCGTACCGGAGACGATCACGCCGGAATCCTTGTTGCGGACCTTGATGAGGTCGCCGACGGCCGCATCCTGCAGGGGCGTGCCCGACGCGCGCAGCACCATCGAACCGTTGTCGAAGACGAGCTGCACGGTGGTGCCGCGGGAAACGGCAAAGGGTTCCCGCAAGGCCGATGTCAGGATGACGCGGCCGGGCAGGAGCGTGCGCTTCGTCACCATGCCGTTGACGGCGGAGATGTCTTCGGCGAAGCCCTTGACGATATTCGGGTTGGTGACCTCGACCACTTCGAGCTGACCCGCGTCGATTTCCTCGCCGGGATAGATGATGCGCTTGGGCACGACGGCGGTGCGCGCCTCGGCCAGGGCCGCGTCGGCCGAAAAGAGACCGATGAGCACGGCGGGCGCGACGAGGGCCGCGCGCCGCAGGGCGGAAAAGGTCTTTCCTCTCCGAAGAGCTGCTATCAGGCGAAACATCATGTTCCCCGCTTGTCCGGTTCGTTATCTCAGATTCTTGCTGACCACCGCCGCCATTTCGTCCGCCGCCTGAATGATCTTGGAGTTCATTTCATAGGCGCGCTGGGCCGAGATCAGGTCGGTGATTTCCTTGACCGGATCGACGTTGGAGGCTTCGAGGTAGTTCTGCTGGATATAGGCGAAGCCCGCTTCGTCCGGTGCGCCGACATTGGCCGGGCCGGACGCGGCGGTTTCGCGGTAGAGGTTTTCGCCGAGCGGCTCGAGGCCGGCCTCGTTGACGAAATTGGCCAGGGTGATCTGGCCGAGATCCTGCTGCTGGCCGCCGACCGTTGCATAGACCTGGCCGGACTTGGTGACGGTGACTTCCGTCGCATCCTGCGGCACGGTGATGCCGGGCACGACCGTATAGCCGTCGAGCGTGACGAGCTGGCCCTGGGCGTTGGTGTTGAAGGCGCCGGCGCGGGTGTAGAGCGTGGAGCCGTCCGCCGCCTCGATCTGGAACCAGCCGCGGCCGATCAGCGCGAGGTCGAAGGAGTTGCCGGTGGACACGAGGCCGCCCTGGAGGTGCAGGTTGCGCACCGCGGCGGTCTTGACGCCGAGGCCGATGATCGCGCCTTCCGGCACGACGGCCGCATTGGCGCGGTTCGGCACGCCGGCGGCGCGTTCGGTCTGGTAGAGCAGGTCCGAGAATTCGGCGCGGGCGCGCTTGAAGCCGGTCGTGTTGATGTTCGCGATGTTGTTCGCGATGACTTCGAGGTTGGTCTGCTGCGCGTTCATGCCGGTGGCGGCAATGGCAAGGGCTTTCATGTCCGGTCCTCAGATCTGCATTCTGGCTACTTCGAGATAGGCGGTGACGACCTTGTCGCGGATGGCGATGGCGGTCTGCAGCGTCTGCTCGGCATTCATGACGGCGTCGACCACTTCGCGGGTCGATGCCTTGCCCTGGATGGCCTCGAAGGACTTGGTTTCACCAAGCTTCAGCGTGTTGGCCATTTCAGTTGCCATGTCGCCCATCACCTGGGCGAAGGACATCTGGGTGCCGGTTCCCTGCGCGGCGGCGGCGGAGACGGTGTTGGCCGTGCCGGTCTCGACGCCAGACAGCGGGCCGTTGGAGAAGAGGCCGTTTACGCCCTTGATGCTCTCGATCATTGCGATGCCCTCAGAAGGTCGATGGTGGCGCTGATCAGATCGCGCGACTGCTTGATGCTCTGCAGATTGGCTTCATAGGAGCGGTTGGCTTCGCGCATGTCGGCCATTTCGACCAGCACATTGACGTTCGGCATCTTCACGAAGCCCTTCTCGTCGGCGGCCGGATTGCCCGGGTCGTATTCGGTCGAGAATTCGCCCTCGTCGACACCGAGACGTTCGACCTCGACGAGCGACGCGTTGGTGGCGCGGTCGAGCTCGGCGGCAAAGGTCACCGTCTTGCGGCGGAAGGGGTCGGCGCCGGGGGTGTCGCCCGTGGAACGGGCGTTGGCGAGGTTTTCCGAAACGATACGGATGCGGGTGGATTGCGCCTCAAGTCCCGAGGCCGCGACTTTCATTGAAGCTACGAGCGGATCCATTTTTTACCTTCTGACTGTCATCAGCATCATGCGATGAAAGGCCTTGACGAGGCCGGCATTCATATCGAACTCACGCTTGACCTGGCCTTCCTTCATGAGTTCCTCGGCAAGGCCGACCGTGTTGCCGGACTCCTGCACGCCGATCTCTTCGGTGGGCTTGGTCTCGATGACGCGGCTTGCCATTTCGGTTTCGGTGAAGTGGCCGGGCTGCGTCGCCGCCATGCGGATGCCCGTGGTTTCGAGCACCGACTGGAAGGGGGTTACGTCCTTCGCCTTGAACCCGGGGGTGTTGGCGTTGGCGATGTTGCCTGCAACCACACTCTGGCGGACTGAGAGCCATTCGGCCTGTTTCGATGCCAGTTCAAACAGTTGTATCGGTTGCATGACAAGCTCCATCCTTGTTCACGGCGAACCTATGGAACCAATCTTGCGTCAGACTTGCACCGGTGGCGGCCTATCGGCAAGTGCCTGAATTCCCGGGGAAATAAAGTGCTCGAGCCGGAATTCTCACGGCGAGCGGGCGGCCGGCGGCACAGATGGCGGCCGGCCGATTCGGGGCGCGGAAAACCCGCGCGCGCCGTCAGTTGCGCTTGATGACCGTGCCGCTGGAGGTGACGATGACCCAGGCGCCGTCCCGCTGCTCCAGCGTCGCGAGGCGGCTGTTGTCCGGCAGGATCGAGCCGACGCGCACGATATACATGCCGCGTGCGTCCTCGATCAGCGCCCGGCCGTTCGCCACATGCATCAGGCGGAAGCCGGAATTGGCCGGCAGCGGCTGGTCGAGGCCGGTATCGACGGGCGCGCCGAGCTTCTTTTCCGTACCGAGGCCGGAGGTCGTGGCCGTCGCCACCGGATCGACGCCTTCCAGCGCCGGCTCGTTGTCGTTGTCGACCATGGCGGCGGGCGAAACGCTCACCACCTCTCGCGGCGCCGTTTCCGGCAGGTCGCGCGTCGCGCCCTGCCAGAGCGTCGGCACCGAGAACTTTTCCGGGTTGAGGAAGACATACCAGGGGAAGAACGCGGCGCCCGCCGCCAGCATCACGCCCGCGCCGACAAGCATCTTGTCGCCGAAGCTGTAATGACCCCGCTCCGACCGCTTCAGCGGCTGGATGGTTTCGTCTGCATCGAAATCCGTCACTCTCATCCCCTTCGCATGGCCGGCGCGCCGCCCTGCGCGGCCGCATTCCTCAGCGCGACCGCAAGGTCGGAGAAGGCGTCCGCGGCTGGGTCTTCGCCCGGCGTCTGTTTCAGAACCTCATAGATGATCGGCACCTGCTTGATCGCCATGTCGAGGTCGGGATCGCCGCCCGGGCGATAGCCGCCGATAAGGCGCAGGTCGCGCGTTTCCTCGAAGCGGTGGATCAGCGACTTCAGCCGCGACACCAGCTTCTCCTGGTCCGGCGTCCAGGCCTTGCGGGCAAGGCGCGAGATCGAGGCGAGCGGGTTGATGGGCGGGTAGCGCCCCTCTTCCGCAAGGCTGCGCTCCATCACGATATGGCCGTCGAGAATGCCGCGCGTGGAGTCGGCGATCGGGTCGTTGTGATTGTCGCCGTCGACGAGGATCGAGATGATGGCGGTGATCGTGCCCGCGCCTTCGGCGCCCGGGCCCGCCCGCTCGAGAAGCCGCGGCAGCTCGGTGAAGACGGAGGCGGGATAACCGCGGGCGATCGGCGGCTCGCCGGAGGCGGTCGCCACCTCGCGGATCGCATGGGCAAAGCGCGTCACGCTGTCGATGATCAGGAGCACGTTGTCGCCCTGGTCGCGATAGTGCTCGGCAATGGTCACCGCCGTCAGCGGCGCCATCTTGCGCAGCATCGGGCTCTCGTCGCTGGTGGCGACGACGGCGACGGACTTGGCGAGATTGTCGCCGAGCGTATCCTCGATGAATTCGCGCACTTCGCGGCCGCGCTCGCCGACGAGCGCGATCACCACCTTGTCGAAGGCATCGGCCCGCGCGAGCATCGACAGCAGCGTCGACTTGCCGACGCCCGAACCGGCGAAGATGCCGAGACGCTGGCCGAGGCAGAGCGGCGCGAAGATATCGATGGCGCGTACGCCCGTGCTGAAGCCGTCCTCGATGCGCCGGCGCGTCATCGAAGGCGGCGCGGTGTTGGAGATGGAGCGGCGCTCGTCACCCTGCGCCAGCGGGCCGAGCCCGTCGATGGGTTCGCCGAGCGCGTTGATCGTGCGGCCGCACCAGGTTTCCGACGGCGCGATGCGGAAGGCGCCCTTGCGGATGACGGTGTCGTGGATGCCGATGGGCTCGCCCGGTTCGATGGGGCAGACGACGACCGTGTCCTGTTCGACGCGGACGACCTCGCCGAGATGGATGCCGGTCGCGCTCTTGTGCGCGACGAACTCGCCGAGCCGCACGTGCCGCGACAGGCCGCTGACCGTGTAGTTGCCGGCGGCGATGGTCTGGACGTGGCCGCCATGGACGACGGAGAATTCCGGCGAGGAATAGCGCCGGACAAGCCCCGCAAGGGCATTCATCATGCGTCCGCCTTCGGGCGCGGGTCCTTCGCCGCTCATCATCGCTTACCGGTTCCCGCCAAAGGTACGAATGGCTTCCTTCATGGACTCCTCGCTGTCGCGGATGAGCGAAGCGATGTTCTCGAAGGCGCGCGTGACCTGGATGAGCTGCGTCATCTCGCCGATGGCGTTGACGTTGGATTCC
Organism: Shinella sp. G-2; assembly: GCF_050172695.1. Classification (NCBI taxonomy): domain Bacteria; kingdom Pseudomonadati; phylum Pseudomonadota; class Alphaproteobacteria; order Hyphomicrobiales; family Rhizobiaceae; genus Shinella; species Shinella sp. G-2. Next base: position 249,745 of record NZ_JBBEYH010000004.1, on the reverse strand, counting down.
TCGACATAGCCCTGCACCACGCCCGCATCGACGCGGTCGACGATGGGTTCGGGCTGGCGGGTCGGGATGATGCCGCTGTTGCCGGCGCGCACGAAGCCGGCCGAAAGGTCCGCCTCGAAAATGCCGAGCGCGGCGACGGGCCGGCCGTTCTGGTTGAGCTGGCCGTCGGAGCTGAGCAGGATCGGACCGGCATTCCCGTCGATCTGGATGGGGCCGCCGCCGGCGTCGAGCACCGGATAGCCGTTGAGCGTCACCAGTTCGCCGGCATCCGTCAGCGTGAAGCGCCCGTCGCGGGTCAGCGTCGGGCCGGCGGGCGTCTCCACCTGGAACCAGGCGTCGCCCTTGATGGCGAAATCGAGCGTGCCGCCGGTCTCGGTGATGCCGCCGCTGCGCGTGGAGATGAACTCGTCGCCCTGCGAGACGAAGGCGACGTCGGCGCTCTTCTGGTCGCTGACGACCTGGTTGAATTTCACTTCGGTGGCGCGGAAGCCGACCGTCGTCGAATTCGCGACGTTGTCGGCGAGCGTCGCCAGACGGCGGTCGAGCGCAAGCTGGGACGAAAGCGATACATAAAGCCCGGTCTGCATCTCAGCGACCTCCGAGTTTCAGATTGTTGATGGAAAGCAGGAGGTCCGTGGAAATGCCGGTAAGGCTGGACGACTGGAAGACGGTCAGCGGATCGTAGCTGCCGACGGGGTTTTCGAGTTCCCACATCGCGGTGAAGCGCTCGAGGAACTTGCCGACCTTGGAGGGATCCTTGAACTCGTCGAGGTTCAGCACGTCCTCGTAATAGGCGGCCTGGCGGTCGATGTCGGTCGCGGCGAATTCCGCCGGAAGCTGCAGCGCGGTGCGCACGACCTGGGCCAGCGCGTCGTCGGCGATGATCGAGTAACCCGAGGTTATGGAGGAGGCCATGCGCTCGAAATAGAGCGCCAGGCGCACGCCCGTATTGTCCTCGCCGGCGCTGACTTCCAGCGTCTGGCGGGCATATTTCTCGACGACGCCCTTCTGCGCGCGCTCGAAGGTGGTGGCGAGTTCGCCGTGACGGGCGAAGTTCAGCGATTCCGCCAGCGCCTTGTAGCGCGTGTCGCTGAGCTGGTTGGCGAAGGCGTCCTTGTTGTCCACGCCCTCCGTCAGCACCTTGCGCATGAAGGCCTTGGCATAGGCCATGTCGTCCAGCCCGTGCGCCTTCATGGCGTAGTTGTAGAGACGGCTGTCGGCGAAGAACTCGTCGATGGTCTTTATGCTGCCGATCTTGGAAAGGTAGTATTCCGTCTCGCGCTTGACGTCCGGCTGCTCCGAAACGCGCTTCAGCGACGTCTGGAGGTCGGAGGAAATCAGCTTGTAGCTCGTATAGGTGGTCGTCACGATAGGCCGCCGATCAGGTTCGAGAAGGCTTCAAGAAGGCACGGATGCCCGTTTTGAACCATGATCCTCGCGGGTTTTGCTTGTGCGAACCTGATCGGTAAACCCGCCGTCAGGTACAGCTTCACGCAAGGCTGGAACCGTATTTCCGGAACGGTCAGAATTGTGTCGGGACACCTGCGCTCATGAACATCATTATCGGTCTCATCGTTACCATCGGCTGCGTCTTGGGCGGCTTCATGGCCATGGGCGGCCACGTCGAGGTACTGAACCAGCCATTCGAACTCATGATCATCGGCGGCGCCGGCGTCGGCGGCTTCATCGTGGCGAACACGATGAAGGTGATCAAGGAAACCGGCAAGGCGCTCGGCGAGGCGTTCAAGCACAAGGTTCCGAAGGAACGCGACTATCTCGATACGCTCGGCGTGCTCTACAGCCTGATGCGGGACCTGCGCACGAAATCGCGCAACGAGATCGAAGCCCATATCGACAATCCCGAGGAATCGCCGATCTTCCAGTCCGCGCCGACCGTTCTCAAGAACAAGGAACTGACGGCCTTCATCTGCGACTACGTCCGCCTCATCATCATCGGCAATGCCCGCTCGCACGAGATCGAGGCGCTGATGGACGAGGAAATCCAGACGATCACGCGCGACAAGATGAAGCCCTACCAGTCGCTGACGACCATGGGCGACGCCTTCCCGGCCATCGGTATCATCGCGGCCGTTCTCGGGGTCATCAAGGCGATGGGCAAGATTAACGAATCCCCCGAAGTCCTCGGCGGCCTCATCGGTTCGGCCCTCGTCGGCACCATGCTCGGCATCTTCCTGTCCTACTCGATCGTCACGCCGATCGCCACGAACATCAAGGTGGTGCGCGAGAAGCAGAACCGCCTCTACGTCATCGTCAAGCAGACGCTGCTCGCCTACATGAACGGCTCGGTGCCGCAGGTGGCGCTGGAATACGGCCGCAAGACCATTTCCTCCTACGAGCGTCCGTCGATCGACGCGGTGGAGCAGGAAATGATGAACCCCGGCGGCGGCGGCGATTCGAAGGCGGCCTAAGAGATGAGCGCAGCGACCGTGACCTCCGCCCCCGCCCCCATGGATCCCATCGTGCTTGCCCGCCTCACGGGCAGGCTCGGCGACCAGGCGACTATCTCCAAGCTCTGCGCCAGCCTCGGCGACGTGTTCTCCGAATTCCTGCCCGACATGCTGGAAAGCGAACTCGGCTTCGAGGTCGCGGTCTCCTATGCCGGTTTCACGACCGGCACCTACGGCACGCTCGTCTCGGGCCTCGGCGGCGCCATGGCCTGCTGCGACGCGTCCCTTCGCGACTGGTGCGAGCGCTTCACGCTGATCTGCGACAGCCCGATGATCATCACGCTCGTCGAGAACATGCTCGGCGCGGTCAGCGATTCGATCGAGGATCCCGAACCGCGGCCGCTCTCCAAGATCGAGCTCGACCTTGCGGCCATGATGTTCGACCGCATTTCCGGCGTGCTGAAGACGGCCGTCAACGGCGCGAACGGCTATGAGCCCTATCTCGGCGCGGCGCACAATGCGGAAATCCGCAAGCCCCACGACGACGGCAGCGACGAGCAGTTCGTCGCAATGGTCAACATGGCGGTCGGCATCGGCCCCGTGCTCTCGACCTTCCACGTCGTCATTCCCCAGGCCGTTCTCCTGAAATCGACCATCACGGCACCGAAGCCGGCCAACGCGCCGAAGACCCGGGTCGAATGGAGCGAGCAGCTCGGCGAGCAGGTGCGTCGCTCCAAGGTGACGCTGGAGGCGCGCATCCGCCTCGAAGCCCAGACGCTCGACACGATCAGCCGCCTGCAGGCCGGCGACGTCATTCCCTTCAACGAGGCCGGTGACGTGCGCGTGGAAGTGAACGCGAACGGCCGCAACCTCTATGTCTGCGAATTCGGCCGCTCCGGCGCCCGCTACACGGTTCGCGTCAAGGATACCTACGGCTCGGAGGAAGAGCTCCTCCAGCACATCATCGGATAGTTTTGCGCATGAAGCCTGCGGGGCGGCACGCCTCAGGCAAGTTTCAAATGGAATAGTGGTCTTATGGCACCGAAGAAAACACCCATCGCTGACGACATCATGTCCTCCATCAACGCGGGCGACCAGGAACTGGAGCAGGCGATCGACGACCTGCGCGGCGTTCTTCAGAAGGATGCTACCGGCTCGCTCGGCGCCGATCTTCCGGCGACGATCGACGACGACCCGCTGGCCGCTTTCGGCGGGTCCGACTTCGGCAATACCGATTTCGGCGGCAGCGCCGCCACGTCGGATTTCGGCGCGGACACCGGCTTCGGCGGGTCCGACTTCGGCGGCGGTGATTTCGGCGGCGGCGCCGGCACCGATTTTTCCGCCGATCTCGGCGAGGCCCCGCGTCCGGGCAGCGCCATGCAGTCCAACATGGACCTCATCATGGATATCCCGATCGATCTGCAGATCGTTCTGGGGTCCTCGCAGATGCAGGTCTCAAGCCTGATGAACCTCAGCGAAGGCGCCACCATCGCGCTCGACCGCCGCATCGGCGAACCGGTCGAAGTCATGGTCAACGGCCGGGTGATCGGCCGCGGCGAGATCACCGTTCTGGAAAACGACGACACCCGCTTCGGGGTCAAGCTCATCGAAGTCAAGAGTACACGCAAGATCTGATACCCGGTGAGGGTTCAGGGGGATGATAATCCATGATGGATTTCGAGAATTTCGGCACATCCACGGCGGTCGGAGCACCGCTTTCGCCGGTTGAGAAGGCAGCAGCCGTCCTTCTCGCCATGGGCAAGGGTGTCGCCGGCAAGCTGCTGAAATATTTCACCCAGAGCGAGTTGCAGGCGATCATCGCCGCTGCGCAGAACCTGCGCGCCATCCCGCCGCACGAATTGATCGATCTCGTCAACGAGTTCGAGGACCTCTTCACCGAGGGTGCGGGCCTGATGGACAATGCCAAGATGATGGAAGGCATTCTCGAGGAAGGCCTGACGCCGGACGAAGTGGACGGCCTGCTCGGCCGCCGCGCCGCCTTCCAGGCCTTCGAGACGACCATCTGGGACCGCCTGCAGGACGCAGACCCGATCTTCGTCGCCAGGTTCCTGCTGAACGAACACCCGCAGACCATCGCCTACATCCTCTCGATGATGCCCTCGTCCTTCGGTGCGAAGGTGCTGCTCGAGATTCCGGAAGATCACCGCGCCGACATCATCAACCGTACCGTCAACCTCAAGGACGCGAGCCCCAAGGCGACCGCGATCGTCGAGGCCCGCGTCATCGAGATGATCAACGCGCTGGATGCGGAACGCAATTCGGTCGGTTCGAACAAGGTCGCCGACCTCATGAACGAGCTGGAAAAGTCGCAGGTCGACGAAATGCTCGCCTCGCTCGAAACGGTCTCGACCGAGTCGGTCAAGAAGGTCCGCCCGAAGATCTTCCTCTTCGAGGACGTGCTCTACATGCCGCAGCGCAGCCGCGTTTCGCTCTTCAACGACGTTTCCGGCGACATCATCACGGCGGCCCTGCGCGGCGCGTCGATGGAACTGCGCGAATCGGTCCTCTCCTCGATCGGCGCGCGCCAGCGCCGCATGATCGAGTCGGACCTCGCCGCCGGCGACCAGGGCGTCAACCCGCGCGAAGTGGCGATCGCCCGCCGCTCGATCACGCAGGAAGCCATTCGCCTGGCCGCCGCCGGACAAATCCAGTTGAAGGAGAAGGAACAGGAAGCCCAGGCAGCCTGATCCGCCTTGACACGGTAACGCCGCAAGCGGAGCGTACCAGCGGCCCGAATCTCCTGACATGGGGTTCGGGCCGTTTTGTTTTGGCTTCTGCGCGAAGCCGGGAGGCGTGACGTGTCGGACGACGACGACAAGGACAGTAAAACAGAGCTCCCGACAGAGAAGAAGCTTCGCGACGCGATGGAGAAGGGCAATACCCCCTTCTCGCGCGAAATCACGATCTTCGCCTCGACGCTCGCGATCTATCTCTTCCTCGTGTTCTTCCTGCCCGACGGCATTTCGCGGATGAACGAGACGCTGCGCGACTTCTTCGAACAGCCCGAGGCCTGGAACCTGAAGACCGGCACCGACGTCATCGCGATCTTTCGCCATCTCGGCTGGGAGGCCGGCGCATTGCTGCTGCCGATCCTCGTCATGATGATGGCCTTCGGCATCGCTTCCTCGGTGTTCCAGAACATGCCGAGCCCGATCCTGGAGCGGGTGCGCCCGCAGATGAGCCGCCTGAGCCCGATCAAGGGCCTCGGCCGCCTCTTCGGCAAGCCCGGCCTCGTCGAATTCGGCAAGTCGCTGATCAAGATCCTGCTGGTCTCGCTGGTCGTGGCGCTGTCGCTGCGCAGCAACTACTTCGCCTCGCTCGACACCATGTTCTCCGAACCTGCGGCGCTCATGTACATGATGAGTTCCGATATCAACAAGGTGCTCCTCATCATCCTCTTCGCCACCGCGCTCATAGCCGGGCTCGACTTCGCCTGGACGCGGCATCACTGGTTCTCCGAACTGATGATGACGAAGCAGGAGGTGAAGGAGGAAATGAAGCAGGCGCAGGGCGACCCGCTGGTCAAGGCGCGCATGCGCTCCATCCAGCGCGACCGCATCCGCCGCCGCATGATGGCGGACGTGCCGCGCGCCACGCTCGTCATCGCCAACCCGACTCACTTTGCCGTCGCGCTGCGTTATGTGCGCGAAGAGGGCGACGCGCCCGTGGTCGTCGCCAAGGGGCAGGACCTCATCGCGCTGCGCATCCGCGAGATCGCGGAGGAGAGCGGAATTCCCGTCTTCGAGGATCCGCCGCTCGCACGCTCAATGTTTGCGCAAGTCTCGGTGGATAGTGTCATTCCACCGGTGTTCTACAAGGCCGTGGCGGAGCTGATTCACCGGGTATATGCAGCCTCGCCCCAGACCAGACGGGTAAACTAGATCCGATGAGAAAATGCACCTACTCCGCCGAGCGCGAGAAGATTGTTGCCGAAGCAATCTGCCCGGTCGCCACTGAGCTCAGACTGCTCGATGCCGCCGATCTCGTCTCGTTGTTGCGTTTCGAGTGCTACGGCAACCTGGCCGACCTGGTTTCCTCCGCGGCCGAACTCTATTTCCTGCCCGGCACGGTCAATTTCGGCGCCGGCGGCGACTATCGCCTCGACTGGGATACCGAGCCGGAAGTGACGCTGGACATGGAACTGCGCCCGCAGGGCGTGACGGTCTATGCCAAGCTGATGCTGCAGAAGGACAAGGCCGGCGTGGAGGTCACGCATGTCGCCTTCAACGACCCGGCCGCCGATCCCGACGACAACACGGCCTTCCTGCGCAAGAGCCTGGCGGAAGCACGCTACGTGAAGTCGGGCGCCGCCTCGCAGCATGCCCATTGAGGCTGCGAGGGGTTCGTTCCCCTCGCCAATGGCCGGGCCTTGCCCGGCCATTCATCGGCAAACCGTAGGGTCTGCGGATTACGTTACGTGATATAGCCGAGACGGATGGCCTTCGCGATGGCCTGGATGCGGTTGACCGCATCGAGCTTCGTCGTCGCCGTGCCGAGATAGGCGTTCACCGTGTGGACGGAAAGACCCATATTCTCGGCGATCGCCTCGGAGATGCAGCCGTCGCCGGCCATCTGGAGGCAGGCGATCTCGCGCTCGCTGAGCGATTCGGACGGCGCGAGCTTCTTTTCCTCGCCCGCCAGCATGTCGATCAGCACCTGGCAGCTCTTCATGTGCATGTCGATGATGAGGTCGCTGGACGGCGCGATGAAGGTGCCCGTGAAGACCACGTAACCGTTGCCATGCGCGCCGAGACGGACCGGGAAGGCCATGCCCGACGACGGCAAGAGATGCGGCGTCAGACGCGTCGTGAAGGGCTCCGCGCCCGATTCGGCGAACTGGTTGTCGCCCGCACCTTCCCAGATCAGCGGCAGCATCGAGCTTTCGAGATGGGCGAGCAGATCGGCCCCATAGGCTCCCAGCAGCGCGCGCCCGTTGCCGTCGACATCGTGCGCCCAGTTGTGCAGCGAGAGCGTCAGCCGGCGCGAGGACGGCAGGCCGTGGCCCGAAACGCGCAACACCGCGAAATGCTGGGCGCCGAGGATCGTCTGCATTACCTGCAGGCGCGCGACGAAATCGGACACCCGGGCCGCTTTCGGCGGCCGCGCGAGCCTGATTTCCGTCTCCATGGCAGCGGGGGCGGAAAGCGGGAGATCCATGGCAGCGCTCCTCAAACCAGGCTGTTGCGAACGGCCCAGGCGATGGCCTCGGACCGCGTCTTGGTCGCGGTCTTGCGCATCACGCTGGTGATGTAGTTGTTGATCGTGTTGCGCGAGATGCCGAGGATGACGGCGATCTCGTCGCTCGTCTTGCCTTCGGCGATCCAGTAGAGGCACTCGATCTCGCGCTCGGTCAGGTCCATCTCGCGATCCTGCCTGAGGATCGCGCCCTGGCAGCAGACGCTGGCGAAGTAGCCGGTCATGATGCCGACATCGCGCAGCTTGCTCTGGGAAAGGATGAAGTGCTCGGGGAAGAGCAGCAGCAGCGACATGCGCACCCGGCCGACATGGAAGGCGATGACGCAATATTCGCGGCTGATGCCCTTCGGCACCGCCACGTCGTCGGCGAGATGGCTGAAGCAGGGCTTCAGCAGGGTCAGGCACTTGTCCAGCTCGCTCATGCGGGACTGGCCGGCGACGACGGCGGTGGCAATGCCGCGCACCATATCGAACGGCCAGTCGGAGGCGACGACGATTTCCAGGCCCGCTTCGGGCGAGACGTCGTGGCGTACGAGGAGATAATGAGAGGCGCTGACGTAATCGGTCAGGGCCTTGAGACCGGCGGACAGCCCGGCGCGATCCGCGCAGCGTCCGAGGTGTTGAACCAGCAGTTCACGCGCACTCTTACGCTCACCAGACTCAGCCGAGAATCCATAGGATTCCCAGGCCGCGACATCCGACCGGATCGTTTCCATGATAGCCCCCTGTTCCGATTCCGAGCGGAAATTCACGCCTCCTTCCCATCGGGCAATCGGAACCGTCCGAACCCCTGCCGGTCAGGCCGCATCGGCGAGAATCACCAAGCGAATCAGTGACTAAAGTGTACATCGGCTATCGCTAAAAACCACCGCCATCTTCTCGGGATTTACTTTTGCCGGCATCTATGAGTCGATTTGGCAGGGGTGATTTGCTTCTCCGAGACTGCCGATAAACGCACGGTTAAATCCTTGTTAACCAAACATTATTTGCAATGCATCGCGCCCGCTCCGAGCAACAGCCACCGCTAATGCCAGTGAAAATTGCCGAGCCTGGAGTCCGTCCTCAACTCTTGGGGCGATAAAATTTTTTCACCGATCACGCTGCCGTGAAGTGCGCCGAGTCCGAATGCGAAGGAATTGCTACAAACCGCCCGAATGGGCGTTGCGGAAATGCGACAGAACGAGGGCAAAAACGGCCGGGCAAAAACTTTTTACGCAAACGAAAACGCGGCCGTTTCCGGCCGCGTTCGTGTCTTTCTTCCGGGGAAGCCTCAGGCGGCTTCCCTCTCGGCGGACCACTTGCGCAGGATCTTGGCAGCGCGTTCCTCGCTGATCTCGACCATGCGGCTGAGGCGGCGTTCCGGGCCTTCCTTGACGCGGCGGTTGAAGGCGCCATCGCCATCGTCGCCGGCATTGAGCAGGTCGTCCGTGCTGTCGAAGCCGAAGTCCGCGCCGAAGCCGTCCATAAGGGTGGCGCCAGGGCCGCCGATGCCGGCAGCAGGGGAGAAGTCGGGCAGTTCCAGGCCGGCCGCATCGCTTTCCAGCGCATTGGCAGAGGCGCCGCCGCCGGTGACCGAGCGGACTGCCGGGCGAAGGCCGAACCAGACCACGAGGAAGGCGACACCGAGGAAGGCAGCCGCGTTGATGATGCCGCCGAGGTTGCGCGTCAGCACTTCCATGACGCCCGGACCCGGCACCGCTTCGTCGAGCAGCTGGTGGTCTAGGAATTCCATGGCGGTGATCGTGACCACGTCGCCGCGCTCGGTGTTGAGGCCGGCAGCCGAGGAGACGATCTTCTGCATGTCGGCAATGTAGGCGTCGATCTTCGCCTGGTCGACCGGCTCGCCGACCATGGCCGCGACGCGGGCGCGGTTGACGACGACGGCGACCGACAGCTTTTCGACGGCGACGCCGTTGCGGACGGTCGCGACCGTCTTGCTGTTGATCTCGTAGTTGGTCTGCTCTTCCTTCTTGTCCGCCTCGTCCTTCGACTGCGGGCCGTCCCCATTGCCGTCAGGGCCGCCCTGCGGAATGTTCTGCTCGACGGTGGCGGCCTTGTTGGAGGCCTGCTGGCTGGACTTCTGGCTTTCCCGCGTGACGCGGACGGAGCGCTCGACGCGCGATTCCGGATCGTAGACCGTTTCCTGGATCTGCTGCGTATCGGTGTTGAGCGCGGCGGTGACGCTGGCGCGGAAGTTGTCCATGCCGAGGAAGGGCGCGAGCGCCTTTTCGATGTTGCGTTCGATCTCGCTCTGGACGCTCTGGACCGCCGTCAGCGAGCGGTTGATCGCGCCGTTCTCCGGGTCATCGCCCGAGGCGAGAAGCTGGCCGGCGGAATCGAGGATCGTCACGCCGTCCACTTCGAGACCGGGGACGGAGGCGGCGACGAGGTGGCGAATGGCGGCGGCCGATTCGCGGCCGGCCTGCGCGCTGGCGCGGATCATGACGGAGGCCGTCGGCACCTGTTCGGCCTTGCGGAAGTTGCCGCGCTCCGGCATCACGATATGGACGCGGGCGGCGGCGATGCCGCTGATCTGCTGGATGGTGCGGGCGATTTCGCCTTCGAGAGCGCGGACGCGCGTCACTTCCTGCATGAAGGAGGTAAGGCCGAGGGAGCCGACCTTGTCGAAGAGTTCGTAACCGGCATTGGCGCTGCTCGGCAGGCCGCGCTCGGCGAGATAGAGGCGCGCCTTGCCCGTCTGGCCCACCGGCACTTCGATGCTGGAGCCGTCCGTTCCGGTGTTGAAATCGATATTGGCCTCGGCGAGGGCGAGGCTGATCTGATTCACGTCGGTCTTTTCCAGACCGACATAAAGCGTCTCGTAGGCGGGTTTGTTCACGAGGATCCCGGCGGCAAGCACGAGACCGATCGAGACGACGGCGGCTCCCGCCAGCATCGCGAGTTTCGCCTGCCCCAGCGATGCCAGGTTCCTGTAGACTTTCGTCAACTGTTCCAACAGATTCATTCTGTTCCCGCACGGACTAGTCGCCTGGACGCCGGCTACCATGCCGGCGCGATCAGACGCATTTTCAATCACGTGGGACGGACCCGGCACATTTTCCGCACGCGCCGACCTGCCCCATGGAATACGCGGATCTGACTGATCCGGGCTGGAAACTAGACCGTGAAACTTGCGCGAGCATTTCGTGCCGAACAGGCAGGAGCGGCGGTACAAACGCAAGACGGCGCCGATGAGGCGCCGCCGAAGGGGTGATTTTCCGCGGGAAACCGCTCAGAAGAACTCGAAATCGCCCGCCGCCTTGCCGAGCGGCTGGGAATGGCCGTGACGCAGGCCGTTGCTCAGCGCCTTCTGCATGTCGGCAAGCTTCACCAGGTTCAGCGCCGTCGTGACGTCGACGACCCAGCTTTCGGGAATGCTCCCGGTGATCGTGTCGATGAACTCGGCGAGCCCCCGCGTCTTCTGGACGGCAAGGTCGATGCCCTGCAGCACCATCATGCGCTCGGCGGCATCACCCGCGCCTTCGCCGTGGATGGCGGCAAGCTGCGGCTCGATGCGTTCCATGAGGTAGGCGACATCGTGCAGCTCGGACACGATTCGCATCAGGACATCCGGAAGGGCTTCCTCCATGGCGGTCGCTGCACTCAGATACTCGGCTTGCATGGATTACCCTTTTCACTCGTACGGCGGTGCGACAGTCGCAACCGGCAACGCAATACAGTACGTACTTTCGTTTCCTCGGGCCGATCCGGCCCTCAGAAGAATTCGATCGAGCTTTCGACCGGCTTGGCGACCGGTGCGGGCCGCTGTTCCAGCGCCACCGTCTTCTGCGTCTCGACGCCCGTCAGGGCATATTGCCGGGCCCGGCCGCTCGACGGCCAGTATTCCAGCTTGCGCCCGTGCTCGCCGCCGGTGCTTTCGCCGACGATCCGGATGCCTTCGTCCATCAGGAACTGGCGGGCGAACATTGCGTTCTGCTCGCCCACATTGGAGAAGCGGGCGATCGTCTTGGCGCCGCCGAAGATCTTCGCCTCCAGCCGGTCGCGGCGGGCGCCCTGCTTGAGCAGGCCGTTGATCAGAAGTTCCATCAGATGCACGCCGTAGCGTGTGGCATCGCCCCCCGAGGCCAGAGCCTCGGCCGAGCCCGGCAGCAGGAAGTGATTCATGCCGCCGACGCCAATCACCGGGTCGCGCATGCAGGCGGCCACACAAGACCCGAGAATGGTGGTGAGCACCACATTCGGGTCGTTGAGGACCTTATATTCGCCCTGGATGACATGGACGCGGCGCGTCCCGGCGTCTGTTATCATTTCAATGCCCCGAACACGGCTTCGATAGCCGCCTTCATCTTTTCGATGGTGAACGGCTTGGCGAGAACGTTGTTCGCACCGAGCGCGGCCGCCTTCTGCACCAGCGCGCGGTCGCCCTGCGCGGTGAGGATGATGAAGGCCGCCTTCTTGGTGTTCGGGTTGGACCGAACCGCCTGAAGGAACTCGATGCCGTCCATCTTCGGCATGTTGAAGTCGGAGATGACGAGGTGATGCGGCTGCTGGGCCATGATGGCCATGCCCTGCGCGCCGTCGCCGGCCGCGGTGATCTGCTTGAAACCGAGCTGTTGCAGGGCATCGCCCAGCAGCAGGCGGCTCGTCACCTGGTCGTCAACGATGAGTACTTTGATTTTTTCAGCGATAGACATTATTCGCTCCCTTCTCTACGGGCCGCAGTGATCTTCAAGATTTCCTCCCCTATGGAGGAGAGCGGATACTGGTGCTCGACGGCGCCCAGCTCGAAAGCCACTCTCGGCATTCCATATACGACGCAGGTTTTTTCGTTCTGACCGATGGTCCGCGCCCCTGCATGGCGCATTTTCAATAGGCCTGCCGCCCCGTCCCGGCCCATGCCGGTCAGGATGACGCCGACGGCGTTGCGGCCGGCAAGCTCGGCCACCGAATCGAACAGCACATCCACCGAAGGGCGATGGCCGTTGACCGGGTCGCGCTCGATCAGCCGGCAGCAGGGCGCGTGCGGATTGGCGATCTGCAAGTGCCGGTCGCCGCCGGGCGCAAGATAGATCTTGCCGATCTCCAGCCGCGCCCCGTCCGTCGCTTCCTGCACCACGGGCGCGCAGAGACGGTTCAGCCGGTCCGCAAAGCTCTTGGTGAAGCTCGGCGGCATGTGCTGCGTGATGACGGTCGGCGGGCAGTTGACCGGGAATTTCTGCAGGACGGCGATCAGCGCCTCGACGCCGCCCGTCGACGAACCGATGGCGACGACCCTGCGGCCGGGCTTGTAGCTGGCGGCCGGGTTGACGTTGGAAGCCGTCGGCGCGAGCGGCGGCGGCTCGGCGTGGAAGCGGCGCTGCGAACGGGCAGCGGCCTTGACCTTCTCCGCGAGGTCGCCGAAGGGGCGGGCATCGCCCGGCTGCGGCTTGCCGACGCAATCGAAGGCGCCGATTTCCAGCGCCATCAGCGAGGCCTCGGCACCGCGATGGGTGAGCGTGGAGACCATGATGACCGGCATCGGCCGGAGCTTCATGATCTTGTCGAGGAATTCGAGCCCGTTCATGTTCGGCATCTCGATATCCAGCGTCACGACATCAGGATTGAGCTGCTTGATCGCGTTGCGGGCTTCCATGGCATCGCCCGCCTGGCCGATGACATTGACATCGGGATCGGCGTTGAGCACGGCCGTGATCAGGCCGCGCATGGTCGGCGAATCGTCGACGACGAGTACGCGCGCGGGTGCCATCATGCGCCCCTCCTGTGCTTGCCGGTGTAGCGATAGGTTGTGATGCCGATGTTATCGAACTGGTTCTTCGCCTCGCCCGAGACGCGCTCGGAATGGCCGATATAGAGGTGACCGTTGTCGCCGAGCATGCCGGCGAAACGCGACCAGATCTTCATCTGCGTCGGCTCGTCGAAATAGATGACGACGTTGCGGCAGAAGATCACGTCGAACGGCCCCTTGAAGGGCCACTGCGCCATCAGGTTCAGTTCGTTGAAGGTGATGAGCCGCTTGACGCGGTCGTCGATCTGCCACTTCTGCCGGCCGCCCGTGTCCACGTCGCGGAAGAACTGCTTGCGCATGGCCGGGTTCACCGTCTCCAGCGCATTGGCGTCATAGGCGCCGGCGCGGGCGATGGCGAGGATCTTCGGGTCGATGTCGGTCGCCAGGATGCGGAAGTCGTAGTCGGCGACATTCGGCATCATCGAGAGCACGGTGAGCGCGATGGAATAGGGCTCCTGCCCGTCCGAACAGGCGGCCGACCAGATGCGCACGCGGCCGCCGTTGCGGGCACGGGCGAGCAGGTCCGGCAGCACGTCGCTCTTCAGGTGGTCGAAATGGTGGTTCTCGCGGAAGAAGCGCGTGAAGTTTGTCGTCAGGTGCGACAGCATCTCCTTGCGCGCCGAAGCCCCGGCCGGCGAGGAGACGAGCGCGCAATATTCCCGGAAGCCCTTGAGGCCGAGCTGGCGGATGTGCTTCGACAGGCGCGAATAGACCAGCGAGGCCTTGGTCTCGTTGAGATAGATGCCCGCATCGGCATAGATCATGGCGGCGATCTCGGAGAGATCCCGACGGGTCAGCGGATATTCGCCGCTTGCCAGGCATTCGTCCGGGGACTGCCTCGTATCGATGGCCGGTGAATAGGTCATGCGGCTTCGCTTTCCGTATGCGGGAACAGGGACTCAAGTTCGATCAGGCAGATCATGCGGCCCTCGATGGCGAGGATGCCGCGGGCATAGGCTTTGGCCGCCTCATTGGCGATGTCGGGCGTCGGCTGCATGTTGTCTTCGGTCACGGTCAAGATGTCGGAGACCGCATCGACCAGGAGCCCCACCACCTTCTGCCCGACCTGGGCGACGATGATGACGTGGCGCACGGTCGGCTCGGCCGGCTTCATGCCGAGCCGCAGCGACAGGTCGACGATCGGCAGCACCGCACCGCGCAGGTTGATCACGCCCAGCACATAGGAGGGCGCGTGCGGCATGGACGTCGCGGGAGTCCAGCCACGGATTTCCCGGACCGACATGATGTTCACGCAGAACTCCTGATCGCCGATCCTGAAGGCGATCAGTTCGCGTCCATGGGTGAGATTCTTGACCGCAGACGTCATGGGCTATCAACCGGTGGCAGCAAGCGAAATGTCTTGTTTCAGGGACTGGCCGCGCGAGGCGGCGACAACCGCATCGACGTCCAGGATGAGAGCGACGCGCCCGTCACCGAGAATGGTGGCGGCGGCGATGCCCGGCACGTGGGTGTAGTTCGCCTCCAGGCTCTTGATGACGACCTGGCGCTGGCCCTGGATCGCATCGACCATGAGGGCGCGCTGGCCGCCGCCTTCCGATTCGACGAGAAGCGCGACGCCCTCGATCGGATTGGCCTGGGTGGCGCGGAAGTTGAGGATCCGGCCGACATCCACCAGCGGGCAGAACGAGTTGCGGATCGAGATCAGCCGCTGCGAGGCGCCGAAGGAATGGATGGCGGAGGCTTCCGGCTGCAGCGTCTCGACAATGGCCGTCAGCGGCACGACGAGCGTCTGGCCGGCGACCGTGACCACCATGCCGTCGAGGACGGCAAGCGTCAGCGGCAGGCTCATGGTGAAGACGGAGCCCTGCCCCGGCTTCGAGGAGATCGAGATGCGGCCGCCGAGCGCCTGGATCGAGCGCTTGACGACGTCCATGCCGACGCCGCGGCCGGACAGGTCCGAGACCTTGTCGGCGGTGGAGAAGCCGGCGTGGAAGATCAGGTTGTCGATTTCCTCGTCGGACAGGTTCGCATCGGCCGCGATCAGGTCGTTGTCGATGGCCTTCTGGCGCACCTTCTCGCGGTTGATGCCGGCGCCGTCGTCGGCCAGCTCGATGACGATGCGGCCCGAACGGTGCTTGGCGGTCAGGCGAACCGTGCCTTCCGGGTTCTTGCCGAGGGCTTCGCGCTTCTCCGGCATTTCGAGACCGTGGTCGACCGCGTTGCGGATCATGTGCGTCAGCGGCTCGGCGAGCTTGTCGATGACGGTCTTGTCGACTTCGGTGTTCTCGCCTTCGGTGATGAGGCGGACCGACTTGCCGGTGATATCGGCGATTTCGCGAACGGTGCGGGCCATGCGCTGGAAGACCGGCTTCACCGGCTGCGCGCGGATGGCCATCACCGAATCCTGGATCTCGCGGGTGAGCTGCTGCAGCTCCTCCAGACCCATATTGATGGAGGACGTGCCGTTGTTGTCGTTCTCGACCACGCTCTGCGAGAGCATCGCCTGGTTGATGACGAGTTCGCCGACGAGGTTGATCAGGCGGTCGACGCGGTCGAGATCGACGCGGATCGTCTGGCCGGCGGCAGCGGCCTGGTTCGCCTGCGCGGCGCTGGCGGCAGAAGCTGCGGCAGCGGCCTTGTTCTCGGCGGCGCGGCTTGCGACCTGCGCGACCTTGGTGGCCGTTTCGGCGGCGGCGACGGCAGCGGCGGCATCGCTTTCGATGACGGCCGGTTCATCCGCCGCGGCGGAGCCGCCATCGTCCAGCATTGACAGGTCGAACGGCACGGGCTGCATCGGCAGCTCTTCGTCGCTTGTCGCTTCGCCGACGACGTCTTCCTCGATGGTGTTGATGTCGAGATCGCAATCCCATTCGGCAAATTCGAAGACGGAGCGCACGCCGTCTTCGCCCTTGTCGGTCGTCACGGAAATCTTCCAGGAGAAATAGGCTTCCTCCGGGTTCATCTTGTCGAGCGTCGGCAGGCTGTCCATGTCGCAATAGACGCTCATCTCGCCGAGGCGGGAGACATCGCGCAGCAGGAGGACTGCTTCGTTCCCCTTGGCGTAGAGGTCTTTCTTCGGCTTGAACGTGACCTGGACGGTCGGCACGTAGTGATCGGCGCCTTCCTCGTCGAAATCGCCGAAGGAGAATGGGATCGGCTGGAAGCCTTCGTCGTTGACCGGCGGCTTTTCGACGACAACGGGCGCAGGCGCGGCCGCCTTGGGCGCCGCGGCGACGGGCTTGGGCGCGGGCGCTTCGGCGGCAGCCGGCGCTTCGCCATGGGCGAGCGCTTCCAGTTCGCGGATGAGGGTGCGGCTGCGCGCCTCGTCGACGCTGCCGCCGTCGCGGGCCGCATTGGTCAGGTCCGCCAGAACGTCGGCGGACTTCAGCATGACCTTCAGGACGTCCTGGGTAGGCTCCAGCTTGTTGGATCGAACGCAATCCAGTGTCGTCTCGAACACATGGGCGAAGGAGACGAGATCGTCGAGGCCGAATGCGCCGGCACCGCCCTTGATCGAGTGGACGGCGCGGAACACGGCGTTGACCGTTTCCGGGTCGCGATCCCCGTCATTCAGCTTCAAGAGACCGGATTCCAGTTCCGCGAGCTGCTCCTCGCACTCCTGGAAGAAGATCTCTTTGATTTCGTTCATATCCATCGGGAAAATCCTGGACTGGAGGATTAGGCGGTTACGCGCTCGATCGCATCGATCAGCTTGGTCGGGTCGAAAGGCTTGACGATCCAGCCCGTCGCACCGGCCTGGCGGGCGCGGTTCTTCTTCTCGGCATCGCTTTCGGTGGTCAGAACGAGGATCGGGATGGCCCGGTACTTCTCGTTGCGGCGCACGCCTTCGATGAAGCCGAAGCCGTCGAGGCGCGGCATGTTGATGTCGGTGACGATGACATCCGGGTTGGCGTTCTCGAGGACTTCCAGGCCCTCCACGCCGTCTTCCGCCTGGATGGTCTCGAAGCCTGCATTGTTGAGCGTAACCAGAAGCATGTTCCGGATGGTCCGCGAGTCATCCACGGTCAAGACTTTTTTCTTCATTGCCTAGCCTCCTGTGCCAGCAAGTGATCAATATTCACGCCGATAAGTTGCATTGTCTTCATGAAAGGGTCGGACACCTTGGTGAAGGTGAAGGGCTGCTTGTCCTCTTCCCAGCTCTTGGCGCCGGCCATCAGAACCTGGGCGCAGAGCGCGCCGACCCGCTCGACCGCCGAAGCGTCGATGACGAGCGGATTGCCCTTGAAGCCCATGAGCTGGGTATGCAGCGCCGTCGCCTCGTTGAGATCGAGGACGGGGGCAAGGCTTAGACTTTTCTGAGCGGCTTTCTTGCTCGCCATTATCGTTTTCCTTGTCTGAAGCAGTGACTGCGTCTGTCCAAATGCGCCGTTCCGCCATTGGGAGCCGGTGGCAGGCCTTCTTCCGAAAGCCGGCTGCGCGCCGTGGAGAACCAGTGCCGGGGTTGCTTCGCCGTCATCTCAGCCTCCAAAGCCGACGGCCCGCGCCGTCAGGAAATCGAGGGGAGAGGACGGCGTCTCGGTTGCCGGCATCGTCGCGCGCGGCTCCGCCTGCGCGGGGCGAGCCGGGCGGCGAAGATCGCGCTGCGACGAAACGTGGAATTCGCGGATCGTGCGGCCGAGTTCGAGAATGACCGTCTGGAGATCGCCGCCCGTGCCGCCGAGACGGCCGGCATCCACGGCGTCGGCTTCCAGCGTGCGGCCGGCACGGCCGATCTCGGCCGAGATCCCGTTCAGCCCGTCGGCATCGACGGCGCTCTCGCGCACGATGCCGGTAATGGCGCCGTTGATCTCCTCGACCTGACGGACGATGTTGCCGATGGCATCCTGCGTGCGGTGGACGTGCTCGACGCCGGCCCCGACCTGCGCCTTGGTGCCCGTCACGAGCTGCTTGATCTCGCGCGCCGCATCGGCCGAGCGCTGGGCGAGCGCGCGCACTTCCTGCGCGACGACGGCAAAGCCGCGGCCGCTGTCGCCGGCGCGGGCGGCCTCGATGCCGGCATTCAGCGCCAGGAGATTGGTCTGGAAGGCGATCTCGTCGATGACGCCGATGATCTGGCCGATCTTTTCCGCCGAAGCCTCGATATCCGCCATGGCTGACATCGCTTCGCCGACGATGTTGCCGCTGAGCGCGACGGATGCCTGCGTGGATGCGGCCGCGGCCTGGGCCTTGCGGGTCTCACCGAGCGTCTGGCGCACGCGTTCGACGATCGTGCCGAGGGCGTTGGCGGTCTCGATGAGGCTTGCCGACTGTTCCGAGGAGCGGGTCGAGAGCGCCTGCGCGCCGGAAGCGAGCGTACCGACGAGGCGGTCGGTCTCGCCGGCGCGGTCGGCGGCCGAGGCAAGGCGGGACTGGATTTCGTCGAGCGCACCGTTCAGCGTTTCGGCAAGGTCGCGCCAGGCGTCGGGCATCTCGCCGGAAACGCGCTGGGAGAGATCGAGCTGCGAAAGGCCGCGAATGGTTTCGCCGAAGACGCGGTCGAGTTCGGCACGGTCCTGCTGGCGCTGTTCGCCGAGCGCGCGGGCATGGGCGTGACGCAGCTCGTTGAAGCGCAGGGAGACGCCGATTTCCGCATCGACCATGGCCGTGCGCAGGAAGGCGGAGACGAGCTCGGTCAGTTCCTTGCGACGGGCCTTGCCGGCGCCGGGCAGGATGGATTTCGGCCAGTATTCCTCGATGAGACCGGTGACGACAGTCTCGAGCACGACCGAATGGCCGGCAATGCGCCAGCGCGGGTCGAGGCCCATCTGGCTTTCGCTGTCGGAGAGAACCTTCACCCGTTCGGCATAGAGCCCGTCGAACCGCGCGTCGGTCAGGACGCTCCAGTGGGAGCTCTGGAGGTCGTGCAGCCGGTCGATCTGGCGCTCGCTCTGGAAGTGGCGGGCGGCATCGGGAAAGGTCTGGAAACGCTGGAAGAGGTCGCGAAGCGCGGTTTCGACATGCCGTTCGAGGGTCTGGCGGTGGCGCCGCAGGATATCGCCGTCGGTGCTTTCCACCCCGGCAAAGCGCAAACGGTCGCGCAGGCTGGCCGCCTGTCCCGTTCGAGCCTGTTCTGCCGGCATTTCCTGCACCAATTCGCTCCCAAACCAACGATGCCCGGTCCTCCATCGTGGATGACCGACTGAACTTTCAGCATGGAGGAGAGGTTTTGGCCGAGCCGTACGCTGCCACGAGGCGGCATGCGTGGCGTCCCCGTCGATCCATGATCAAATTCGGTGAAACTCGAATACCGGCTCTTTTCCGGTACGGCGGTTCGGCATCATGCCTGGGTGAGAAACGGCGAATTTCCCATTCCGACGTGTAGACCCCATGTTTATGGTTAATTCCTTGCCTGAAGGTTAATAGTTCACACCTTGCTTATGGCTTCGCTAAAATTAACACGACCCGACGTTGCGTAAGCTACACGCAAGTTCGCGCGCGTAGGGTCGGCCATGGACTGACGATGTTGTCAGGAGGAACGAGCAATGATTGTTCTGGCATTGGGCGCGACCGTGATCGCTTCGGCCACACTGGCCGCCGTCTATCTTCTTCTCGATATCGAGGCCGGCCGCACGATGGCCAAGGCGCGGGTTTTCTGAAAATCTTGCTCCACTCGCCTCTTGCTTTCCCGAAAGCGGCTGCCAGATTGAGCCGTGACAGAATGAGACTGTCAAAGGGAGCACATTATGGGCATTGAAAGCATTCTGGTTTTCCTCATCGTCGGCGCCATTGCCGGCTGGCTTGCGGGCCTTATCGTCTCGGGCTTCGGCTTCGGCCTCGTCGGCAATATCGTCGTCGGCATCGTCGGCGCCTTCATCGCCGGCTACCTCTTCCCCGCCATCGGCATCAGCCTCGGCAGCGGCATCATCGCCGCCATCATCCATTCCACGATCGGCGCCGTGATCCTGCTCGTGCTCATCAAGGTCATCAAGCGCGCCTGACGGCCGCGGGAACCGCAGGCCGTGGCGGCTCCCCCGCCGCGGCCTTTCCGCCGGCTACCAGTCCCAGCCGCGCAATTCGCGCTCGCGGGACGTCGGCAGGCGCGTGCCGGTGCTCGTTATGCCGTTCTTCTCGCACACATAGACATTGCGCGGTATCCAGCGGGAGCTGTCCTGCGAGGGAACCTCCACCCGCAACTGGCAGGTCGTGGCATTCTTGCCGCTGTACTCGGCGGTGGCGTCGGACGGCACGACCCCGGGAAGGTCCTTGTATACCTGCGCCTGGCCGCCGACGGCGGACATCAGGAGGGCCAGAAGGGCAAGGGCAGCTCGTGTCTTCATCCTCGTTTCCGGCAGGCGCCGGCCTTTCGCAATCCATAAAGAGATACCGCCGGCGGGAAACATGCGCTATAGCCCAGCGGATATTCAGACAGCTTAGATGGGGTTTTTCATGGCGAGTACAATCCGGTATCACGAAGGTGACATCTCGGCCGCCGATGCCGCCCGCTATACCGGCGCGATCGCCATCGACACCGAAACGCTCGGCCTGGTCCCGCGCCGCGACAGGCTCTGCGTCGTGCAGCTTTCGCCGGGCGACGGCACCGCCGACGTCATCCGCATCGCCGCCGGCCAGACGGAAGCGCCGAACCTCACCGCCATGCTGGAAGACACCGCGCGCCAGAAGATCTTCCATTACGGCCGCTTCGACATCGCCGTGCTGTTCCACACCTTCGGCGTCACCACCACGCCGGTGTTCTGCACCAAGATCGCCTCGCGCCTGACGCGCACCTATACCGACCGCCACGGCCTCAAGGACAATCTCAAGGAACTGCTCGAGGTCGACATTTCCAAGCAGCAGCAGTCCTCCGACTGGGCGGCGGAAACGCTCTCCCAGGCGCAGCTCGACTATGCCGCCTCCGATGTGCTGCATCTTCATGCGCTGCGCGACAAGCTGATGGGCCGCCTCGTGCGCGACGGCCGGCTGGCCCATGCGGAGGCTTGCTTCGCCTTCCTGCCGACCCGCTCCAAGCTCGACCTTCTCGGCTGGGACGAGACCGACATCTTCGCCCACAGCTGAGCGCATCCGTGGAAACCGGCCGGCAGCATCAGACCGGGCCGACGCTGGAGCCGCTGCGCCGGCGCATCCGCGGCCGGCTCGAAGCCCTTCCGCCGGGTCTTGCGGAATTCCTGCTGTTCGGGCTGAAACAGGCCTGGGCCTGCCTCTTCGGCGGGCTCATGCTCGGCCTCATCATCCTGACGAAGCTCATCTGGCAGCCGGACTGGCCGATCCACCGCTACGACGCGCTCTTCGTCCTGGCGCTCGCCATCCAGATCGCCTTCCTGACGCTCAGGATGGAGACCTTCGAGGAAGCCAAGGTCATCCTGATCTACCATCTCGTCGGCACGGCCATGGAGATCTTCAAGGTTCATATGGGCTCGTGGGCCTATCCGGAAGAGGCCGTCATCCGTCTTGGCGGCGTGCCGCTCTTTTCCGGCTTCATGTATGCCTCGGTCGGCAGCTACATGGCCCGCGCCATCCGCATCTTCGACATGCGTTTCACGCACTATCCGCCCTTCTGGACGACGGCGTTGCTGGCCATCGCCATCTACGCCAATTTCTATGCGCACCACTATGTCACGGATATCCGCTTCGGCCTCTTCGCGGCGACGGTGCTGCTCTTCGGGCGCGTGCGCATCTATTATACGGTGGAGCGCAAGGCGCGCTGGATGCCGCTCGTCGTCGCCGCCTTCCTCACCAGCATCTTCCTCTGGATTGCCGAGAACATCGGCACGGCGACAGGCGTGTGGCTCTATCCGGGCCAGCAGACCTGGCACATGGTGCCCTTCACCAAGCTCGGTTCCTGGTATCTGCTGCTCTATGTCAGCTTCGTGCTGGTGACGGTCGTCTGCCGTCCGCAGCCGCCCGATACCCCCGAAATCCGGCAGGATCAGGCTTAACGCCCGGTTAACGCCCGGGACGCTATCCTCCGGGCAACTGGAGGTTTGCCATGTTGACACCCCTGCAGAGCGCGCAGTCCACCGCCGCCGTCTCGGCCATGCAGTCCCTCGTCGATACGATCGAGGAACGCCGCCGCGAGGAGGCGGAGAAGGCGAGCGGACGCAAGACCGACGACATCCGCGAGCAGGCGCACCTGCAATCGGACGACACCGCGCGCCAGGCGAACGCCCGCATCAACGAGCATTTCTTCGGCAGCAATGCGCGCGGCGGCGATACGCTTGCCAAGCTGATCTCCCGGTTCAGCGATACGCTCGGCCTCGGCCAGCAGGAGGGCGAATCCGCCCGCGCCTTCGCCCAGCGCCTCGCCGACAAGCTCGCCCTCGTCGAGAGCATCGACCTGCCGGCCAAGGGCAGCACGCTCAACGTCTCCCTCCGTGCGCTCGGCACCAGTCTTGCAGCCGTCCAGCAGGCAATGAACGGCCCCTCGGACGATGCCGCCGCCAATCTCGTCGCGCGCCTCGCCTTCGCGGGCGGCGTGACGCAGGGCGGAGGGGAAGCGGGTTCCGATTACGAGCAGCGCCTTTCCGCCCTCCTGACGCGCCAGCGTGGCGAGTTGCCGGCCGACATCACGACCGTCGAGAAGACATCGGGCCTTGCCGACCTCGGCCTCAAGGCGGCCGATCTCGTCGCCGCGATCCGCAATCCCTACGGTCCCGAAGCCGAGCGCGTGAAGGATGCGCTGGCCGAAAAGGCCGATGCGGAAAAGGCGCTGACGCCGGAGATGCGGAAGATCATCGCCCGCCTGGAGGATACCGCCGATCCCAAGACGATCGAGGAACTGAAGCTCGATCGTACGAAGCGCGACCCGACGCGCATCGAGGATGCGCAGACCCGCAGGGAGCGCGAGGACACGATCCGGACATTGGAGGCCGGCAAGAAGCTCGAAGACGTCGAGAAGCTTCAGGATGCGGTCGGCCGCGCCCACGAGGACGCGACGAAGGGCAAGACGGACGGCCGGAAACCCGTCGATGCCCTCGATACGATCCAGCTGCTTTCCGCCGGCGCGGAAGCCACCGACACCGTCGAAAAGGCCACGGCGAAGAGTGGCGGGAAACCGGCCGACGCCAAGGATGCGCCCGCCGAGAACAGCGCGGAAGCCGTGAACGACCTCGATGCGGCGAGCATCCGCGAGCAGCAGGACCGCGAGGAAGCCAAGAAGGACATCTTCGTGCTGCGCGTCGACGACAACGGCATCTACGATCTCATCACGCGCCAGCTCGTCGCCTGACAGCCAGGCCCTATCGCTGTTCCATTGAGGAAATGAAGGCTGGTCCTAGAGCATGCCAGGTTCAGATTGAACCAGACATGCTCTAAATTCTCTTGTTTTCGTTTGTCAGGGAAAACCGGTTCCCACTTTTCCCTGACAAACTCTAGGGCTTGCGCCGCACGACCCCGAGACGGGCGATGACCTCCGGCGGGATGGCGTAGCGGCGGATCGCATCCTTCTGGCTGCGCAGCCCGCACATTTCCCGCTGGATGAAGAAGGCCCAGACCTTGTCGGCCGCATCGTTCAGGAGGTCTTCGCGCTCCGTCGCGCCGCAGCCGGCGGCAAGGCGCTCGGAAAGCAGCGCGACCGCCTTCTCCACCTTCAGCCCGTGCCGGCCGAGCGAATCCGCCCGCTCGGCCATCAGTTCGTATTCAAGGATGTTGAGGCCCGTCTCCTTGGTGAAGGAGGGGGCAAGCGCCTGCGGCGGGCGAACCGTCATCTCTTGTCTCCTGTCCTGGGACTAAGATGATACCGGGCAGGCTTGACTGCAAGGGATCAGCCGGCGGCGCGGGCGCGCACCGCCTCGAAACTCCAGTCGACGAGGAGTTCACCGTCGCGCCAGACCGGCTGCAACAGGTTCTCCCGGCCTGCCAGTTGCTCGACACGCGCCGCTTCCAGCCCGACATAACCTTCGACCACCGCCTGGCGGCCGGCCTTGGAGGCCTTGAGGTTCATCGTGGCCGGGCGCTTGTAGACGTCGTGCCAAGCGCCGGCGGTGTCCTGGCGGGCATTGGCCTTCATGGCGAAGGAGTAGGTATCGCGGTTGACGCGCTGGAGAAGCCCCGCCCCCATGCCGAAGGCGATGTTCTCCGCCGAGAAGCCGAAGGCCTCGAGACGGCCGAGGATGAGGCCGATATCGGACGGCGAGATGCCATCGCCCTGGATGACGCGCACGCTGTTGTCGAGCACCTTGTAGCCCTTGCCATTGAGATGCGTGCCGAAGGCATAGGCGAGCTGGCGCACGACCTGCACCGGCGTTTCCACCGGATCGCCGCTGTCCGGGCGCACGACGAGCGTGCCGCCCGCGGCCTGCACCTTCTCCTTGAGCTGCTTGCCCCAGATCTCCGCGACGGCATTGTTGATGTCGTAGCTGTCGGAGACGACGGCATAGAGACCCTTGCCGCCGAACTTGTCGATCATGTTGCCATAGGCTTCCGCCTCGCGCTCCTGCCCCCAGGAGGTCATGGTGGAGTGCTCGGAAGCCGGGATGGAGAAGCCGGCCATGTCGGCGCCGTAATAGCGGCGGGCATAGAGCACCGCGCTGACCGTATCCGTGCCCATGAAATTGACGAGATGCGCCGTGCCGCCGATGCCGGCCTGTTCGAAACTGGTGGTTCCGCGCGCGCCAAAATCGTGCAGGCGGAAGGGCAGGACGGCGGCCGGGTCGTCGCAGGTCTTTTCCAGGATCGGCTGGATGATCTGCTTCACCTTGCGCGAATTGGAGGCGACGGTGCTCGGATACCAGATTGCGCGCAGGAACGCCGTCTCGATATAGGAGGTCAGCCAGTAGCAGGCGGGATCGGTGTTGACGACCTGCGCCACCGGAACGCCGCGGCGCACCATCCGGCCCTCCGGCAGTGCCTCGATGAGCAGCGGCAGGTAGCCGCCGTGCTTGCGCACGATATGCGTCCAGCCCTCGCGATTGAACGGCAGGCCATGCGCCGTCACGATACCCTCGGCCTCGTCGACATCCGCCATCGTCACCGGCTTCGACAGATATTCCTTGAGGAACATCTGGAGCCCGAAGAACAGCACTTCCGGGTGATCGGAATGGCCGCGCGCCTCGACATAGGACGAGATCGCCCGGGTTTCCGGCGGATATTGCAGGTAGTGGCTGAACTTGTAGCTGTCGGTGTTGAGGATGAGGTTGGTGAGGTTCATCGAAAGGTCTCCGCCGCATCCGCGGTCCGCAAATCCCCGGCGGCCGACAGTGCGGGCAAGATTTACGCGAGGTGAGCATAAGGGGCAAGGGCCGTGCCTCGCTGCCGATGCGAACGACGCGAACGCGACGTTAACCTTCTGTTAACCATAAAATGCCAATTGTTAGCGTCATAGTGGTTCGGAGTACCGGGGTTTCCCGTCCGGCACAGTTCGCGGTTCAGTGTTTCGCCGGTTTACCCGCCGCCTCCCGCAGAAATGCCCGGTTCGCCGGGCTGAAAGCTCACCAGCTCGCAGCGTCGCGCATGATGCGCCATCCGACGAATGATGGAACATTGGCAGGCCTTGCGATGCGGATGGCATCGACGGCGAACAGGAGGCAGGCATGCTGCCGCGTGTGGCGACGACGACCGGAACAGCACAGCCCTCCCCCGCCCTCGAGGGGCGGGTGGCGGTTGATGCCGCCGTCAAGCCGCAGCTTTCCGCCGCCGCTCTTGCCAATCTCAAGGCCGAAGTGCTGCTTCGCCTGCTCGAAACCATGCTGAAGCACATGCCGCGCACGGCCGAGCCCAGCCCCGGCCGCGATCTCCTGGAAACGCTGCTCGGCGCGCTGAAGGCCCTGCCCGGGCGGGACGGCGACAATGCCGGCAGGCTTGCAGACATCATTGCCCGATTGCCGCCGGCGCTGCGGCCGAGTGTCGAGAAACTGATCTCCACTGTGCTCTCCGCCATGCCGACGCGCAGCCTCATCGAGATCGTGCGCAATCCCAACGGGCCGGAAGCCCAGAAGCTCGCCACCCTCATCGCGACCGGCCTCGACCTCGACGGCCCCGTCGCCGGCGCGGAGCGTCAGGCCAAGCCGGTGAGCCTCACCGCCCAGCAACTCGCCGCCGTCGGCCGCCAAGGGGCGCAGCAGAGCGCGCTGGCCCTTCAGACGAGCCAGATGCCCGGCGATGCCCGCGCCCTTCAGGCGACGCTGAAACGCATCTTCGACTTCGACACCGGCGGCAGGCCGCGTCCCCTGCCAGGCCGAGCGGCGGAGGCTGGCGCGGACCGGCAGATGCCGGCCGGAACGGCCCGCGCCGCAAGCGAAGCCCGCCCTACCCAGATCGAACCCCTCCTTCCGACGCCCGCCACCCGCGCCGCCAGCCCGCAGCAAGCCGTGGACGCCAGCGAGGCCGCCGCCCGTCACAATGGCGCGGCGGAAGAAGCACGGACGGAAACGCCCGCCGTGAAGCGCGAGGCGCTGCCCCTCAAGGCGCAGGACACCAACACGGCCGGACAGGCGCTGGCCCGCAGCGTGCTGCAGGCCGTGGCGCGGGACCTGCCGCCCGCCCTTCTGACGCAGGCCGTCGTCCAGCTCGTCGAGAACCTTTCGCCGGAAGAAGCGACGTTCCTGCGCACGCTGCTCGAGCATCCGTTCGATCCGGCCATAGAGCAGGAAATCGCCCTGATCGTACGCGAGCACGTGGACGAGGCGGCAGAAGAATTCCTGAAACCCGAAACCGGCAGCGAGGCGCGCAAGACCCGGCCCGACGGATTGCCGGCCGGCATGCAGCCCGCCACGGCGGAAGACGGCGATGTCCCGCTTGCGAAGGGCGATACCCCGGCGCTTGCCGGCGAAACCGCCAGGGCAAAGCCCGACGCCACGCAGACCGCATCGATACCATCGCAGCCGGCGGTGGAGCAGGAAGAGCCCCTGCCCTTGCCCCGGTCCCGCGATGCGGCCGCGCCCATCGTCGACGCGACACCGGAAAGGCTGCTTGCCGCGCCCGTGCTGCGCGAGGGCGTGCCCGTTGCTTTCGTTCCCTACCTTCCGGCCGAAGAGGACCTCGAATGGCCGCAGAGCCGCGAGCCTGAAAAGGACGAGGAAACCGACGGCGACAACGAAGACGAAGGGGGCGAAGCGGACGAGGATGCGCAGGATGCACCCGCCGACGACGAACCGGAGACCGCCGACATGGCGCGCCGGCGCGAGAAGACGGCGGAGATGGTGGGCGTCCTGGAACCCGGCCTCGTCTTCTACCAGAAGCTCGGCGACTACTGGACGTAACATCATCCTCCCAAAGAAAAAGCCCGCGGGGATCGCTCCCCGCGGGCTCTTCTTTTCGTAAGCGAAGACTTACTCGGCGTTGTTGCGGTTCTTCAGAGCCGCGCCGAGGATGTCGCCGAGCGAAGCGCCCGAGTCGGACGAACCGAACTGTGCGACGGCTTCCTTCTCTTCGGCGATTTCCAGCGCCTTGATCGAAAGCTGGATCTTGCGATCCTTCTTCGAGAAGTTCAGGACGCGGGCGTCGACGGTCTGGCCGACCGAGAAACGCTCCGGACGCTGCTCGTCACGGTCACGCGACAGATCGCCACGACGGATGAACGAGGTGATGTCTTCGTGGTTGACGAGCTTCACTTCGATGCCGCCATCGTTGATCGCGATGACTTCAGCCGAAACGACGGCGTTCTTGCGCAGGTCGCCGGAAGCGGCAGCTTCGCCGACCGAATCGCGGCCGAGCTGCTTGATGCCGAGCGAGATGCGCTCCTTGTCGACGTCCACGTCGAGAACAACAGCCTTGACGACGTCGCCCTTGTTGAACTCCTCGATGACCTGCTCGCCCGGACGGTTCCAGTCGAGGTCGGAGAGGTGCACCATGCCGTCCACGTCGCCTTCGAGGCCGATGAACAGACCGAACTCGGTCTTGTTCTTGACTTCGCCTTCGACTTCCGTGCCAGCCGGGTGGCTGTGCGCGAAGGCCTGCCACGGGTTCTCGAGGGTCTGCTTGAGACCGAGCGAGATGCGGCGCTTCGTCGGGTCGACTTCGAGAACGACAACGTCGACTTCCTGGCTCGTGGACAGGATCTTGCCGGGATGTACGTTCTTCTTCGTCCAGGACATTTCGGAGATGTGGATCAGGCCTTCGATGCCCGGTTCCAGCTCGACGAACGCACCGTAGTCGGTGATGTTCGTGACGGTACCGGAGATCTTCTTGCCGACCGGGTACTTCGTGCCGATGCCATCCCACGGATCCGACTCGAGCTGCTTCATGCCGAGCGAGATGCGGTGGGTTTCCTGGTTGATGCGGATGATCTGAACCTTGACCTGCTGGCCAATGGACAGGATTTCCGACGGATGGTTGACGCGGCGCCAGGCCATGTCGGTGACGTGCAGCAGGCCGTCGATGCCGCCGAGGTCAACGAACGCACCGTAATCGGTGATGTTCTTGACGACGCCGTCAACAACCTGGCCTTCTTCGAGGTTCTGAACGATTTCCGAACGCTGCTCGGCGCGCGACTCTTCGAGAACCGTGCGGCGCGAAACGACGATGTTGCCGCGACGCTTGTCCATCTTGAGGATTTCGAAGGGCTGCGGGTTGTGCATGAGCGGCGTGACGTCGCGGATCGGACGGATGTCGACCTGCGAACGCGGCAGGAAGGCGACGGCGCCGTCGAGATCGACGGTGAAGCCACCCTTGACCTGGTTGAAGATGACGCCTTCGACGCGCTCGCCAGCTTCGAACTTGACTTCGAGCTTGGCCCAGCTTTCTTCGCGGCGAGCCTTTTCGCGCGAGAGAACAGCTTCACCAAGCGCGTTTTCGATGCGCTCGACGTAAACTTCGACTTCGTCGCCGACCTTCAGCGTGCCGTCCTTCGACTTCGCGCCGAATTCCTTCAGCGGAACGCGGCCTTCAACCTTGAGGCCGACGTCAACGATGGCGACGTCCTTTTCGATCGCGGTAACGATGCCCTTGGCGACATAGCCTTCGGCGAGATCGTTAGCGGCGAAGGATTCCTGCAGAAGGGCTGCGAAATCTTCGCGCGTGGGGTTTGCTTGAGACATTGAAACTCCTGATGTGCCAAAGGCACGGGCGCCGGGGGTTAGCGTTGGTAATGAACGAGGCGCTATCCGCTGCCCATGGGCAGCAAATCCGGCGCGGGGACAGGCCTTGTTCTATTGCTTAAGCGCGGCGTCGATGAACGACTTTGCCGCCGAAAACGCCGCCTCTATACTCATTTCCGAGGTATCGAGCAAGTGCGCATCGTCGGCAGGCTTCAGCGGACTGTCCGCCCGGCCCATGTCGCGCTCGTCGCGGCGGCGGATATCCTCGAGGATCGTCCCGTAATCGGCCACCCCGCCGCCGGCAAGAATCTCGTCGCAGCGGCGCCTGGCGCGCACCTCCGCCGAGGCTGTGACATAGAGTTTGACCGGCGCATCCGGGCAGACGACCGTGCCGATGTCGCGTCCGTCGAGCACCGTGCCGGGCTCGCGGGCCGCAAACCCCTGCTGCGCCTCGACCAGCGCCCGGCGCACCGCGGGCATGACCGCGATCTTCGAGGCCGCCTCGCCGATGGCATGGGCCGACAGCACCGCGCGATCGAGACCGCCGAGATCGAGGGTCTTGGCGACATCGGCGGCAACGGCCTCGTCATCCAGCGGCAGGCCGCGGTCGAGCAGGGCCTTCGCCGTCGCGCGGTAGGTCAGCCCCGTATCGAGGTGATGGAAACCGTAGTCTTCCGCGATGCGGCGCGACAGCGTGCCCTTGCCGGCGGCGGCGGGACCGTCGATGGCGATGGTGAAGGTCATCAGGCGGCCTTCGTGTCGTGCAGCTCGATCTTCGCGCCGAGGCCGGTCATCAGGTCCATGAATTCCGGGAAGCTCGTGGCGATCATGGTGGCATCGTCCACCGTGACGGGGTTTTCCGAGACGAGGCCCATGACGAGGAAGCTCATGGCGATGCGGTGATCGAGATAGGTCGCGACCGCTGCACCGGCGGCATTGCCGAGGCCCGTGCCATCCGGACGACCGCGCACGACGAGCGAGGCTTCGCCCTCGTCGCAATCGACGCCGTTGAGCTTGAGGCCATTGGCGACGGCCGAGAGGCGGTCGCTTTCCTTGACGCGCAGCTCCTCGAGGCCGTTCATGACCGTCGTGCCTTCGGCGAAGGCGGCGGCAACGGCGAGAACCGGATATTCGTCGATCATCGACGGCGCGCGGTCTTCCGGCACCGTGACGCCCTTCAGCGCCGAGGAGCGCACCCGCAGGTCCGCCATGTCCTCGCCGCCGGCAAGGCGCGGATTGATGATCTCGATGTCGGCGCCCATGTCCTGCAGCGTCAGGATGAGGCCGGTGCGCGTCGGGTTCATCAGCACGTTGAGAATGGTGACGTCGGAGCCCGGCACGAGGAGGGCGGCGACCAGCGGGAAGGCCGTCGAGGACGGATCGCCCGGCACGTCGATGACCTGGCCGGTCAGCTTGCCCCGGCCTTCGAGCCGGATGGTGCGCACGCCGTCGGCATCGGTATCGACCGTGAGGTTGGCGCCAAAGCCCTGCAGCATCTTTTCGGTGTGGTCGCGGGTCATTACCGGTTCGATGACGGTGGTGATGCCGGGCGTGTTGAGACCGGCGAGCAGCACGGCGGACTTCACCTGCGCGGACGCCATCGGCACGCGATAGGTGATCGGCGTCGGCGTCTTCGGCCCACGCAGCGTCACCGGCAGGCGGTCGCCCTCGGCGGAGGTCACCTGCACGCCCATTTCGCGCAGCGGATTGAGCACGCGGCCCATCGGGCGCTTGGTCAGCGAGGCATCGCCGATGAAGGTGGAATCGAAATCGTAGACGCCGACGAGACCCATGGTCAGGCGGCAGCCGGTGCCGGCATTGCCGAAATCGAGCGGCGCCTCGGGCGCCAGCAGCGCGCCGTTGCCGACGCCGTCGATGATCCAGGTGTCGCCGTCCTTGTGGATCCTGGCGCCCATGGCCTGCATGGCCTTGCCCGTGTTGATGACGTCCTCGCCTTCGAGCAGACCCGTGATGCGCGTCTGTCCGCTCGCAAGGCCGCCGAACATGAAGGACCGGTGGGAAATCGACTTGTCGCCGGGAATGCGGACGGTTCCGGAAAGGCCGGAGGATTTGCGGGCGGTTGCGGGCCGGGCACTGGCGCCGTGCGACATGGGCGTCTTCCTTGTAGATCCACGGCTCCCCGGCGGGATCGCCCCGGGAGCGTGCGGGCTTGCTATCACAAACGATTTAAAGCGTCATCATCCCGTCTTGCAAACATTCGACAGAAGGGCGGCGGCGGGCTTCCCGAAGTTTGGCTTTGACAGGATAGCGCAAGACTATTATGGGGACCGGCTAATCATTTTCCCCTTCAACGCGCCGGAAACACCGGCCCCGCCGGCAAGAAACGGCACCTGAGAGGCTTTGACAGTGGCAAAACCGGAACTCGGCACCAAACGCATCGACCCGGAAACGGGCAAGAAGTTCTACGACCTGAACCGCGACCCGATCGTTTCGCCCTATACGGGCAAGTCCTACCCGCTCTCCTTCTTCGAGGAAACCTCCGCGGCGGCCGTCCTGGAAAAGGATGAGGACGAGGACGTCAACGAAGTCGATACGGAGAACACGGAAGTCGAACTCGTCTCGCTCGAGGACGCCGACGAGGATGCAGCAGGCGGCGACGACCTGCCGGATCTCGGCGACGACGACGTCGAGATCGACGGCGACGACGACGACACGTTCCTGGAACAGGACGAAGACGACGACGATGACGACATGAGCGGCCTCATCGGCGTCACGGGCGACGAAGACGAAGCGTAAGACCTTGATAAACCGGCCGGTTTTAAAAAAAATCGGCCGGTTTTCATTTTTCGGCTTGCTATCTCCGAAACCCGGAAGTAATAAGCCGCCACACCGGACGGCAACGCCGCTTCGGTTCCCGGAAACCGGCCTTGCCGGACCCGTTATGGGGCTATAGCTCAGCTGGGAGAGCGCTTGCATGGCATGCAAGAGGTCAGCGGTTCGATCCCGCTTAGCTCCACCAAATCTTCCCTGTTAAGAATTCAAGTTCGCCGCACGTACAGGCGCATTTCTGCGGTAGCCACCGAAACGTTCAGGCGTTGAGGCGAGCCGCATCCCGCCCGCCCGCCGCCAAGTTCAGAACTTCACGCCCACGGCGAGGCCGGCATGGGTGAGGCCGTCGTTGGGGCCGTCGCACAGGCCGGCATTGGAGGAGTGGTCGACGGTGGCCATGACGCGGACCTTTTCGCTGACCTGCATGCCGAGGGCCGCGTGTTCGCGGAACAGGAAACGGCAGCCGAGCAACGGGCCGGTCCCGCTGTCGAGATTGCCGTTGTGCACCGTTCCGCCGGCGCCGACTTCCGCGAAGAAGGTGTCCGTGATCGGCAGGTGCCAGTTGAGGCCGAGATAGGCCTGGTCGGTCGCATCCGCCCCGCCCGAGACACCGACCTGAACGCGCGGCTCGAGAAGAACCTTGGCGACGCCGGTCTGCGAGGAGTGGAACGGCGCGATGAAGACTTCGGCCGAACCGACGACGCCCTTGTCCTTCGCGGCCTTGCCGGCGATGACGCCGCTCGCGCCGAGCCGCACTTCATCGACCAGGTCGCCCGCCGTAACGGAGGACGCGTAGAGCCCGTAAGATGCTGCCATCAGCGCGGCCGCCAGAAAAACCTTCATCGCATCCCCCGAATCACTTTGGGGCAGTGTTCGTGCCGCGCCGGGTTTTGTACAGGCGGAAACGGAATAGACATCAAACTCTCCAGCCGACCGCCCGATGTCTAGGGCTGCTCGCGCGTGCCGGGCGCGGCCTCGCGCTGGTCCGCGTCTTCGAGATCCGTCTTCACGATGAATGTGTCATTGTGCTGGCGGGCAGCTTCGCGCAGCGCACCGAGATTGGGCTCGTCGTCCGGCCCGATCTCGCCATCGCCCTGGTCGATTTCGCGCTCGGCCTGATACCAGTGGTCGTCCGGCTTGCCATCGGGCGCGCCGTCCCGCTGCCAGAGTTCGTAGGCGCGGTTGCGGATGCGGTCTTCGCGTTCGTCGGTCATGGAAGCGCTCCCTTTTCTCTCGTCAGCGGGAAACGGGCAGCCAGGCGGGATGTTCCGCGCTTGCGCGCTTCAGAGACCGCGAATAAGCATGCTTCTTCAGGCGTCTTTCGCACGACGCCAGCTTTGTCGGGGGACATCATGAGCTTTACGGAAACGACGACCACATCCTGGTTTTCCAGGCTGAAGGGCGCGCTGATCAAGATTCTGGTCGGCTTCATCCTTCTGATCGGATGCATCTGGCTTCTTTTCTGGAACGAGGGGCGGTCGGTGAAGACCTACCGCGCGCTGGTCGAAGGCGCAGGGCTCGTCGTTTCCGTCGAGAACGGCAGCATCGATCCCGCCAACGACGGCAAGCTCGTGCACATTTCCGGGCCGGTGAAGCCGGTCGGCGTGCCGGAGGACAACGTGCTCGGCGTTTCCGCTGAAGGCGCGGCCGGGCTGGAGCGCATCGTCGAGATGTACCAGTGGGTGGAGACCTCGAAATCCGAGACGAAGAAGCAGCTCGGCGGCAGCGAGGAGACCGTGACCACCTATTCCTACCACAAGGAATGGAACCGCCGTGAAATCAGCTCCGGCAGCTTCCGTCAGTCGGGTCACGACAATCCGCGAAAGCCCATCGACGACGAACGCTTTGCGGTGCCTTCGGCGACGATCGGCGCCTTCAGCGTGGATGGCGAAGCGGTGGCAAGGCTCGGCGAGGAACGTCCCGTTCCGCTCACCGCCATCGAGGCGAACCGTCTCGGCGAGGCCGTCAGCCTCGGCAAGCCGGTCTCGACCATCGGGGGCCAGGCCGTCTTCTCCTTCAATCCGCAGGACCCGCAGGTCGGCGACATCCGCATCCATTTCGAGCGCTCGGACATTGCCGAGGCGAGCTTCGTCGCCGCCCAGCACGGCACGGGCCTGACGCCCTACAAGACGTCGAACGGGCGCGAGCTTTTCCTCAGCGACGCCGGCATTACCGATGCGGCGGCCATGTTCGACGCGGCGCAGAGCGAGAACACCATCATCACCTGGGCGGTGCGCATCGGCGGCCTTGTCGGCCTCTTCGTCGGCTTCGCCTCGATCTTCTCCATCCTCGGGGTGATCGCCGACGTCGTGCCGTTCGTCGGCTCCATCGTGCGTTTCGGCACGTCGGCCATCGCGCTCATCTTCACGCTGCTGCTCGGCCCGGCGATCATCGCCATCGCCTGGATCGCCTATCGCCCGCTCATCGCCATCGCGGTTCTGGCCGCCGGCATTGCGCTCGCCGTGGGCATCCTCTATCTGCGACGCGGCAAGGCGGCAGCCCCGGCACCCGCCCGGGCGTGACGGCAAAGGCAGGGTGAGCGGCGCGTGACCTTCTACATCTCGAAGATCTTCTGGCTTCTCGCCCAGCCGCTCTCGCTCGCCCTCATCCTCCTCCTCGCCGGCCTGCTGGCGGGGCTTTTGAAATGGAACCGCCTGCGTGCCATAGCGAGCCTCGCGGCGGCGCTGGTGCTCTTCCTGACGCTCTTCACCTCGACCGGCGCCGTGCTGCTGCAGACGCTGGAGGACCGGATCGCGCGCGCGGACCTGCCCGCGGGCGGGCCTTCCTGCATCATCACGCTCGGTGGCGGCTTCGAGTCGGAGATCATCGCGGCGCGCGGCGGCTTCGAGATGACCCAGGCCGGCGACCGCTTCGTCGAGACCTTGCGGCTCGCACGGCAATTCCCCGAGGCGCGTATCCTGATTTCGGGCGGGGACGGCTCGTTCAGCGGCGCCTATGAGGGCGACGCCGTGGTCGGCACACGGTTCTTCGAAGCCTTCGGCGTTCCGGCAACGCGGGTGATCCGCGAGACGCAATCGCGCGACACCTTCGAAAATGCCGGAAACACGCAGGCGCTGCTCAAGGAAAACGGCCTCGAAGGCTGCCTGCTGGTGACCTCCGCCTTCCACATGCCGCGCTCGGTCGGGCTCTTCCGCAAACTCGGCCTGGAGGTCCTGCCCTGGCCGACGGACTACCGCACGACGGGCAAGGCGAGCCTCGGGCTCGATTTCACGCAGCCCTCAGCCAACAGCCAGCTGATGACGACGGCGCTGCGCGAATGGACGGGCCTGCTCTTCTCGTATCTTGCGGGCCGCACGCACGCCTTCTTCCCGCAATAGGCTACTTCTTCGAGATCGTCTCGAAGCGGGTGTTCCGCACGCGGATCGTCATGGTGCAGTATTCGTCGTCATCGCGGCCGCAGCTTGCGGCATTCGCCTTCAGTTCCAGCACCATATTGCCGAAGCGCTTCTTCATGCTGTAGCCGTAGAGGTCGGCATTGGCGGCGAGGAAATAGCCGCCTTCGGCGACGCGAATGTAGAATTCATGCGGGCAACCGACATCGCCGCACAGGCCGCCGGGCACGCCGTCGCAGTTCACCGCGCCGAGATTGAAGATCGCATCGACCAGCTTGTCATTGTTGAAATCGACGGTGTCGGCGAAGTCCTCGCCATAGAGCGCCGTCTTGCAGCGACCGGCGACCTCCGCCTGAACCGCGGCCAGCGCATCGGGCACGATCTCGGCGGCGCGCACGGGCGCGGCGGCCGAAACGAGGGCGGCGGAGACGAGCGCGAGGAAACTCATGCGGATGGCCATCTCTCAAACCTTTCCATGGCAGGCGATTCGGTCATTATGCGGCAGGGCCGCGCGCGGCGTGATTCTGCCGGCGCGCGCACTCTACTGCGGCAAAGCTGTCGCGAGGCTTAGCTCGCAAAGAGGGGGAAGACGTGCCGATCCTGGAACTGCTCGACTATACCGGCGTTGCGGTGTTTGCCGCGACTGGCGCGCTGTCGGCCTCGCGCAAGCAGCTCGACATCATCGGCTTCCTGTTCCTGGCGGCGGCGACGGGCATCGGCGGGGGCACGTTCCGTGACGTCATCCTCGGCGCGACGCCCGTCTTCTGGGTGGTGAACCCGACCTATCTCATCGTCTGCATCGCCGTCGCGCTTGTCGTCTTCATGCTCGCCCACCGCATCGAATCGCGCTACCGCCTGCTGCTCTGGCTCGATGCCATGGGCGTTTCGGCCTATTGCGTGATGGGGGCGGCCAAGGGCTATGCGGCGACGGGTTCGCCGACGGTGGCGATCACCACGGGCGTGCTCACCGCCAGCTTCGGCGGCATCATCCGCGACCTCCTGGCCAACGAGCCTTCCGTGCTGCTGCGCCCGGAGGTCTATGTGACGGCGGCGCTGATCGGGGCTGCGGGCTTCACGGCGGCTACGGTCGCCGGCACGCCGCTCTGGGTGGCGTCGGCCATCGGCATGGGGGCGGCCTTCATCGTGCGCGGCGGGGCGCTGCGCTTCGGCTGGCGCTTCCCGGTCTACAAGCCGCGGCCCGGACGGCATCCCGACGATGTGATGTGAGGACGATCAGTCCTTGCAGGGGCGCAGGCGGATGATCACGTCGACATGCGCGATCTCCATGCCGGCGGGCGGTTCCGGCAGGTTGCCGATCTCGATATTGCTGACGGGAATATCGAGCACGTGGTTCTCGCCCTCCACGAAGAAGTGGTGGTGGTCGGAGATGTTGGTGTCGAAATAGGTCTTGGCGCTTTCGACCGCGAGAACCCGGATGAGGCCGGCCTCGGTGAACTGGTGCAGCGTGTTGTAGACGGTCGCGAGCGAAACGGGCACGCCGGCGGTGACGGCCTCCTCGTGCAGTTCCTCCACCGTCAGATGCCGGTCGCCCTTGGCGAAAAGCAGGTCGGCGAGTGCCACGCGCTGGCGCGTCGGGCGCAGGCCGGAGTGGCGCAGGCGCTCTTCGATGGGCAACTCGTTTACATGCTTCATGGGCGAGCGATCCGCTTGTCTGGCCTTGAACAATAATCTTGAGCTTTCGATATAACTTTAGCGTTGCCGGGATTCAATAGGATTGCGACGGCGTGAGGGCGTCCGACATGCCGAAAACCGGGGCCTTCGCCCCCGTCACGGCAATTTACGCTGGCTGTCACGGCGAGCATCATGTATGCGGACTGCTGAAATAACGTCTCGCCCATGCCGGGTGCGGCGATAAAAAGGGAGGGGAGGAGGCGCTTCAATTCGCACCGCTCCTCCTCTAAAACGGACGCAGAGCAAGCGTTCTTCAAGACCGGGATGAGACATTCGATGACGACCAGGCAATCCAGCTACAACTATGAGGAAATTCTGACCTGCGGCCGCGGCGAACTGTTCGGCCCCGGCAATGCGCAGCTTCCTCTGCCGCCGATGCTGATGGTCCACCGCATCACCGACATTTCCGAAACGGGCGGCGCCTTCGACAAGGGCTATATCCGCGCCGAATACGACGTGAAGCCCGACGACTGGTACTTCCCCTGCCACTTCCAGGGCAACCCGATCATGCCGGGCTGCCTCGGCCTCGACGGCATGTGGCAGCTCACCGGCTTCTTCCTCGGCTGGCTCGGCGAGCCCGGCCGCGGCATGGCGCTCTCCACCGGCGAAGTGAAGTTCAAGGGCATGGTCCGCCCCCATACGAAGCTCCTCGAATACGGCATCGACTTCAAGCGCGTGATGCGCGGCCGCCTCGTGCTCGGCACGGCAGACGGCTGGCTGAAGGCCGATGGCGAGACCATCTATCAGGCGACCGACCTGCGCGTCGGCCTGTCGAAGGACAAGGAAGCCTAAGGCGTAGAGCCTTTGGAGGGCGGCCCGCCGCCCTCTCCACGAGACGTTCAAGAAAAGGTCAGGAATATGAGACGGGTAGTTGTCACGGGTCTGGGGATCGTATCCTCCATCGGGAACAACGCGGACGAAGTGACGGCCTCGCTGCGCGACGCGCGTTCGGGCATCAGCTTCTCGCAGGATTTCGCCGACCACGGCTTCAAGTGCCAGGTCTGGGGCTCTCCCAACATCGATACGACCGAGCTCGTCGATCGCCGTGCGGCCCGCTTCCTCTCTCAGGGCGGCGCATGGAACCACGTCGCCATGAAGCAGGCGATCGCCGATTCCGGCTTTGAGGAGTCCGAATACGCCGCCAATCCGCGCGCCGGCATCATCATGGGCTCGGGTGGTCCGTCCACCCGCACGCTCATCGAGGCGGCCGAGATCACCATCAAGAACAATTCGCCCAAGCGCATCGGCCCCTTCGCCGTGCCGAAGGCGATGTCCTCGACGGCTTCGGCGACGCTCGCCACCTGGTTCAAGATCCACGGCGTCAACTACTCGATCTCGTCGGCATGCTCGACCTCCGCGCACTGCATCGGCAATGCGGCGGAAATGATCCAGTGGGGCAAGCAGGACATCATGTTCGCCGGCGGCCACGAAGACCTCGACTGGACCATGTCGAACCTCTTCGACGCCATGGGCGCCATGTCCTCCAAGTACAACGACACGCCCTCCACCGCGTCCCGCGCCTATGACATCAGCCGCGACGGCTTCGTCATCGCCGGCGGCGCGGGCGTTCTGGTTCTTGAAGAGCTCGAGCACGCCAAGGCCCGCGGCGCGAAGATCTATGCCGAGATCGTCGGCTACGGCGCGACCTCCGACGGCTACGACATGGTGGCCCCGTCGGGCGAAGGCGCGATGCGCTGCATGCGCCAGGCCCTGTCCACCGTGAAGGGCGACGTCGATTACATCAACACGCACGGCACCTCGACGCCCGTCGGCGACTCGAAGGAAATCGGCGCGATCCGCGAAGTCTTCGGCGACAAGATCCCGCACATCCAGTCGACCAAGTCGCTGACCGGCCATTCGCTCGGCGCCGCCGGCGTGCAGGAATCGATCT
This sequence comes from Shinella sp. G-2, assembly GCF_050172695.1. NCBI lineage: Bacteria > Pseudomonadati > Pseudomonadota > Alphaproteobacteria > Hyphomicrobiales > Rhizobiaceae > Shinella > Shinella sp. G-2. The sequence goes on along the minus strand of NZ_JBBEYH010000004.1, from coordinate 210,758 downwards.
ACGGCCTCCTGATGATGCAGGCCGGCTTCATCGGCGAAAGCGCCCATATCACCGAACTGGACCCCGAATTCGACGGCGTTCCGATCGTGCGCAAGCGCATCGACAATGCCAAGATCGACACGGTTCTTTCCAACTCCTTCGGCTTCGGCGGCACGAACGCCACGCTGGTCTTCCAGCGCCACAACGGATGACGTCAATGACGGGGATCATGAACGGCAAGCGCGGCCTCATCATGGGGGTCGCGAACAACCACTCTATCGCCTGGGGCATCGCACAGAAGCTCGCCGGCGCCGGCGCCGAACTCGCCTTCACCTACCAGGGCGAAGCGCTCGGCAAGCGCGTGAAGCCGCTTGCCGCCGAACTCGGCTCGGATTTCGTCATCCCCTGCGACGTGGAGGACATCGCCTCGGTCGATGCGACGATCGACGCGATCAAGGAAAAGTGGGGCAAGCTCGATTTCGTCGTGCATGCCATCGGCTTCTCCGACAAGAACGAGCTCAAGGGCCTTTATGCCGACACCTCGCGCGACAACTTCTCGCGCACCATGGTGATCTCCTGCTTCTCCTTCACGGAGATCGCCAAGCGCGCCGCGGAGATCATGACGGACGGCGGTTCGCTGCTGACGCTGACCTATGGCGGCTCGGTTCGCATCATGCCGAACTACAACGTCATGGGCGTCGCCAAGGCCGCGCTTGAAGCGTCCGTACGTTACCTCGCCGGCGATTACGGCCCGCAGGGCATCCGCGTCAACGCCATCTCCGCCGGTCCGATCCGCACGCTGGCCGGCGCCGGCATTTCGGACGCCCGCGCCATGCTGTCCTGGCAGCAGAAGAACGCGCCGCTGCGCCGCACCGTCACCATCGAGGACGTCGGCAATTCGGCGCTTTACCTGCTCTCCGACATGTCGAGCGGCGTCACCGGCGAAATCCACTATGTGGATGCCGGCTACAACATCACCTCCATGCCGACGCTGGAGCGGCTGGCGAAAGCGGACAGCGAATAAACAAATTGCGGCGCGAAGTTTTCAGCTTCGCGCCGTTTTCTTTCGCTCACAGCACCGTCAGAACGGCGACGAGCAGGATCACGGCGGCAAGCACGCCGAGCAGCAGCAGACGCACCCTGGGGTTCATTTCAAGCGGCTTGCCGTCCGCGCCGCGCTTCAAGAAGGCGAGCGGCACTTCGGAGGTCGGCGTATGCCCCTCCGCTTCCTTCACATCCTTTGCGATGACCTCCGCCACATCTTCCATCATGGGCGGCCTTGCAGGTCCAAAAGCCATTGCGGGTCTCCTGAACGAGGACGATCCGGCGATGGTGGACCTGTTTCGGCAAAATGGCAAATCGGCCTATTCGAAAAGGACGGGCACGAGCGACAGCACCAGAAGCAGCGCCATGGCGCGGTTGAACAGCTTCAGGCTCTCCTTTCGCGTGATGAACCGCGCCGCCCCCACGCCGACGCCGGCCCAGGCGAGCGTGCTCACCAGCGTCGCCCCACCGAAGATGACGGCAAAGGCGGCAGGCACCGAGACATCGCCCGCCGCCCCGCCGCCATAGGTGACGACGGCGCCCGCAACCATCACCCAGAGCTTCGGATTGACGAGTTGCAGCAGCGCGCCCTCGATGAAGGTGAAGGGTCGCGCGCGGCCGCGCTCCACCGCAAGGCCAACAGGCGCCGTGGCGATGCGCCAGGCGAGCCAGAGCAGATAGGCGACGCCGATCCATTTCAGCGCCAGATGCACGCGCGGCTCCGAGAGGACCGCGCCACCGGCGGCCGCCACCGTGAAGATGATGACCGCGACGCCGATGCCCATGCCAGTGGCGACGGGCAGCGTGCGCCGGAAACCGTAATTCGCACCGGAGGCCGTGACCATCGTGTTGTTCGGCCCCGGCGTGCCGGCCATGGCGAAGGCGAAGCTCGACGCCGCCAGTATCCAGGTCCAATCCATCCTGCTCTCCCCTGCAAACGGTGGCAGCCTATGCCGCCCCGCGCGCAACGGGGTTGCGAAGATGCCAGCAATGAAGAAGAATTTGGCATCCCATGCCGCTGCATGGCTTGAACGTTTGTGAGGATTTCAATGCAGCTCGACGAGATCGATCGCCGCATCCTGCGCGAATTGCAGCAGGATGGCCGCCTGCAGAACATCGAGCTGGCAAGGCGGGTCGGCCTCTCCCCCTCCCCGTGCCTGCGCCGGGTGAAGCTTCTGGAGGAGGCCGGCATCATCGGCCGCTATGTCGCGGTCGTGGATCAGGCGAAGGTGGGCCTCAAGCTCTCCATGTTCGCACGCATCTCGCTGACGGCCCAGGATGCCGAGACCATCGACCATTTCATCGCCGCCATGAAGCGGCTGCCGGAGGTGGTGGAGTGCTACATCATGCTCGGCGAGAGCGACGCGCTGCTGCGCGTCGTCGTCGCTGATCTCGAGGATTACCGCCGCTTCCAGTCGACGCATCTCACCCGCAGGAACGGCATCCAGACCGTCAAGACGGACGTGCCCAGCGAAACGGTCAAGCAGAGCTTCGCGCTGCCGCTATAGAGCATATCAAGCCGAAACGGGACCGCTTCGGCGTCGGATAATGCGGTAAAAACAAAAAGTTAGAGCATGTCAGGTTCAGCTTGAATCAGGCATGCTCTGACTTCTTTTGTTTTCGTTTGTCTTTTCGGGAAAACCGGTTCCCACTTTTCCCTGACAAACGCTAGCGATCAGCGCCGGCCCCACAGCACCTTGAAGCGGGCGTTGCGGCAAAGCTCGCCGCTGTCCTTGAAGGCTTCCTTCAGGACCGGCTCGTAGGGCAGGCCGCGATTGGCGACCATCAGCAGGCGGCCGCCGGCCTTGAGCGATTTGGCCGCCATGCGGATCATGCCGGCGCCGAGCGAATGGTCGGCGGCATGGCCTTCGTGGAAGGGCGGGTTCATGACGATGAGGTCGTAGTGGTCGCGCGGCGTTTCCGCCGTCAGGTCGAACCAGTAGTAGCGCGCCGGGATATTCGGGCAGTTCTCCGCCATGTTCTCCCGGGCGGCTTCCAGCGCCTCGTAATGCGCCTCGAAGAGGTCGATGCCCTTCCCCTGCGGGGCGCGGCCGCCGAGCATGACCGAGAGATAGCCCCAGCCCGCGCCGAAATCGGCGGCATGGCCGTTGAAGTCTTCGGGGATGCGGGTGGCGAGCAGTTCGGAGCCCTCGTCGATACGGTCGTGCGAGAACATGCCGGGGGCAGCCGTGAAGCGGCCGACGATGCGCACCGGCTTCGCCGCGAGCTTGGCGATCGCGTCCGCCGGGTCTTCCGGCCGGGCGAACCAGATGGCGAGGCCATGGTACTTCGGCATGGAATCGCCTGTCAGGCCAAGCTGGTCGAGGCGCTTGCGCATGGACTGCACGCCGTCTTCCTTGCCGCCGGCAACGACGATCAGGCCGCCCGTGCGCACGAGGCGGAGGGCTTCCGCGATGCGGTTCTCGTTCTCACCCTTGTGCTTGGTCATCAGGATGAGCGCGCCGTCGAAATCCTCGCCCTCGATGACGGGCTTCACGGGGGCACGCACGGCTTCCAGACCGCGATACAGCGAGCGCAGCGGCTGCACGGCCTCGAGCGCCGCGCCGAAGCCTTCCGGCGGGCGCTGGCCGGCTTCCGCGCCGAGGAACAGGTAGCGCTCGCCCTCGCCCGGCATGCCGAGCGTACCGGAGGCAAAGGGATGGAACAGGGTTTTCAGGGCGTCGCGGGTCATGGTCGGCTTTCGGCGGGTGATTGGTCCAGGAAAAGAAAAGGGCGCGGAACGTGCCGCTCCGCGCCCCCTTCATGCATTGTCTTGCGATTACTCGGCAGCTTCGCCGTCGCCCTTCTTGTCGGCGGCGATTTCCTTGCCGGTCGCCTGATCGACGACCTTCATGGAGAGGCGAACCTTGCCGCGCTCGTCGAAGCCCATCAGCTTGACCCAGACCTTGTCGCCTTCCTTGACGACGTCGGAGGTCTTGGCAACGCGCTCCTGAGCGAGCTGCGAGATGTGCACGAGGCCGTCGCGCGGGCCGAAGAAGTTGACGAAGGCGCCGAAGTCGGCGGTCTTGACGACCGTGCCTTCGTAGATCTGGCCGACTTCCGGTTCAGCGACGATGGAGTGGATCCACTTGCGGGCCGCTTCGATCTCCTTGCCGGACGAGGACGCGATCTTGATCGTTCCGTCGTCTTCGATGTTGATCTTGGCGCCGGTCTTTTCGACGATTTCGCGGATGACCTTGCCGCCCGTGCCGATGACTTCACGGATCTTGTCGACCGGGATGTTCATGACTTCGATACGCGGTGCGAATTCGCCGAGCTGGCTGCGGCCTTCGGAGATGGCATGGGCCATTTCACCGAGGATGTGCTTGCGGCCGCCCTGTGCCTGGCTGAGAGCGACCTTCATGATCTCTTCGGTGATACCGGCGATCTTGATGTCCATCTGCAGCGAGGTGATGCCGTCGGCGGTGCCGGCGACCTTGAAGTCCATGTCGCCGAGGTGGTCTTCGTCGCCGAGGATGTCGGAGAGAACCGCGAAACGGTCGCCTTCAAGGATGAGGCCCATGGCGATACCGGCAACCGGCTTTGCCAGCGGAACGCCGGCGTCCATCAGAGCGAGCGAGGTGCCGCAGACGGTGGCCATCGAGGACGAGCCGTTCGACTCGGTGATCTCGGAGACGACGCGCAGCGTGTAGGGGAACTGTTCCGCCGTCGGCAGCATCGGGCGGATCGCGCGCCAGGCAAGCTTGCCGTGGCCGATTTCGCGGCGGCCCGGGGAGCCCATGCGGCCCGTCTCACCGACCGAGTAGGGCGGGAAGTTGTAGTGCAGCAGGAAGCGTTCCTTGTACATGCCGGTCAGGCTGTCGACATACTGCTCGTCTTCGCCGGTGCCGAGCGTGGCAACGACCACGGCCTGGGTTTCACCGCGGGTGAAGAGCGCCGAGCCGTGCGTGCGCGGCAGGATGCCGACTTCCGAAACGATGGCGCGAACGGTTTCGAGATCGCGGCCGTCGATGCGGCTCTTGGTGTCGAGGATGTTCCAGCGAACGATCTTGGCCTGCAGGTGCTTGAAGACGGCGCCGATGACTTCGGCGCTGTACTTCGGCTCGACGCCTTCCGGCAGGAAGTGTGCCTTGACCTTGGCCTTGACGGCGTCGACGGCGGCGTAGCGATCAGCCTTCTGGGTGATCTTGTAGGCAGCGCGGAGTTCGGTTTCTGCGATGCCGAGCATTTCGGCTTCGAGTTCGGAATGATCTTCCGGCGTGAAGTCGCGCGGTTCCTTGGCAGCCACTTCAGCGAGCTTGATGATCGCGTCGATGACCGGCTGGAAGCCCTTGTGGCCGAACATGACGGCGCCGAGCATGACGTCTTCGTTCAGTTCCTTGGCTTCGGATTCGACCATCAGGACGGCGTCCTGCGTGCCGGCGACGACGAGGTCGAGAACCGACTCGTCCATCTCGTCCAGATGCGGGTTCAGGACGTATTCGCCGTTGATGTAGCCGACGCGCGCGCCGCCGACCGGGCCCATGAAGGGAACGCCGGAGATCGTGAGCGCGGCCGAAGCGGCAACCATCGACAGGATGTCGGGATCGTTTTCGAGGTCATGCTGGACGACAGTGACGACGACCTGCGTGTCGTTCTTGTAGCCTTCCGGGAAGAGCGGGCGGATCGGACGGTCGATCAGGCGGGAAACCAGCGTTTCCTTTTCCGACGGACGGCCTTCGCGCTTGAAGTAGCCACCCGGGATCTTGCCGGCGGCGTAGGTCTTTTCCTGGTAGTTGACGGTCAGCGGGAAGAAATCCTGGCCCGGCTTCGGGGCCTTGGCGGAAACGACGGTCGCGAGAACGACGGTTTCGCCGTAGGTCGCCAGTACCGCGCCGTCAGCCTGACGGGCGATCTTGCCGGTTTCCAGCTTGAGCGGACGGCCCGCCCATTCGATTTCAACCGTATGGGTATCGAACATGTCTTGTCCTTCTTGGCAGATACGCGCACCGCCGCCCGAAAAGGCGCAGGTGGTCTATCCGCGTTCGTGACGCATCATGGGCAAGACAACGGGAGGCTTCCGGAAAGGGCTCGCGATCGTCGCGTCTTACGGCTTTTCAGCCTGGCCGACGACAGGCGCGCGCCTGAAGCATCCTGCAATCCTGCCCCATGACAGGTCATCGGTTGGTTCCGCAGGACCGGCCCATCCGGCCTGCTGGAAAATCCCGTTCGCGAGGCGGCCTCAACCGGCACTGGCTAAACGGTACGGCGGAATTTTCTTCCGCAAAAGAAAGCGGCGGGCGTTCGCAAGGAACGCCCGCCGAAAGGATTAGCGGCGAATGCCGAGAGCAGCAATCAGCTTGCTGTAACGGGCTTCGTCCTTCTTCTTGAGGTAGTCAAGAAGCGAGCGACGGCTGGAAACCAGCGTCAGAAGGCCACGACGCGAGTGGTTGTCCTTCTTGTGGTCCTTGAAGTGGCCGGTCAGGTTGTTGATACGCTCGGTCAGGATCGCGACCTGAACTTCCGGAGAACCGGTGTCGCCTTCCTTGGTGGCGTATTCCTTGATCAGCGCAGCCTTGCGCTCAGCAGTGATCGACATCGAGATGTCCTTTCATGAATGGAGAACCAAAGTCGCCAAAAGCCGGGATGTCGTCCAGCAATGGCCGTGAAGGCAAGCGGGCAGGCCCGCATTGCTGGCGGTGCCTATAAACCATTAGCGGGCGAAATGGAAGGGGCCGTCATCAAGCGCCTGAACGGCCCGTCAGCGCCGGTCCGCCGGCTGGCCGGGCGCGGCCTCGCGTGCATCGCCGTCCTTCGGGCAGACGACATAGGCGCCGAAGATCCAGCCAAGCCGTTCCCCCTGCCGCGCGACGAAGAGCCAGCGCTTGTTGCCGATCTTCGTTTCCTCCAGCACCTCGACGCGCGTGCCGTTGGACAGCGTCGTCACGATCGCGCCGTTCGGCGCGGCGCGCACGTTGAGCGGCGTTCCCGTCGGATCGTCGACGAGGCATTCGGCGGCAAGCGCCGGAGCGGCGGAGAGAAGCGTGGCGGCCAGGATCGTCCGCGAGAAAAGCGTCATGACATGCACCTGAAATGATGGAAAGGCCGGCGCGTCATGGCACGCCTTCCGGCCGATGGGCTTCCTCGTCGCGCAGTCGGGCAAGCGGGATCGTCACCCGCCATTCGATGCCGTCGTCATGCACGATGAAATCGAGCTTCGCATCGAGCGCCAGTCCCAGCATGCGCTCCAGCACCACGCTGCCGAAGCCCTTGCGGCTGGCGGCGATGGCCGCCTTGTCGATCGTCGCCCGGCTTTCGCGCCAGACGAGGTTCAGGTCCGCGCCCGCGGCCACCCAGCTCAGCGAGACGATGCCCGTCTCGTTAGCGAGCGCGCCGTATTTGGTGGCATTGGTCGACAGCTCGTGCAGCGCCATGCCGAGGGTCTGGGAGGCCTGCGGGTCGAGCAGCACGGCGGGGCCGGCGATGCGCACGCGCGCGGCATCGTCGGGCGTGAAGGGTTTGAGCTGGTTCTTCGCCAGCTCGAACAGGTTGATGCCCTGCGTCGCATTGGCGATCATCAGGTCCGTCGAGCGGGCAAGGCCGGCGACGCGCTTGCGGAAGGTCTCGGCGAAATCCGTGGCGTTCTCCGCCCCCGCCGCCGACTGGTTCAGCATGGCCTGGATGACGGTCAGCTGGTTCTTCGAGCGGTGCGCCACCTCGCGCATCAGGAAACGCACCTCGTTTTCCGACTTGACCCGCGCATCGGCCGCTTCCGCGAGCGCATGCGAAACGGTCTCCAGCTCGGAAATGGCATAGGAGCGCGGCGCGACCCGCTCGCCTTGGCCGAGGCGGCGCGCATCCTGGGCAAGCAGCCGCACGTCACGCGAGAGAACGCGGGCGATGCCGGCCGCGCTCACGGCGGCAAGCAGCGCGAAGACCGACCCGCCGATCGTCAGCCACAGGAAGGAGGAGACGGCCGGGGCCTGCACGTCGGAGGATTTCGCCCAGGCGATCATGCGCCAGCCGGCAAGCGAGGAGAATTCGGTGACGACCTGATAGTTCGTTCTGTCCTGCTGCATGGTGCTGACGCCAAGGCGGAGCGAGGGCACGACCCGCAGGAAGAAGGGCTTGCCCGTCTTTTCCTTTTCGTCGGTCGAGACGATGACGGTGCCCTGCGTGTCGAGCACCGCGGCATTCCAGCCGGGCGACAGGACATCCGGATTGACCGCGCGGCGCAGCGCTTCGGCGTTCTTCGTCAGGGTCAGCAGCACATGCTGGCCGTTCGGCAGGCGCATCGGCAGGTAGACGTTGAAGACCCATTGCTGGGCGGTCTTGCCGAAGAAGATATCCGAGACCATGCGCTCGCCGCGCGCCAGCGCCAGCCCGGCGGAGACCGGCTCGGAGGTGGCGTTCAGCGGCGTACCGTAGGGCACGCGCGTGTTGAGAAGCTGGCGCATCGTCTGGTCGATGACGAGGAAATAGATGTCCGTGCCTTCCAGCGCCTTGGTGGCCTGGCCGTGCAGCGCCGCATAGTCGCCCTTCAGCAGCCCGTCGGAGGTCGACAGGAAGTTCAGCGTCGAGAACATGCCGGAGATTTCGCGCTCCACGGCACGGTTCACGGCGCCGGTGGAGGTGCGCAGCAGCGATTCGAAGATGCGCTCCTGCGCCTCGTTGGTGCGCTTCAGCACGACGATGGAAAAGAGGAAAGCCGGGATGACGACGACGAGGATGAGGCAGACGAGGTAGAACGCGACCGGATGGTGCATCCGCCGGCGCACAGGGGCGGACCCTGCGCCTTCCCCCGCGCCCGCTTCTCCGGCGGACACCGTCCTGTCAGTCGGCGCCATCGTCAACAGCCAGCCCCTCACCCTTCGCAACACGGCGGCCAAGCGCCGCCCGGCCCACCCGTGAGCGAACCTCGCCGGCCCATAAAGCCCGCAGCTTGTGGTGAAATCAAGTCAGGGGCGGATGGTTCCGCCCCGTGATTTTTAGCCCGCGAAGACCCGCTTCGGACGGAACTCGCCGCCGCCGATCTCGCCGATCGCCACCAGCTTGCCGCGCGCCGTGGCATAGGCCTCGTCGGCGGAAACCGGCGCATCGCGGCCGCGCAGGATGATCGGATTGCCCATGCGCAAACGATGCGCCTGATCGTCATTGACGACGATCTGCGGCAGGCTGGAGAGCGCCTCGCCGGTATCGATCAGGAAGGCGTCGAGGGCGGCCAGCCGCTCGGCGTCGTCCTCGATCTTTTCCAGCGCCGTCAGGTCGGCGAGCGGCACCATGTCGTCCTCGCCGAAGGGCGCGACGAAGGTGCGGCGCAGCGCCGAGATATGGCCGTAACAGCCGAGCTGGCGGCCGAAATCGCGGGCGAGCGCGCGCACATAGGTGCCCTTGCCGCATTCGACCTCGAAGGCGGCGGTGTTCTCGTCCGAGCCGATCAGCGTCAGGCGGTGGATTTCCACCTCGCGCGAGGGGATCTCGACCGTCTCGCCTTCGCGGGCAAGATCATAGGCGCGCTCGCCGTCGATCTTGATTGCGGAAAACTGCGGCGGGATCTGCTGGATGACGCCGGTATACTCGCCGAGGATCGCCTTGATGGCGTCGGCCGTCGGGCGCGTGTCGGCGCTGCGGACCACCTCGCCCTCAAGGTCGTCCGTCGTGCGTTCCTCACCCCAGGTAACGGTGAATTCGTAGATCTTCCGCCCGTCCATGACATAGGGCACGGTCTTGGTGGCATCGCCCAGCGCGATCGGCAGCATGCCGGACGCCAGCGGGTCGAGCGTGCCGGCATGGCCGGCCTTCTGCGCCTTGAACAGCCACTTGATCTTGGAGACGGCTTCGGTCGAGCCGAAATCGAACGGCTTGTCGAGGATCAGCCAGCCGGAAACCGGCCGGCCCTTGGGTTTGCGGGGTCTGGACATCTGTATCCTGGATTATTGATCGTCTTCGCCGTCTTCGGCGGAAAGATCGCGGGCGACTTCCGGCGAACGCAGGAGATCGTCGATCTTCTTGTAGTTGTCGAAGCTGGTATCGTCGCGGAAGCGCACGTCCGGCATGTATTTCATCTGGCGCAGCTGCGGGCCGAGGCGGCCGCGGATGAACTTCGAATTGCGGTTCAGCGCGTCGATCACGGCCTCGTGGTCCTTGACGCCGAGCGGCGTCACATAGGCCGTGGCGTGCTTCAGGTCCGGCGACATGCGCACTTCCGAAATGGAAATCACGGTCTTTTCGAGAAGCGGGTCGCGCACTTCGCCGCGCTGGAGAACCTGGGTGATCGCCGCGCGCACCTGCTCGCCCACGCGCAGCATGCGTTGCGACGGCGCCGAGGATGTTGCTCTGGTCATGGTCGTCACCTTCAAAAAAATGCGAGCGCCGAAAAGGTCCGGCGCTCGCACGATACTCTATCCGTCGAACGCTTACAGCGTGCGCGTGATATGCTCCACGCGGAAGCACTCGATCTGGTCGCCCGCGCGGATGTCTTCGTAGCTCTCGAAGGCCATGCCGCATTCCTGGCCGACATTGACTTCCGACACTTCGTCCTTGAAGCGCTTGAGCGTCTTGAGCTTGCCTTCGTGGATGACGACGTTGTCGCGAACCAGGCGCACGCCGACGCCACGCTCGACCTTGCCTTCGGTGACGCGGCAACCCGCGACCTTGCCGACCTTCGTGATGTTGAATACCTCGAGGATTTCGGCGTAGCCGAGGAAGGTTTCGCGACGCTCGGGCGAGAGCAGACCGGACATGGCCGCCTTCACGTCATCCACCAGATCGTAGATGATGTTGTAGTAGCGGATTTCGATGCCCTGGCGCTCGGCAAGCGAGCGGGCCTGTGCGTTCGCACGAACGTTGAAGCCGATGATGGCAGCGTTGGACGCTTCGGCGAGCGAAATGTCCGACTCAGTGATGGCGCCTGCGCCGGAATGCACGATGCGTACCCGCACTTCGTCCGTGCCGAGCTTTTCGAGCGCGCCGGCAATGGCTTCGATCGAGCCCTGCACGTCGCCCTTGATGAGCAGCGGGAATTCCTTGAGACCCGAATTCTGCAGCTGGTTCATCATCTGCTCGAGCGAGCCGCGCGAACCCGACTGGCGTGCCACCTGCTTTTCGCGGGCGAGACGCTGGCGGTATTCGGAGATTTCGCGGGCGCGGCTCTCGTTCTCGACGACGGCGAACTTGTCGCCGGCGGCCGGCGTACCGGAAAGGCCGAGAACCTCGACAGGCATGGCGGGACCGGCTTCCTTGACGTGTTCGCCCTTGTCGTTGACGAGCGCGCGCACGCGGCCCCACTGATCGCCGGCGACCAGGATCTGGCCGGGCTTCAGCGTACCGGTCTGCACGAGAACCGTCGCGACGGCACCGCGGCCGCGGTCGAGCTGGGCTTCGACGACGACGCCCTCTGCCGTGCGGTTCGGGTTGGCCTTCAGGTCGAGGATTTCGGCCTGGAGCAGGATGGCTTCGAGCAGCTTGTCGAGGTTCGTGCCGTTCTTGGCCGAGACTTCCACGTCGAGCGTTTCACCGCCCATGGATTCGACGAACACCTCGTGCTGGAGGAGCTGCGTGCGAACGCGCTGGGCGTCCGCCGTCGGCTTGTCGATCTTGTTGATCGCCACGATGATCGGAACACCCGCCGCCTTGGCGTGGTTGATGGACTCGATCGTCTGCGGCATCACGCTGTCGTCGGCGGCGACCACGAGGATCGCGATGTCCGTCGCCTGCGCACCACGGGCACGCATGGCGGTGAACGCGGCGTGGCCGGGGGTGTCGATGAAGGTGATCTTGTGGCCGTTCTGCTCGACCTGGTAGGCGCCGATATGCTGCGTGATGCCGCCGGCTTCGCCAGCGACCACGTTTGCATGACGGATGGCGTCGAGCAGCGAGGTCTTGCCGTGGTCGACGTGGCCCATGATGGTCACGATCGGCGGACGGGATTCCTGATCGCCTTCTTCGTCGGCAACGTTGAAGATGCCTTCTTCGACGTCGGATTCCGAAACGCGCTTGACGGTATGGCCGAATTCGCCGGCGATGAGTTCAGCCAGGTCGGCGTCGATCAGATCGCCGGGCTTCATCATCTGACCTTCCTTCATCAGGTACTTGATGACGTCGACGGCGCGTTCGGACATGCGCTGCGACAATTCCTGAATGGTGATGGTCTCGGGCAGGACGACTTCGCGCGAAATCTTCTCGCGCGTTTCCTGCATCATGGAGCGCTTGAACTTCTCCTGACGGCGACGCATGGCCGAGAGCGAGCGACCGCGCTGTGCGCCGTCCTCGTCGCTCGACGCCGTGGTCAGCGTCAGCTTGCCCTGGCGGCGGCCGTCGTCGGCCTTCGGACGGGCGGGCGCCTTGGCCGGCTCGGGACGCTTGACCGCACCGCGATTGGCGGGCGCACCGCCGCGCGGACGCTTGTCGTCGTCCTCTTCGGTTTCGCGGCGGCCGCGACCGGCGACCGGCGTGGATGCCGGAGCCGGAGCAGGCGTGCGGGTCGGCTGCGGGCGAGCTTCCGCGGCAGCAGGCTTGTTGGCCACAGGCTGCGCGGCAAACTCTTCCTCGACGACAGGCGCCGGTGCGGCAGCCTCGGCGGCGCGGCGCGCGGCCTCTTCCTTCTCGCGCTGGATGCGGGCTTCTTCCTCGACGACGCGACGGGCTTCTTCTTCCACCTTGCGGCGGGCCTCGTCCTCGGCGCGCTGGCGGGCTTCGGCGGCGTCGCGGATCTGCGCTTCGGCAAGCGCGCGACGACGGGCTTCGACCTCGTCAGGGGAGAGCTGGTTCAGGACAACGCCGCGCGGACGGCTCTGCTCGGCCTGGCGCGAGGGCTGCTGCTGCATGGGGCGCGCGGGCTGCGGCGCGGGGCGCGTCTGCTGCGGCTCCGGCTGGCGCTGCACGGGCGCGACGGGCGCCGCTGCCTGGCGTTCTTCACCCGGGCGGCTGAAATGGCGCTTCGTGCGGGTCTCGACCACGACGGCCTTCGTCCGGCCACGACCCATGTCCTGGCGAACGGTTCCCTGCTGAACCCCCGAGGGCTTCAGGCTCAGGGTCTTCTTGCCAGCCACGCTGATCGTCTTGTCGTCTTCGTTGTCGGTCATTCCGTTCCGTTCCTAAGATCAGGGCCGGATGCGGATCGGACCCTGTCGTTCAAATGTGTACATCCAATGCGATTTCGGCCGGCGGAGAGCCGGTGACCGCGTCATTGGTTTGGCTGGCCAGCGCCGCCATGTGCTCCCACCCGGGCGTCGCCCCGGTATTTTTCGAGCATGATTGCGCGCTTCACTACACCCTCACCCGCCTGCCCTGCAAGCGCTGCGGCATGGATAAAAGCATTCTGACCCAAAAGGCCCTCCAATTCGCCCTCGGAGAAGAGCTTGAAGGAGGGTATTTCCATTTCGTCCTCGGTGAGGAAGCTTGCAGCCTTCCGCGCCTGGTCTATTTTCCTGACGCCGTCCGCCGCCGCGTCCGTCGCGTGGAAGACCGCAAGAGCGGCCAGGGCACGCACGGCCTGATCGACTTTCAAGGCGCCCGTTATGAACTGGCCGGCCTTGCGCGCCATGTTCATCATGCCGCCGAGCTGGGCCGCCATGAGCCTGTCCACCTCGGCGCCGAGTTCCGGTCCGGCCTTGGCCTCCGCCTTCAGCGCACGCCCGAAAAGCTTTCTGGCAACCGCCTTGTCGACGATCACCCGTTCCGCCTTTACCCAGCATCCGCGTCCGGGGAGTTCACGCTTCAGGTCCGGCACGACGCTGCCGTCGGGACCTGCGACGAAGCGGATCAGATCGTCCGCCTCGCCTTTTTCGCGTGTCACGATGCACATGCGGTCGTTCACGCCGTCGTCCTTCTTGCCCATATAGGTTTCCGCTCTTGCCAACGCAAACCGCCGTGCAAATCAGCGGGCGACATGCTCAACCTTGAGGACGCCGATCAGGCGTCCTCTTCGCCGCCTTCGACAGCCGGCTCTTCTTCTTCGTTTGCCAGATCCTCTTCCGTGATCCAGCCGGCCGCCAGACGGGCCTGCACGATCATGGCTTCGGCCTCGGCGCGGGAAAGCTCGAACTTCGAGAACAGGCCCTCGAACTTCTTCGTCTCGCCGTCCTTGCGTTCGGACCAGCCGACGAGGTCGTCGGCAGCGCAGCCGGCGAAGTCCTCGATCGTCTTGATGCCGTCCTCGCCGAGCGCGACGAGCATCTGACCCGTGATGCCATTGATCTGGCGCAGTTCGTCGGCAACGCCGAGTTCCTTGCGCTTGGCGTCCATCTCGGCCTCGATGCGGTCGAGATATTCGCGGGCGCGGGTCTGGATTTCCTGGGCCGTGTCTTCGTCGAAACCGTCGATGGAGGCGATTTCGTCGAGATCGACATAGGCAAGCTCCTCGACGGCCGCGAAGCCCTCGGAGGCCAGAACCTGACCGACCATCTCGTCGACGTCGAGCGATTCCATGAAGAGGTTGGTGCGCTCGTTGAATTCCTTCTGGCGGCGCTCGGACTCTTCGGCTTCCGTCAGGATGTCGATATCCCAGCCGGTGAGCTGCGAGGCGAGGCGCACGTTCTGGCCGCGGCGGCCGATGGCGAGCGAGAGCTGCTCGTCCGGAACGACCACTTCGATGCGCTCGGCATCCTCATCGAGAACGACCTTGGCGACTTCCGCCGGCTGCAGGGCGTTGACGATGAACGAGGCCGGGTCCTGCGACCACGGAATGATGTCGATCTTCTCACCCTGAAGCTCGCCGACGACGGCCTGGACGCGCGAGCCGCGCATACCGACGCAGGCGCCGACCGGATCAATGGACGAGTCGTTCGAGATGACGGCGATCTTGGCGCGCGAACCCGGGTCACGGGCAACCGACTTGATCTGGATGATGCCGTCGTAGATTTCCGGAACTTCCATGGTGAAGAGCTTCACCATGAACTGCGGATGGGTACGCGACAGGAAGATCTGCGGGCCGCGCTGTTCGCGGCGCACGTCGTAGACGAAGGCGCGGACGCGGTCGCCGTAGCGCATGTTCTCGCGCGGGATCATCTCGTCGCGGCGGATGATGCCTTCGCCGCGGCCGAGGTCAACGATGACGTTGCCGTATTCGACGCGCTTGACCGTGCCGTTGACGATCTCGCCGATACGATCCTTGTATTCGTCGTACTGGCGGTCACGCTCGGCTTCGCGCACCTTCTGCACGATGACCTGCTTGGCCGACTGGGCGGCGATGCGGCCAAAGTCCATCGGCGGCAGCGGGTCGGCGATGAAGTCGCCGAGCTTGGCGTCCGGGTTGCGGTCGCGCGCCAGTTCCAGCGGGATCTGGGTGGAGTAGTCCTCGGCGTGTTCGACGACCTCGAGCAGACGCTGGAGACGGATTTCGCCGGTCTTGGAATTGATGTCGGCGCGGATGTTCGATTCCGTGCCGTAACGCGAGCGGGCCGCCTTCTGGATGGCGTCGGCCATCGCGGCAAGCACGATCTCGCGGTCGATGACCTTTTCACGGGCCACGGCATCCGCGATCTGCAGAAGCTCAAGCCGGTTCGCACTGACTGCCATTGTCTCAGGTCTCCATGGTCGAGCCGGGGCTTTGGCCTCCGGCATATCTGGAGCGGCGTGCCGCTCCGGTTCCGTCCTCTCCGCTCCGCCGCGACGGGCGGAACGCATTCACAACTTATTCTTCGTCGTCGCCGTCTTCGTCGTTCTGGTTGGCGGCCTGCGCGGCCTTCGCCTTCTTGTCGGCGGCCAGCGCGTCGCGGATCAGCTCGTCCGTCAGGATCAGCTTGCCCTCGGCAAGCGCCGTGAACGGAATGACGATCGTCGGTTCCTCGCCGGGGGCGGGCTGGTCGCGTTCCAGCGTAAAGCCGTTTTCGTCGGCGGCGAGGATCTTGCCACGGAAGCGCTTGCGGCTCTCGACGAGGATCGACGTCTCGCATTTCAAGAGGTGGCCGAGCCAGCGGGTGAAATCCGACTTGCGCACCATCGGCCGGTCGATGCCGGGCGAGGAAACCTCGAGATGATACGCCTTGTCGATGGGATCCTCAACGTCGAGCACCGGCGAGACGGCCATGGAGACCGCTTCGCAGTCCTCGACGGTCATCGTGCCGTCCGGCCGCTCGCACATGATCTGCAGCGTCGCGCCGTTCTGCGCCAGAAGGCGCACGCGCACGAGGCGGTAACCGATCTGCTCGATGGTCGGCTCGATGATGTCGGCGACGCGGCGGTCGAGACCGGTCTCGACGATCAGCCGCGGCTCGATGGCGTTTTCTGTCTGGGTCGTGTCAGTCATGACATGCCCTCCCCGGGATAGTCGTTATCATGCGCTTGATCGGGGCAATAAAAAAGAGCGGGTCCTCGCGGGCCCACTCTTCATCTGACGATCAAGAATTTGAGGCTGATATAGACCGGGTTCGTCACAATTGCAAGGTGGGCGTTCGGCCCCTCCCCAGCGGCGCCCGGTGGTGCACGCTTTTCGTCCGAAGAGATTTAAGACATTCGCCGCCACCGGCTTGCCGCTTTCGTCCTTTGAACTAGATTGTCCCCAACGCTGCGTCGAGAATGAGTGCCCCACCGTGCCGGACCGGAAATCCCCCCTCGCCCCCTTCCGAAACGAAACCTTTCGGCTGATCTGGGCGGCAAGCCTGATTTCCAACTTCGGCGGGCTCATCCAGTCGGTCGGCGCGGCCTGGATGATGGCCTCCATCTCCTCTTCCGCCAACATGGTGGCGCTGGTGCAGGCCTCGACCTCGCTGCCGATCATGCTGTTTTCCGTCGCCGCCGGGGCGCTCGCCGACAATTTCGACCGGCGCAAGCTGATGCTGACGGCGCAGTGTTTCATGCTTCTTGTCGCGGTGGGGCTGACGCTCTGTACCTGGTACGGCGTCATCACGCCCTGGCTGCTCCTGACCTTCACCTTCCTGCTGGGCTGCGGCGTGGCGCTGAACAATCCCGCCTGGCAGGCCTCCGTCGGCGACATGGTGCCGCGCGAGGACCTGCCCGCCGCCGTCTCGCTCAACAGCATGGGCTTCAACCTCACCCGCTCCGTCGGCCCCGCCATCGGCGGCGCCATCGTGGCGGCGGCGGGCGCGGCGGCGGCCTTCGCCACCAATGCGCTCAGCTATTTCGCCCTGCTCTATGCGCTCTTGCGCTGGAAGCCGAACGTTTCGCCGAACACCCTGCCGCGCGAGGATTTCGTGCGCGCCATCTCGGCTGGCCTGCGCTACGTCTCCATGTCGCCCAATATCGGCAAGGTGCTGCTGCGCGGCTTCGCCTTCGGCCTTGCCACCAGCTCCATTCTCTCGCTGCTGCCGCTGATCGCGCGCGACCTCATCCAGGGCGGGCCGCTGACTTACGGTATCCTGCTCGGCTGCTTCGGCCTCGGCGCCATCGGCGGCGCGCTGATGAATGCGCGCCTGCGCGAAAAATTCACCAGCGAGACCATCGCCCGCATGGCCTTCACCGGCTTTGCCGTCAGCGCCAGCATTTCCGCGATCAGCGCCTCCGCGCTCCTGACCGGCGCCGTGCTGCTGATCGCCGGCGCCTCCTGGGTCATGGCGCTCTCGCTGTTCAACACGACGGTGCAGCTTTCCACCCCGCGCTGGGTGGTGGCGCGCGCACTCTCGCTCTACCAGACGACCACCTTCGGCGGCATCGCCGCCGGAAGCTGGATCTGGGGCTCGACGGCGGAGACGCACGGCGCGGAGGCCGCGCTGCTCGCCTCGGCCGTGGCGATGATCGCCGGTGCGGCGCTCGGCCTGCGCTTTGCCCTTCCCGAACTCGAAAGCCTCAATGTCGACCCGCTCAACCGCTTCAGCGAACCCGACCTGCCGCTGGACCTGAAACCCCGCAGCGGCCCCATCGTCATTCTCATCGACTACGAGATCGCCGAAGGGGATATTCCGGAATTCCTGGAAACCATGACCGAGCGGCGGCGCATCCGCATCCGCGACGGCGCGGGCCAGTGGGCGCTGATGCGCGACCTCGAAAATCCCACGATCTGGACCGAGACCTACCATGTGCCGACCTGGGTGGAATATGTGCGGCACAACCAGCGCCGCACCCACGCGGACGCCGCCAATGGCGAGAAGCTGCGCCAGTTGCACAGCGGCGCCGAGGAACCGCGCGTCCACCGCATGATCGAGCGCCAGACGATCGTTCCGCACGAATACGAGCGCTTCAAGCGGCAGGTCGAGATCCACTAGACCATGTCAGGTTCAGATTGAACCGGACATGGTCTAAATTCTTTTGTTTTCGTTTGTCTTTTCGGGAAAACCGGTTCCCACTTTTCCCTTAAAAACTCTAGAACCGAAGCGCCATTTGCAGACCGGCACTGGCCGAACAGCGATCAGCTTCACCGCAGCCTGGATTTCAGCGAGGCATCCGGATAGCAGGTCGGCGCGAGGCCGGCCTTCGCCTGCCAGTCGCCGAGCGAACGACGGGTCTTGTAGCCCGGCAGGCCATCGACCTTGCCGACGTCGTAGCCCTTGGCGACGAGCGCCTTCTGCATGGCCAGCACATCCGAGCGCAGCATCTTGCCGACATCGCCCCAGGCGCCCTGGAAGGGGCCGCTGCCATAGGCGATGCGGTCGGCAAGGTTGCCGATGAAAAGAGCATAGAGGTCGGAGTTGTTGTATTCCTTGATCACGTAGAAATTCGGCGTGACGATGAATTCCGGCCCATGCGTGCCGGCCGGCACGAGCATCATGCCCGAGGCCTTCGCCTCGCCGGAGGAGAAGGCCTTGCCCGAAATGCGGGTGATGCCGCTCGACGCCCAGGCCGAGATCGGCTTGGCGAGATCGGGCCCTTCCTGCGCGCAGGAGACGCCATCGGGGATCGTGACCTCGTAGCCCCAACCGCGGCCCGCCTGCCAGCCCTTCTTGACGAGGTAATTGGCGATGGACGCGAGGCTGTCGGGCACCGAACCCCAGATGTCGCGCACGCCGTCGCCGTCGAAATCGACGGCATATTGCAGGTAGCTCGTCGGCATGAACTGCGGCTGGCCGAGCGCGCCGGCCCATGACCCCTTCAACTGCGCGACCGTGCGGTCGCCGCCGTCGACGATGTGCAGCGCGGCGATCAGCTCCTTGCGGAAGAGGTCCTTGCGCGTAGACATGAAGGCCTTGGTGGCCAGCACCTCGACCGCCGAATAGGGGATCTTCGCGCTGCCGAAGCCCGACTCGCGGCCCCAGATCGCCACGACGACCTCACCCGGCACGCCGAAGCGCTGCTCGATCTTGCGCAGCGTGGCGGCATGGGTCTTGGCAAGGTTCCTGCCCGTCGCCGCCAGTCCCTGAAGGCGCTTTTCGGAGAAATAGGCGCCGGGCGAGGAGAATTCCGCCTGGCTCTGCGCCTGTTCCTTCTGCGGCTTGGAGCCCGGCGGAACGAGGTCCGGCAGATCCCAGTTGAGCGTCACGCCGTCCATGGCGGCGTGGAAGGCCTTCTCGCTGACGCCGGTCTTCTCGGCCGCCGGCCAGAGATCCTTGTCGATCCAGGCGCGGAACAGCTTTTCCACCTCGGCCTTCGAGGCGGCATGGGCGGGGAATGCGGCAAGGACCAGGGCCGTTGCGAATGCGAGGCGGGGGGTGAAGCGCCGCAGGCGTCGAAACATCGTCAAACCTCCTCAGATCGCCGTGCGCGCCCTGAGCGCCGCCGTCAATGTGCCCTCGTCGAGATAGTCGAGTTCGCCGCCGACGGGCACGCCATGGGCAAGCCGCGTGATCTTCACATCGAGGCCGGAAAGCTGGTCGGTGATATAGTGCGCCGTCGTCTGCCCCTCGACGGTCGCGTTGACCGCGATGATCAGCTCGCGCACGACCCCGCCCGCCACACGGTCGACGAGGCCGCGAATGTTGAGGTCGTCGGGCCCGACGCCGTCGAGCGGCGACAGTGTGCCGCCGAGCACGTGATAGGCCGCGTTCATCGCGCCGGCGCGCTCCAGTGCCCACAGGTCGGAGACGTCCTCGACGACGATGATGACCGACTGGTCGCGGCGCACGTCGGTGCAGACCGTGCAGGGATCGCTGGTGTCCACATTGCCGCAGCAGGAGCAGATGCGCACCTTGCGATGCGCCTCGCCCATCGCGTCGGCCAGGGGACCGAGCAACTGGTCCTTCTTCTTGACGAGATGCAGCGCCGCCCGGCGCGCCGAGCGCGGCCCGAGGCCCGGCACCTTCGCCAGAAGCTGGATGAGTTTTTCGATTTCGGGGCCGGTGACTCGTTTTGCCATTGCCGGTATCTAGCCCATATCCAGGGGAAACGGAATCCACCTCGCGGGGAGGCAGCGCGTGATCAGAATTCTTGCCGTATGCACGGGCGTCGCCCGGCCGGTTCCCGGCAAAAGCTACAAGACCGGCATTTTCAAGACGCCGACCGATGCGGCCCTGGTCGTCGACCGCGAGGGGCTTCTGGGCGACGCCATCTGCAACCGCAAGCACCATGGCGGACCGGAACAGGCGGTCTACGGTCTCGGCTCGGTGGATCTCGACTGGTGGTCGAAGACGCTCGGCCGCAGCATCGAGCCCGGCACCTTCGGCGAGAACCTCGTCATCCAGGGCGTCGACAGCCGCAGCGTTTCGGTCGGCGACCGGTTCGAGACCGAGAGCGTGCTTCTCGAAGTGACCTCGACGCGCATTCCCTGCAACACGCTGACGGCGCGCATGGGCGATCCGGCTTTCGCAAGACGCTTCATGCAGGCCGGCCGGCCAGGCTTTTATTGCCGGGTGCTTCGCGACGGCGTCATCCAGGCCGGCGACGCGGTGACCTATGCGCCCTTTCACGGCGAACCGGTTACCATGCCGGAGTTGCTGCGCACCTACGGCAAGAACATTTCGGAAGAAGACCGCATCCGTTACCTCGCCGCCCCGATCAACGACAAGCTGCGCGCCGCCCTCACAGGCTAGGCGATGCCGCTGAGGCCGGTAATCTTCTAGCGGGCGGCGATGGCGGCCGCAGCGCCGGCCATGGTGCCGGCGCTGAGCCGGTTGGCGATGCGCACGGCACGCGGGCTCTTCAGGAAAAGCCGGGCGCGCGAGGCAAGGAAGACCCAGGCGAGATCGATCGCGACAAGCACGACGAACATGGTCGCCACCAGTTCGGCCCAGCCGACCAGCGTGACGGCGCCGAGATCGATGATCGCCGGCAGCAGCGCGACATAGAACATCATGATCTTGGGATTGCCGAGCGTCACCGTCAGCCCGGCGAAGAACAGTTTCATGCCGGAGCGCGCGTCGGGCAGCGTCTCCTCGCCGGTCTCGGTCGGGGCGAACCACATCTTCCAGGCGAGATAGAGCAGATAGGCGACGCCGAGCCACTTGATGGCGACGAAGGCGGCGTGGAAGGTTTCCGCGATGGCGGCAAGGCCAAGCACCGCGCAGGTGAGCCAGACGCCCTCGCCGATCCACATGGCGGCGAGGAAGGGCAGCACATCCTTCGGCCCGCGCGAAAGAACGCGGGCGACAAGCGCGGCAATGCTCGGGCCGGGCGAACCGGCCGCCATCATCAGCGCGCCGGCAAAGACAAACAGGGTCATCAGGCTCATGGGAATTCCTCCTCGCGAGCCTGAAGCCTACAGGATCAGAACGGCAGTTTGAAGCCGGGCGGGATCGGCAGGCCGGCGGTCAGCGCCTTGGTCTTTTCGGCGGCCTGCGCTTCGGCCTTTTCCTTGGCGTCCTTGTGAGCGGCGACGATCAGGTCCTCGAGGATCTCGACGTCGTCTTCCTTGAAGAGCGAGGGGTCGATCTTCAGGCCCTTGAGGTTGCCCTTGCCGTCGAGCGTGACGGAGACGAGACCACCGCCGGAGGCGCCGTTCACCTCGAGGGCGGCGATCTCCTCCTGCATCTTCTCCATCTTGGCCTGCATTTCCTTGACCTTGCCCATCATGCCCATGATGTCACGCATCGGTCTCTCCTCTTCGTCTCGTGGTGGTAGGCTCTTTGTTTTCGTTTGTCTTTTCGGGAAAACCGGTTCCCACTTTTCCCTGACAAACTCTAGTGTTCGATATCGTCGCCGGGCAGGATGTCGCCCTCGGCGGATTCGGCGGCGGCCGCCACCTCGACGGTTTCAGGCTCGTCTTCCGTTTCCTGCACCTTGATGCGCACGTCGGTGATCTTGGCGCCGGGGAAGCGCTGCAGGATGGCGGCGACGTCGGGGTCCTGGCGCGCATCGGCGACGCGCGCTTCCTGCGCCATCGTCTCGGCCTCGGAAAGGGTCGGGCCGCCGGCCTCGCGCGACAGGATCACCAGCCAGCGGATACCCGTCCATTCGAGCAGCCGGTTCTGAAGCTCGCTGACAAGCGACTTGGGCGCATCGTTGGCAAGGCCGATCTCAAGCTTGCCCGCCTCGACGCTGACCGGCCGCACGAAGGCGCGCACGAGGGCGCGCAGGCGGATGTCGCGGTTCTTGGTGCACAGGTCGGCAATGTCGGCGATCGACGTGACCGGCACTTTCGGCGTGGCGGCCGGCTGCGCGGCCGGCGCAACCTCGGTGCGGCCAAGGGGCTGGGCCATGGGTTCGGCCTGCGGCACGGCGCGCAGCATGGTCGCGCCGCCCGATTGGGCGCGCAGCGGCGCATCGGGCTGGCGCGCGACGGCGGCGACGGAGGCCTGCGCAGAAGGCTGGCCAGAATAGCCGCCCGATTGCGGCGAACGGCCGCCATTGCCACTGCCGTTGCCTTCGCCGCTGGAAAGCTCGGCAAGCCGGCGCGCCGCCTCTTCCGGCGAGGGAAGATTGGCGGCATGCGCGAGGCGGATGAGGACCATTTCGGCGGCGCCGGCCGGGCGGCTGGAGGCCTCGGTTTCCGGAATGCCCTTCAGCAGCATCTGCCACATGCGCGAAAGCGCGGTGACGGCGATGGAATTGGCGAATTCGACGCCGCGCACGCGCTCGATCTCGCTCAGCGACTGGTCGCCGGCGGCATCGGGCACATATTTCATGCGGGTAACGAGATGGGTGAAATCGGCAAGGTCGGTCAGGACGACCGAGGGGCTGGCGCCGGCCTCGTATTGCGCGGCGAATTCGGCGAGCGCCGCCGCCGCGTCGCCCTTCACGATATGCTCGAAGAGATCGACGATGCGGGCGCGGTCGGCAAGGCCGAGCATGGAGCGCACGGCATCGACCTCGACGCGGCCCGCCCCATGGGCGATCGCCTGGTCGAGCAGCGACAGGCCGTCGCGCGCCGAACCCTCGGCCGCGCGGGCGACCATGGCAAGCGCATCCGGCTCGAACGCGACGCCTTCCTTGCCCAGGATGGTGGTGAAGAGGCCGACGAGGTCGGAGGCGCCGATGCGGCGCAGGTCGAAGCGCTGGCAGCGCGACAGGACGGTAATCGGAACCTTGCGGATTTCCGTCGTCGCGAAGATGAACTTCACATGCTCCGGCGGCTCCTCGAGCGTCTTCAGCAGGCCGTTGAAGGCCTGCGTCGAGAGCATGTGCACTTCGTCGATGATATAGACCTTGTAGCGCGCCGAAACCGGGCGGTAGCGCACCTGCTCGATGATTTCCCTGATATCGTCGATGCCGGTATGGGAAGCGGCGTCCATCTCGATGACGTCGACATGCCGGCCTTCCATGATCGCCTGGCAATGCTCGCCGGGCACGCGAAGGTCGATCGTCGGCTTGTCGATCTCGGCCGTCTTGTAGTTCAGCGCGCGGGCAAGGATGCGGGCGGTCGTCGTCTTGCCGACGCCGCGCACGCCCGTCAGCATATAGGCCTGGGCGATGCGGCCGGTCTCGAACGCATTGGTCAGCGTGCGGACCATCGGCTCCTGGCCGACCATGAGATCGGAAAAATCCTTCGGGCGGTATTTGCGCGCGAGGACTCTGTAGGCAGCCGGTTTTTGGGTTTCGTCGCTCATCGACCCTGCCGTAAATCGAACGTCTGTCCCGACAGGACGGAAAGGTGGGAGGCTGGCACGATGACCCGTGCCGGGGCTCGTTAGGGCTGCTTCCTTCCGGACCTGACCCGGTTGGCGAGTGGCTCGTCCACCACCAACCTCCCGTCCCCCATATCGGCAATATTCCATCCGAATGCAAGCGCACCCGACAAAAAACTGTTGGAGGGAATTGAGGTGCATGGCATGAATTTCATGCAAGCAGCATTTCGGGAGAACCCCTTGAGCGATTTTCGACCCGACGAACGACTGGCGCGCGACAGCGATCTCATCACGAAGATCGGCCTGTGCGAGCTGCGCCTGATGAAGGATGCGCGCTGGCCCTGGCTGGTCCTGGTGCCGCAGCGGCCCAATGTCAGCGAGGTCTTCGACCTCACCCCGCTCGACCAGACCATGCTGACCTTCGAGACCGTGCTGGTGGCCGAGGCGCTGAAGACCGTCACGGGCGCGACGAAGATCAATGTCGGCGCGCTCGGCAACATCGTTCGCCAGCTGCACGTCCATGTCATCGCGCGCAGCGAGGGCGATGCGAACTGGCCCGGCCCCGTCTGGGGCTACGGCACCGCCGAGCCGCGCACGGCCGCGGAAACCAAGGCCTTCACGGCCAAGCTCCTGGACGCAATGACCCCATGAAGCCATCGCTTTTCGATTTCTATCGCCCGCATCCGGAACCCAGCACCATGGTGGCCTTTGCGGAAAACTCGCTCGACCGCCAGTCGGAGCACCGCGCGCCGGACTGCCTGGAACAGGCCTTCAAGGCCGAGACGGTGCATGCCTTCGCCATTGCCGGCGGCAAGCTCGTCGTCAAGCACGACGAGAAGATCATCGATCCGCTCTTCGCGCCCTATGAACTGGCCGAACTCGACCCCGTGCCGGAGGATGCCATCCTGCTCGGCTACCTCAAGAACGGCGAACCGCGGCTGGCGATCCCCGTACGGGCCGACCCCGACACGCTGCACGAGCCGCTGAAGGCCACCGACGGGCGCACGCTCTACCGCCAGCAGATGCTGGACGACGACCTGCTCGGCCAGTTCGCGCAGGCCTCCAGCCTGATGACCTGGAACGGCAACAACCGTTTCTGTGGCAAGTGCGGCTCGCCGACCCGTTCGGAGATCGGCGGCTACCGCCGCGTCTGCGAGGCGTGCAATCACACGACCTTCCCGCGTACCGATCCCGTCGCGATCATGCTGATCATCGATATCGAGCGGGACCTGTGCCTGCTCGGCCGTTCGCCGCACTTTCAGCCGGGCGTCTATTCCTGCCTCGCGGGCTTCCTGGAACCGGGCGAGACCATCGAGCACACCGTGCGGCGCGAGACGCTGGAGGAATCCGGCATCAAGGTCGGCCGCGTGCGCTACCATGCCTCGCAGCCCTGGCCCATGCCGCATTCGCTGATGATCGGCTGCTACGGCGAGGCGATGTCCTTCGACATCCGCCGCGACGAGACGGAGCTGGAGGATTGCCGCTGGTTCACCCGCGCGCAGACTGCGGCGATGCTGGAACAGAGCGCCATCGTCGGTCCCGCGACCGGCGTCGCCACTCCGCCGAAGGGCGCCATCGCGCACCGGCTGATGCGCGACTGGCTGGACTGGCAAGGCTGATCAGCGAAGGCCAAAATGCAGCCTGTCGCCCGGATGCTCGCGCAGCCGAAGGCGCGGCGCCAGGACGCGGGCGATGACGGGGCTGACGAGGAAGGTCACCGCGATCCAGGCTGGCAACAGGTATTTCGCCTCGGCGTTCAGGGCGGGAACCGTCAGGATGGCGATCGTACCGGCGCCGAAGACGACGGCGTTCACCATCATCGAGACGAAGAGCGTAATATAGGTGATCGTGCGCATGGACATCTCCTTTCACAAGGAAAATGCCCCGCCGGCGGCGCTGTTCCGCGCCGCCTGACGATCGTCAAGTTCAAAACGCGCTGCGCATCGGATGGGCGCGATAGGTGCCGAGAATGCGGACCTTCTCCGAGAAGAAGCGCAGCTCCTCCAGCGCGCGGCGCACCGGCAGGTCGTCCGGATGGCCCTCGATATCGGCATAGAACTGGGTCGCGTAGAACTTGCCGCCGATCTGGTAGCTTTCCAGCTTCGTCATGTTGATGCCGTTGGTGGCGAAACCGCCGAGCGCTTTATAGAGCGCTGCCGGGATATTGCGCACATTGAAGACGAAGGTGGTGACGATGATCTCGTCGTTGTCGCGCTCGATGGGCTTGGCCTCGCGCGACAGGACGACGAAACGGGTGACGTTGCTTTCCGTGTCCTCGACATTCTCCGCGATGATCGACAGGCCGTAGAGATCGGCCGCAAGGCGCGGGGCAAGCGCTGCCATGGAGCGGTCGCCGGTTTCCGAAACGAGCTTGGCCGCCCCGGCGGTGTCGCCGGCGATCACCGGCTTCCAGCCATTGAGACGCACGATCTTGCGGCACTGGCCGAGCGCGTGGATGTGGCTGTGCACCGTGCGCACTTCATCCTTCGTCACGCCCGGCAGCACCATGAGCTGGAAGCGGATCGGCATGAAATATTCGCCGACGATGTGCAGGCGCGATTCCGGCAGCAGATGGTGGATGTCGGCGACGCGGCCGGCGATCGTGTTCTCGATCGGAATCATGCCGAGGTCGGCATCGCCGTTCTCGACGGCAAGGAACGCATCCTCGAAGGTCTGGCAGGGCAGCGGCTCCATGCTGGGGAACATGTCGCGGCTCGCCATGTCGGAATTGGCGCCATATTCGCCCTGGAAGGCGATCTTGTTGGTCTTCATGATCATGGGGTCGGCGTCCGTATCAGATGGGGTGGGCCGCGAGCATCGCGCGGGCCTTTTCGAGGTCGGCGGGAGTATCGACACCGAGCGGAACGGTGTCAACGATCTCGGCATCGATGCGCATGCCGGCTTCGAGCGCGCGCAACTGCTCCAGCGATTCCCGCTTTTCCAGCGTCGAGGGCTTCAGCGAGACGAAGGTTTCCAGCGCCTTGCGGCGATAGGCATAGAGGCCGATATGGTGGTAGAGCGGGCCGTTGCCATAAGGCGCCGTCGCGCGCGTGAAATAAAGCGCCCGCAGCCGGCTCTCGCCGATCGGCGAGCCGACGACCTTGACGACGTTCGGGTTGGTCTTTTCCTCGTCCTCGCGGATCTCCGTCGTCAGCGTCGCGATATCGGTCGCGGCATCTTCCAGCGGGCGCAGCGCGGCGCGGATGGTTTCCGGATCGATGGTCGGCAGGTCGCCCTGCACGTTGATGACGATCTCGGCCCGGCGCTCCGGATCGCTCTTCATCAGCGCCTCGTGGATGCGGTCGGAGCCGGACTGGTGGTCGACCCGCGTCATCACCGCCTCGAAGCCCGCGGCGGTGACCGCATCGAGAATGTCCTGGTGATCGACCGCGACGACGATCCGTCCGACATCGGCCGCGGCCGCCCGGCGCGCAACCTGCACGATCATCGGCAGGCCCGCAATGTCGGCGAGCGGCTTGCCGGGAAGACGCGTGGAAGCCATGCGCGCGGGAATGAGGACGAGGGTCTTGTCAAATTTGCCGGGATTCATCGCAGGCCCTTCAAAACCCCCGGGAAAAGTGTCAAAAGGTCTCAGTG
Source organism: Shinella sp. G-2 (assembly GCF_050172695.1). Classification (NCBI taxonomy): domain Bacteria; kingdom Pseudomonadati; phylum Pseudomonadota; class Alphaproteobacteria; order Hyphomicrobiales; family Rhizobiaceae; genus Shinella; species Shinella sp. G-2. The sequence continues at coordinate 183,372 of NZ_JBBEYH010000004.1, read as the reverse complement.
CGGGGGCTACAATCACTGTTGCAACGAAGCAGCAAAAGACATAGGTTCCGCGCGATTTCAAGACTGGCCGGCGTCTGTCCGCCGGTTCCTAGGGGAGCGTTTGAATGAACTCTTATGTGAACATGGGCGTGGGGGCCCTTCTGGGCACCGTATTCGTACTGATGTCCGTGTCGATCGCTTCTGAAGGCATTTTCCATTCGGGCGAACCCGAGAAGGAAGGTTTCGCGATCGTGGCCGAGGAAGCGGGCGGCGAAGCGGCCGGCGGCGGCGAAGAAGCCAAGGGCACGCCGATTGCAACCCTGCTCGCCAGCGCGGATGCCGCAGCCGGCGAAACCGTCTTCAAGAAATGTGCGAGCTGTCACACCCCGGAGAAGGGCGGACCGAACAAGGTCGGCCCCAATCTCTGGGACATCGTGAACCGCCCGATCGCCTCGCATGAAGGCTTCAGCTACTCCGCCGGCATGACCACCTTCTCCGAAGGCCACAAGGTCGTCTGGGACTTCGATCACCTGAACTACTTCCTCGAAGCGCCGAAGAAGCACGTCCCGGGCACCGCCATGGGCTTCGCCGGCCTCAAGAAGGAAGACGAGCGCGCCAACCTGATCGCCTACCTGCACACGCTTTCCGACAACCCGGCTCCTCTGCCGACCGCGTCGAGCGAAGGCGCTGCCGCAACGGGCACGGACGGTGCAGCTCCGGCCGATGGCGGCGCTGCCGCCACGACGACCGAAGGTGGTGCTGCTGCCACGACAACCGAAGGCGGCGCCGCTGCGACGACGACGGAAGGTGGCGCTGCGACGACCACGACCGAGGGCGCTGCCCCGGCCGAAGGCACCACGACGCAGGGCACCACGACGGAACAGCCGGCCGCTCAGTAAGAGACGCGCCAGCTACGAATTGGAAAACCCGGCCTTCGCGCCGGGTTTTTTGTTTGCCGTGAGGCTTCGCAGTCTTTCCTTGCCGCCCATCGTCACCGTGCCTCGGGCGCACACTTGCCCCTCCGGGCCAAGCGCCGATCCAAGATGGAAAACCGGCGAGCCACCGGTGACCCGCAGTCGGGCTTTTCTTACGTTACGGGCGGACGGCGACCACGCCTATGCCAGCAGCCAGGCCCAGAAGGAGACGCTGACGACGCCGAGCGCCGTCGTCATGGTGATGGTGGAGGAGGCGAGCGCATGGCCGACGCCGAAATGGTTGGCGAGCAGCCAGGCATTGACGCCCGTCGGCACCGAGGAGGTCAGCACCATCGCCGCCGTCCATTCCGGGCTGAGGCCGAGCAGCCGGCAGGCGACATAGACGCAGCCCGGCAGCAGCACCAGCTTGAGGGCCGTCATGGCCAGCGCGATGCCGGCATTGCCGCCGATCTTGTACTTGTTGAGCGCCATGCCGATGGAGATAAGCGCGGCGGGCGCGGCCGTCGCCGCGAGCTGGTCGACCACCACCTTGACCGGGCCGACAAGCGGCACGCTGAACGCATGGAACAGCGCGCCGGCGACAAGACCGATGACCAGCGGATTGCGCACGAGGCTCTTCGCGATGCCGAGAAGAAGGGCCGCGAAGCTCTGCGGCTCGCGGGTGCCCTCCTTGCGCTCGGCCCGCTCCATCAGGATGGTGCCGGCGATCATCATGGTCGGCAGGTGCACCGAGAGCAGCACGGAAATCGCCACCAGCCCGTCCTCCCCGACGACGCGCGAGACGAGCGGCAGGCCGATGAAGACCGTGTTGGCGAAGGCGGAGGAGACGCCGGCGAGCACCCCGATCCGCCGGTCACGCTTGAAGATGAGGGTCGCGACCAGATGGGCGACGGTCCAGGTGACGGCGACGCCGCCGAAATAGGCGACCCAGATGCGCCAGGGCGATTCGCCGGCGAACTCCGCCTCGGCAATGGTCCGGAAGAGCAGCAGCGGCACGGCGACGCGGAAGACGAACTCGCCGAGCCCCTCGCCCAGCTCCTGCCGCAGATAGCCGGTGCGCACGAGCAGCCAGCCGATCAGGATCAGCGCGAAGATGGGCAGGACATTGAGGGCGACGTCAGACATGAGACCGTCCGGAAACGAAGAGGGACGACATCATGGGTAGGGCAATCGCGGGGGCGGGTCCAGCAGTGACCGTGGGAAGAAGACATGAAAAAAGCGAGGGTTATCCCCCCGCTTCCTCATCCCGGTCTGGCCGGGGAAGTGTTTCGCGCGGCGCCAGTACATCCGTGGTCGCTGCGATTTCGAAACACGACTTTCGTGTCTGACGAGGTTTCTACCGGCCCGCTGTAACAGCGGTATGACAGAGAACGCCCGTCGGTGATTTGGAGTCTGCGCCGATATGGTTAACAAAAGGTTAACGCGACGCCTCGCCAAAATTTTTCGCATTTCCTGCGATTGAACCGGCAAACTCAAACGTCTTCTCCCTGGTTCCATGCGCCATCCCCTTTGCCTCTCCCCCAAGCGCTCAGTCTTTCGATTGACAAGCCCGGGCGAGGTCGGGACAGTGGCGCGGCAACGAGACGGGCAGCGGTAGGAGGACTTCATGTCTATGCGCGCATTCTTCGGTTTCTCGGCACTTCTTCTTGCCAGTATCGCCTCCCCACCCCTTTCCGCACATGCGGAAGAAACGCGCACCGTCGTGACGACGGATAACAGCGACTATTTCGGTTTCGACCTGCGCACCGTGCAGGACGTGACGCTCGACCAGTGCAAGACCGACTGCATCGACGACATGTCGTGTCGCGCCTTCACCTATAATCCCAAGGTGAAGTGGTGCTTCCTGAAGAGCGACTTCAATCAGCTCAACCATTTCCAGGGCGCCATCGCCGGCAAGGTCGTCAAGGCCGACAATGCCGCCGATATCGGCGCGGCACCGGCGCTTTCCTTCATCAGCGATTACATGCTGACCGATGCCCGGGCCCTGCGCGACAATCTCTCCATGCCTTCCGGGCAGGAAGGCCAGGGCTCGGAAAGCCTCGCCTCGCTCGGCCGCATCGAGACGGCTTCCAGCCGCTTCGACGAGGCGCTCGCCGCCTACAAGGGCGCGCTCTCGATTGCGCCCGACGACTACTATCTCTGGATCGAGACGGCCGAATCCATGGGCCGCGCGAACAACAACAGCTATCTGGCCGGCCAGGGCGCGCTTGCCGCGATCAACGCCTACCAGCTCTCGCGCACGACCGAGACGCGCGCCCGCGCGCTCGCCGTGATGGCCGACACGCTCGACAAGTCGGCGAACTACCGCGCCGGCATCAACGCCTACAAGGCGAGCCTCGAGCTGAAGGACGACGTCGCGGTGCGCTCGGCCTATCTCGGCCTTCGCGCCCGCCAGGGCTTCCGCATCGTCAACCACACGATCGATTCCGACAGCGCCAATCCGCGCGCCTGCGTCGAATTCTCCGAACCGCTGGTCAAGTCCGGCGCGGACTACGCCTCCTTCGTCACGCTGGACGGCGCGGCGCCGAAGGCCGTCGAGGCGAAGGACCGGCAGATTTGCGTCGAGGGCCTTGCCCACGGCCAGCGCTACAAGATCGCCTTCCGCTCCGGCCTGCCGTCGGCAGTCGACGAACCCCTGGCATCGCCTGTCGATCTCGACGTCTACGTGCAGGACCGCGCCGCCATGGTGCGCTTCACCGGCGACGGCTTCGTGCTGCCCGGCAGCGTTCGCCGCGGCATCCCGATCGTCTCGGTCAACACCGACAGCGCCGACCTGAAGCTCTACCGCGTCGGCGACCGCGCCATTGCCGGGCTGCTCGCCGAAAGCCGCTTCCTCACCCAGCTCGACGGTTACTCCGCCAGCAATATCGAGGACCAGAGCGGCGAACTCGTCTGGCAGGGCAAGATCGACATCTCGCCGGAGCTGAACAAGGACGTCGTGACCAGCTTCCCGGTCGACGAGGCCCTGCCGCAGCGCAAGCCCGGCGTCTACGTGCTGACTGCCGCCGCCACGAACGGCCGCAGCAACGAGTGGGACGCCAAGGCGACGCAATGGTTCGTGGTCTCGGATGTCGGCCTCACCACCTATGCCGGCACGGACGGGCTCAATGTCTTCGCCCGCTCGCTCGACAGCGCCGGCCCGCTGGAAGGCGTCGAGCTTCAGCTCATCGCCAAGAACAACGAGGTGCTCGGCACGGCGACGACCGACGCCGACGGCCGCGCCACCTTCACCGCCGGCCTGATGCGCGGCACCGCCGCCAACACGCCGGCCGTCATTCTGGCCAAAAAGGGCGAAGGCGACTTCGTCTTCCTCGACATGACGCGCGCCGGCTTCGATCTTTCGGATCGCGGCGTCACCGGCCGTCCGGCGCCCGGCGCCATCGACGTGCTGACCTGGACCGAGCGCGGTATCTACCGCGCCGGCGAGACGGTGCATGTCTCGGCGCTTGCCCGCGACGTCGAATCCAATGCCGTCGAGAAGCTGCCGCTCACCTTCATCTTCAACCGCCCGGACGGCGTGGAAGACCGCCGCATGGTGGCGGAATCGACGCTCGGCGGCTACGCCGTCGACCTGCCGCTGCAGGAAAACAGCATGCGCGGCACCTGGACCATGCAGGTCCATACCGATCCGAAGGCGACGGCGATTGCCGAAAAGACCTTCCTCGTCGACGACTTCGTGCCCGACCGCATCGAATTCGACATGACGAGCGAGACCAAGGCCATCGAGACCGGCGTTGCCGCCCCCGTCTCCGTCGAGGGCCGCTATCTCTACGGCGCCCCGGGCGCAGGCCTCGAGATCGAAGGCGACGTCGCGTTGAAGCCGACGCGCGCGGATGCCGCCTATCCGGGCTATGTCTTCGGCCTTGCCGACGAGGAAGCCATCGAAGAGAACCGCATCCCGCTTGACGGTCTCGACGTGCTCGACGACGAGGGCAAGGCGACCTTCGACATCAACGTGACGGACCTTCCCTCCACCACCCAGCGCCTCGAAGCGCTCGTGACGCTGCGCATGACGGAAGCGGGCGGCCGTGCCGTCGAACGCAACCTCACCCTGCCGGTCAAGGCGACCGGCGCGATGATCGGCGTAAAGCCGGAATTTGCCGGCGACCTCTCGGAAAACAGCGTCGCCAACTTCCACGTCGTCGCGGTCGATCCGGACGGCAAGCGGGAGACGATGCAGGGCATGCCCTGGAAGCTGCTCGCCATCGAACGCGATTACCAGTGGTACCGCGAGGGCAGCTCGTGGCGCTATGAGCCCGTCATGACGACGAAGCAGGTCGCCAACGGCACGCTCGACGTCACCACGGACGGAGGCCGCATCTCGGCACCCGTCACCTGGGGCCGCTACCGCCTCGAAATCGAAAGCGCCGAGCCGGACGGGCCGGCGACCAGCGTGGAGTTCGACGCCGGCTGGTATGTCGCCGCGACCTCGACGGAAACGCCCGACGCGCTGGAAATCTCGCTCGACAAGGAGAGCTATGCCGTCGGCGACACCGCGAAGCTGAAGGTCTCGCCGCGCCATGCCGGCCAGCTTCTCATCACCGTCGGCGCGGAAAGCCTCGTGGCCACCCAGACCGCCAGCATCGGCGCGGAGGGCGGCGAGGTGGAAATCCCCGTCACCGAGGCCTGGGGCTCGGGCTCCTATGTCACGGCGACCCTCTTCCGCCCCGGCGCCGACCAGGAAAGCCGCATGCCGATGCGCGCCATCGGCATCACCTGGCTGAAGGTCGACCCCGCCGACCGCAAGCTCGACGTCGCGCTCGACGTGCCGGAAAAGACCCTGCCGCGCCAGCCGCTCGACATCTCGCTGAAGGTTGCCGGCGCCGGCGCCAACGAGGAAGCCTATATCACGGTTGCCGCCGTGGACGTCGGCATCCTCAACCTCACCCGCTATGAAGCGCCCGATCCGGCGACCTGGTATTTTGGCCAGCGCCGTCTCGGCATGGAGATCCGCGACCTCTACGGCCGCCTGATCGACGGCTCGCTCGGCACCACCGGACGGCTGCGCACCGGCGGCGACGGCGGCGAAGGGGCCCTCCAGGGCAACCCGCCGAAGGAAAAGCTCGTCGCCTTCTTCGCCGGCCCCGTAAAGCTCGATGCCGACGGCAATGCCAAGGTCAGCTTCGACATTCCGCAGTTCAACGGCACGGCCCGCGTGATGGCCGTCGCCTGGACGAAGACCGGCGTCGGCAGCGCATCGAAGGACGTCGTGATCCGCGACCCCGTCGTCGTCACCGCCAGCCTGCCGAAGTTCCTCGCCCCCGGGGACCGCGCCGACCTGAGGCTCGACATCGCCAACACCGATGCCCCGGCCGGCGACTACACGGTCGAGATCACCCACAACGCCTCCGTGATGGTCGAACAATCGGGCGCAGGCCAGACGGTGAACCTCACGCCCGGCGGCAAGACCGCCTTGACCCTGCCGCTCGTCGGCGGCGAGGCGGGCGACGGCCTCATCACGGTGAAGCTCTCCAATGGCGATGGCATGTCGCTCGAACAGGCGCTCAACGTGCCGGTGCGCCCGGCGGCGATGCCGATCACCACGCGCCGGCCGATCGAGATTGCCGCCAACGGCAGCCTGACCATCGACGACCAGCTTCTGGCCGACAGCCAGCTTGCCGGCGCCTCCGTCAGCCTCAGCGTCTCGCGCGCCGCGGCCTTCGACATTCCGGCCCTGCTGATGGCGCTCGACCGCTATCCCTATGGCTGCACGGAGCAGACGACGAGCCGCGCCCTGCCGCTGCTCTATCTCAGCGAGCTTTCCAAGCAGTCCGGCCTGCCGGAGGATCCGGAGACGCAGAAGCGCGTGCAGGACGCGATCTACCGCGTGCTCGCCAACCAGTCCTCGTCGGGCAGCTTCGGCCTCTGGTCTCCGGGCTATGGCGACCTCTGGCTCGACGCCTTCGTCACGGACTTCCTGACCCGCGCCCGCGAACAGAAGTTCGACGTGCCGGAGCAGGCCATGCTGCAGGCGCTTTCCAACCTGCAGAACTCCATCTCCTATGACGTGAACGTCTCCACCCAGGGCAACGAGATCGCCTATGCGCTCTATGTGCTCGCCCGCAACCGCAAGGCCGCGATCAGCGACCTGCGCTACTACGCCGACACGAAGCTCTCGGAGTTCTCCTCGCCGCTCGCCCGCGCGCAGATCGCCGGTGCGCTCGGCCTCTACGGCGATGCCCAGCGTTCGATGACGATCTTCTCCAATGCGCTCGGTCTTTCCCGCGACAGCATCATGACCGCCAGCCTCTCGCGCACCGACTACGGCTCGTCGCTGCGCGACGGCGCGGCGATCCTGGCGCTGGCGGCGGAAAGCCGGCCGGTTCCGGATGTCATTCCGGAACTGAGCAAGCTCGTCGCCAAGCAGTGGGAGACCAAGCGCTGGACCAGCACGCAGGAACAGACCTGGATGCTGCTCGCCGCCCGCTCCGTGAAGGATGCCGACAAGGACCTGAAGCTCGAAATCAACGGCGCCGAACGCGCCGGCGGCTATGCCGCGCAGATGACGGGCAAGTCTCTGCTCGAAAACCCGCTGACGGTCGTCAACCGCACCAGCGAACCGGTCTCCGCCGTGCTGACGACGGTGGCCGCCCCCGCCGATCCGCTGCCGGCCGGCGGCGACGGCTTCGCCATCGAGCGCACCTACTACACCCTCGACGGCGAAGAGGCGAACATCACGGAAGCGACGCAGAACGAACGTTACGTCGTGGTGCTGAAGGTGACGGAGCACAATAGCTGGGCGTCGCGCATCATCATCACCGACCTCCTGCCCGCCGGTTTCGAGATCGACAATCCGAGCCTCGTCGACAGCGCGAAGCTTTCCAACTTCGACTGGCTCGGCGAGACGGAAGCGGCACATACGGAGTTCCGCTACGACCGTTTCGTCGCGGCCTTCAACCGCAGCGAGGGCGAAAACCGCGACGTGACGCTCGCCTATGTCGTACGCGCCGTGACCCCCGGCACCTACGACCTGCCGGCCGCGCAGGTGGAGGACATGTATCGTCCGCAGTTCTCCGCCCGCACCGCGACCGGTCGCATGCAGGTCGTCAAGGCCGAGTAAGGGACGACGCCGATGACGCTCTGGCGCAAGCTCCTCATCGGGTCCCTCAGCGGGGCGGCGGCGATCGCCGCCCTCGCCTTCGGGCTCGACTATGCGGACCGCGCCTTTCCGCCACCCGTCGCCGTGGCGGAGATCGTCTCGAAGGAAGTGCTCGACCGCGACGGCCGCCTGCTGCGCGCCTTCGCGACACCCGAGGGCCATTGGCGGCTGAAGACCACGGCCGCCGATGTCGATCCGCAATTCCTGCGCATGCTCGTCGCCTATGAGGACCGGCGCTTCGAGGAGCATGCCGGCATCGACCCGCTGGCGCTGCTGCGCGCCGCCGGCCAGTTCGTCACCCATGGCCGCATCGTTTCCGGCGCCTCGACGCTTTCCATGCAGGTCGCGCGGCTGATCGAACCGCGCGAGAACCGCTCCATGCTGGCGAAACTGCGCCAGATGGCCCGCGCCGTGCAGCTCGAACGGCGGCTCAGCAAGGCCGAGATCCTCGATCTCTACCTGACGCTCGCGCCCTATGGCGGCAATCTGGAGGGCGTGCGCGCGGCGAGCCTTGCCTGGTTCGGCAAGGAGCCGAAGCGTCTTTCCGTCGCCGAAGCCGCCCTGCTCGTCGCCCTGCCGCAGCTTCCCGAAAAACGCCGCCCCGACCGGCACCGCGACGTCGCGGAAAAGGCGCGCGAGCGCGTGCTGACCCGCATGGCCGTCTCCGCCGTCATCGGCGAGGGCGAGGCCGAACGCGCCAGCACCGAGGCCGTGCCCGACCGTCGCCGCCAGCTCCCTTCCTATGCCGCGCATCTTTCGGAACTGGCGCTGCGCAAGGATCCGAAGGCGACCGAGCACAAGACATCGCTCGACCGTACGGTGCAGGACGGCCTGGAAACCGTCGCCCGCGAGGCAGCCGAACGGCTCGGCCCGAAGATTTCCGTGGCCATGGTGATGGCCGATGCCCGCACCGGCGAAATCCTCGGCGAGGTCGGCTCGGCGGATTATTTCGACGGCAGCCGCGCCGGCTGGATCGACATGACGCGCATCCGCCGCTCGCCCGGTTCGGCGCTCAAGCCCTTCATCTACGGCCTCGCCTTCGAGGAAGGCCTCGTCGCCCAGGAAACCATCGTCGAGGACCGCCCTTCGGACTTTTCCGGCTACCGCCCGCGCAATTTCGACATGACCTATCAGGGCGATGTCAGCGTGCGCAAGGCGCTGCAGCTTTCGCTCAACGTGCCGGCCGTGCGCCTGCTCGAGGCCGTCGGGCCGACGCGGATGATGGTGCGGTTCCGCCGCGCCGAGGTGCGACCCGAGCTGCCGCCGGGCGAAACGCCCGGCCTTGCCATCGGTCTCGGCGGTCTCGGCATCACGCTGCGCGATCTCACCCAGCTCTATGCGGCGCTCGCCAATCGCGGCAAGCCGGTGCAGCTCGGCGACGGCATCACGAACGATGCCAGGGTGATCGGCGGCGATCCGCTGCTCGACCCCGTCGCCGTCTGGCAGGTCTCGGACGTTCTCTCCGGCGTTACGCCGCCCGCCGGCAGCCGCCGCCTCGGCATCGCCTACAAGACCGGCACGAGCTACGGCTATCGCGACGCCTGGTCGGTCGGCTATGACGGCCGGCATGTGCTTGGCGTCTGGGTCGGCCGCGCCGACAATGGCGCCGTGCCGGGCCTGACCGGCTACGGCGCCGCCGCCCCCATTCTCTTCGAGGCCTTCGCGCGCTCCGGCATCGCCATCACCGCGCTCCCGCGCGCACCGGCCGGCGCGGTGCGCATCGCCCAGTCCGAACTGCCGGCGAGCCTTCGCCGCTTCTCGACCACGGCAAGCGGCCTCGTCGCGACGGTGGCGCGTGAACCTGCCCCCGAAATCGTCTACCCACCCGAAGGGGCGCATGTCGAACTCGGCGCGACGACCGGCACGGACATCTCGCCGCTGATCCTGAAACTCCAGGGCGGCCGCGCGCCCTTCCGCTGGCTCGCCAACGGCAAGGTGCTTCCCGACGCCTCGCGCCGGCGCACGACGCAGTGGATGCCGGAAGGCGCCGGCTTTTCGACGCTGACGGTAATCGATGCCGCGGGACGGGCGGCGAGCGTGCGGGTGTTCATCGAATAGGCGAGAGGCAACTCAGCCCCGCGCCCTCACGGTTTGCCGTCGGCCGGAACCCAGTTCGCCTTGCGCTTTTCCAGAAACGCAGCAATCCCCTCCGCCGCCTCCGGCGTCTCCCAGGTATCGGCAAGATGCGTCAGCGTCATGTCGATGAGCGCGTCGTCGATGGGCGGGGCGAGCGCATGGGCCAGCGCCTTCGACGCAGCGACGGCCTTAGGGGAGGCTGCGAAATAGGGCGCGATCTCTCTCTCCACCGCCGCGTCCAGTTCCTCCGGCGCAACGACGCCGCTTATGAGGCCGATCGCGATTGCAGTCTTTGTATCGAACAGGCGCGCCGAGGTGGCGAGCCGCAGGAAGGCGGCGGGCCCGATGCGGGCGGCGACATAGGGGCTGATCGTCGCCGGGATAAGGCCGAGGCGGGTTTCCGTCAGGCCGAAACGCGCACTCTCCCCGGCAATCGCCGCGTCGCAGACGCTGATCAGCCCGACGCCGCCGCCATAGGACTGACCGTTGACACGGGCAATCAGCGGCTTCGGCAGATCGCGCAGCGCCTTCAGCATCAAGGCGAGCTGGCGCGCCTCCGCGATGCGCTCCTCGCGCGTCGCGGCGATTTGCGCCTTCATCCAGTTGAGGTCACCGCCGGCGCAGAAGCTCTCGCCCTCGCCCGTCAGCACGACGATGCGCACCGCCTTGTCCGCGCCGAGACGCCCGGCAGCCGCGGTGAGTTCGCGGATCATCAGGCCGGACAGCGCATTGTGCTGCGCCGGGCGACGGAGGGTGAGCACCGCGACGCCGCGCCGATCGATGGCGACCGAGAGGGTCTCGAAAGTCATGATTGCACTCCTGTGCGCAAACGCTACGCGCTCTTTCTCGTGTCGCTCTTGCCGGTGATGCGCCGGGCGAAAGCCGCCGCCGCCGCGAGTTTCTGCCGGTCGAGCCCGGTTTCGTAGCCTTCCGCCGCCAGCATTTCGGCGACGGCGAGAGTATCGACATTGCCACGCGCACCCGGCGCATAGGGGCAGCCGCCGAGACCGCCGACGGAGGCGTCGAACACCGTCAGGCCATGGTCGAGCGCAACGCGGATATTGTCCAGCGCCAGGCCGTTCGTATCGTGGAAATGGCCGGCGAGGTTTTCCGGAAACGCGACGGCGAGCACGACATCCAGCATGGCCGCGACCTCGGCGGGCCGCGCCCGCCCGATCGTGTCGCCAAGGCTCACCTCATGACAGCCGAGGCGCAGGAGCTGGTTCGTCACCCGCGCCACGGCGCAGGGCTCCACCGGCCCGTCATAGGGGCACTGCACCACGCAACTGACATAGCCGCGCAGGAGGATGCCATCTGCCCTCGCCGCTTCCGCCACCGGCCGCGCACGCTCGATGCTCTCGGCAATCGAGCAGTTGAGATTGGCGCGCGAGAACCCCTCGGAGGCCGAGAGGAAGACGGCGACTTCATTAACGCCGGCCGCCTTCGCCGCCTCGTAGCCCTTCATGTTGGGCACCAAGGCCGCGTAGGAAATGCCGGGACGGCGACGGATGCCGGCCATGACGGCCGCGCCGTCGGCCAGTTGCGGCACCCATTTCGGGCTGACGAAGCTCGTCGCCTCGATGCGCGAGAAGCCGCAGTCCGAAAGCAGGTCGATCAGCGCGATCTTCTCGGTAGACGGAATGATCGCCTTCTCGTTCTGCAGCCCGTCGCGGGCCGCCATCTCGACGATCTCGACGCGCCCGCTCATGCCGCCTCCTCTGGCTCCAGCTGGAGGAGGAGCGCGCCCTCCGCCACCTGGTCGCCCACCGCGACCGGCACCGCCGCCACCACCCCGTCGCGGGGCGCGGCCAGCACCAGCTCCATCTTCATCGCCTCCATGGTGACGAGCGCGTCACCCTTGGCGACCCGCGCGCCGGGCGCGGTCGTGACGATGCGCACGAGCCCCGGCATGGGCGCCGACAGCCGGTCGCCGCCCGCCTGCGCCGCGCCGTGATGGCCGGCCGCTTCGGCGCGGGTGAAGGCGTGGCCATGGCCGCGGCTGAAGAGGACGATGCCCGTCTCGTCGCGATGCACCGTGGCGGGGAATGTATGGCCGTCGAAGGCGACCCGGACGGTGCGCCCATCGCTCGCCTCAAGGCCGATCTCCGTCGAAAGGCCACTGTGCTCCACGCGGAAAAGGTTGCTGCCGAGAAGTGTGACGCGCAGCGCATGCTCCTCTCCGCCATGCTCGAGGAAGACCGTCTGCGCCGCCCCGCCCCAGAGACGGAAGCCGCGGATGTGACCCCAGGGATCCGCATCACCCGATGCATCGAGGAAACCGAGCGCCGCAAGGGCGGCGAGGGCGAAAACCTCTTCCGGCGCGCCGGGCTCAGCCAGCAGCCCCTCGCCCGCCCGGCCGATCAGGCCGGTATCGACATCGCCGGCGGCAAAGGCCGGCAGGCGGCAAAGCCGGGCAAGGAAGCCGGCATTGGTCGTTACGCCGCCGACGCGGCACTGCTGCAGCGCCGTCTCGAGCTTCGCCAGCGCCTCGGCGCGGGCGCGGCCATGGGTGACGACCTTGGCGATCATCGGGTCGTAATAGGGCGTGATGACATCGCCCGCGCGCACGCCGGAATCGATGCGCACGCCCTCCGGCCCCTCGAAGACCGAGAGGCGTCCGGTGGCGGGCAGGAAATCGCGCGCCGGGTTTTCGGCATAGAGCCGCGCCTCGAAGGCCCAGCCGTCGATGAAGAGCGCATCCTGCCGTTTCGGCAGGGGCTCGCCGGCGGCGACGCGAAGCTGCCATTCGACGAGGTCGAGACCGGTGATCGCTTCCGTCACCGGATGCTCCACCTGCAGGCGCGTGTTCATCTCCATGAAATAGAAGCGGTCCTGCCGGAGGCCTTCGGACACGTCGGCGATGAACTCCACCGTGCCCGCGCCGCTATAGCCGATGGCCGCCGCCGCGCGCACCGCGGCCGCCCCCATCGCCTCGCGCATCTCGGCCGTCATGCCGGGGGCCGGCGCCTCCTCGATGACCTTCTGGTGGCGGCGCTGCAGCGAGCAGTCGCGCTCGAAGAGATGCACGACATTGCCGTGGCCGTCGCCGAAGACCTGCACCTCGATATGGCGGGGCTTGGCCATGTATTTTTCCACCAGCACGCAGCCGTCGCCGAAGGCGCTTTCGCCCTCGCGGCGGGCGCTTTCCAGCGCGGCGGCGAAGTCCGCCGGATGGTCCACCCGCCGCATGCCCTTGCCGCCACCGCCGGCGCGCGCCTTGATCAGCACGGGATAGCCGATGGCTTCCGCTTCGCCGGCCAGGAAGACGCTCTCCTGCCGCTCGCCGTGATAGCCGGGCACGACGGGAACGCCCGCCTTCTCCATCAGCGCCTTGGCGGCGTCCTTCAGGCCCATGGCGCGAATGGCCTTGGCAGAGGGACCGATGAAGGCGAGGCCGGCGGCCTCCACGGCCTCGACGAAATCGGGATTTTCCGACAGGAAGCCGTAGCCGGGATGCACGGCCTCCGCGCCGCTCGCCTTGGCGGCTTCGATGATCGCCGCGATGTTCAGGTAGCTTTTCGCCGCTTCCGCCGGACCGATGCGGATGGCCTCGTCGGCGAGCGCGACATGCAGCGCCGCCCGGTCGGCGTCGGAGTGGACGGCGACCGTCGCGATGCCCATGCGCCGTGCGGTGCGGATGACCCGGCAGGCGATTTCGCCGCGGTTGGCGATGAGGATCTTTCTGAACATCCCGGCTCCGGTTCTCATCGCGCTGCGATGGCCTCGACTTCGAGCTGCCACTTCTCGTCGAAGATCGCGCAGATGACGACGCTCATCGCCGGGGCGATGGCACCGAGATATTCGCTGCGGATCTCGCGATTGGCGGTGGCGTGGTGCCGGTCGGACAGGAAGGTCGTCACCTTGACGAGATCGGCCTTCGTCACGCCCGCCGCTTTCAACTGCGCGTCGATATTGCGCCAGACGAGCCGCGCCTGATCCTCGAAAGTCTCCGGCACCTTGTCGTCGTCGCCGACGGGGATCTGGCCGCTGATGAAGACCAGCGTCTTGAAATCCTCGATTTTCACGGCCTGCGAATAGCCGCCGCGCGCGGCGGGCGCGTTCTTGGCATTGATCGATTCGCGTTTCATCACTTGCCTCCTCTACATCCTGAAGACGCCGAAACGGGTGGGCTCGATGGGCGCGTTGAGCGCCGCCGACAGCGAAAGCGAAAGCACGTCGCGCGTCTTGCGCGGATCGACGATGCCGTCGTCCCAGAGCCTGGCCGAAGCATAGAGCGGATGGCTCTGGCGGGCGAACATGTCGATGGTCGGCTGCTTGAAGGCGGCCTCCTCCTCGGCGCTCCAGCGTCCGCCGGTGCGCTCGATGCCCTCGCGCTTGACGGTCGCCAGCACGCCGGCCGCCTGTTCGCCGCCCATGACGGAGATGCGGCTGTTCGGCCAGGTCCACAGGAAGCGCGGCGAATAGGCCCGCCCGCACATGCCGTAATTGCCCGCGCCGTAGGAGCCGCCGATCAGCACGGTGAGCTTCGGCACATTCGCCGTCGCGACGGCGGTGACGAGCTTGGCGCCGTGTTTGGCGATGCCCTCGGCCTCGTATTTGCGCCCGACCATGAAGCCGGTGATGTTCTGCAGGAAGAGGAGCGGAATGCCGCGTTGCGCGCAGAGCTCGATGAAATGCGCCCCCTTCAGCGCGGCCTCGGAAAAGAGCACGCCATTGTTGGCGATGATGCCGACGGGAAGGCCATGCAGCGCCGCGAAACCGCAGACGAGCGTGGTGCCGAAACGCGCCTTGAACTCGTCGAAGCGTGACCCGTCGACCACCCGGGCGATGACCTCGCGCACGTCATAGGGCGTGCGTGTATCGGCCGGCACGATGCCGAGCAGCTCTTCCGGATCGTAGAGCGGGGCGTCTCCGGCGCCTGATTTCGTAATCTCTGGCTTACGCATATTGAGGTTCGCGGCGATCTGCCGGGCGATTTCCAATGCGTGGCGGTCGTCGCGGGCGAGATGGTCGGCAACGCCGGAAAGGCGGGTGTGGACGTCGCCGCCGCCAAGGTCTTCCGCCGTCACCACTTCGCCCGTCGCGGCCTTCACCAGCGGCGGGCCGGCGAGGAAGATGGTGCCCTGGTTTTCGACGATGACGGTCTCGTCGCTCATGGCGGGCACATAGGCCCCGCCCGCCGTGCAGCTTCCCATGACGACGGCGACCTGCGGAATGCCGGCCGCGGACATCTGCGCCTGGTTGTAGAAGATGCGGCCGAAATGATCGCGGTCGGGGAAGACCTCGTCCTGGTTCGGCAGGTTCGCCCCGCCGGAATCGACGAGGTAGATGCAGGGCAGCCGGTTTTCCGCGGCGATCTCCTGCGCGCGCAGGTGCTTCTTCACGGTGATCGGATAATAGGTGCCGCCCTTCACCGTCGCGTCGTTGCAGACGATCATGCATTCGCGGCCGGCGACGCGGCCGATGCCGGCGATCATGCCGCCGGAGGGCGAGGCGCCGTCATAGAGGCCGTGGCCGGCGGTGAGGCCGATTTCGAGGAAGGCGGAGCCGGGGTCGAGCAGTTGCGCCACCCGGTCGCGCGGCAGGAGCTTGCCGCGGGAAACGTGACGTTCGCGCGCCTTCGGCCCGCCGCCATCCATGGCGAGGGTCGCCGCCTCTTCCACCAGAGCCAGTGCGTCGAGCATCGCCTTGCGGTTGGTCGCAAAGGTCTCGCTGCGCGTGTTCACGGCCGAGGGAAGCACCGGCATTACAGCGTCTCCTGAAAGATTTCACGGCCGATCAGCATGCGGCGGATTTCGGACGTGCCGGCGCCGATCTCGTAGAGCTTGGCGTCGCGCAGCAGCCGGCCGGTCGGATAGTCGTTGATATAGCCGTTGCCGCCGAGTGACTGGATGGCGTCGAGCGCCAGTTTCGTCGCCATCTCGGCGGAATAGAGGATGCAGCCCGCCGCGTCCTTGCGCGTCGTCTCGCCGCGGTCGCAGGCGCTCGCCACGGCATAGACATAGGCGCGGCAGGCATTGAGCGCGACATACATGTCGGCGACCTTGCCCTGCATCAGCTGGAACTCGCCGATGGGACGGTCGAACTGCTTGCGCTCATGAATGTAGGGCACGACCACGTCGAGGCAGGCCGCCATGATGCCGAGCGGGCCGCCCGAGAGCACGACGCGCTCATAGTCGAGGCCGGACATCAGCACATTGACGCCGCGCCCGACCGTGCCCATCACGTTCTCCTCCGGCACCTCGCAATCGACAAAGACGAGTTCGCAGGTGTTGGAGCCGCGCATGCCGAGCTTGTCGAGCTTCTGGGCGGTGGAGAAACCCTTGAAGCCCTTCTCGATGAGGAAGGCGGTGATGCCGCGCGAGCCGGCCTCGGGGTCGGTCTTGGCATAGACCACCAGAACGTCCGCATCCGGCCCGTTGGTGATCCACATCTTGTTGCCGTTCAGCACGTAGCGGTCGCCGCGCTTTTCCGCGCGCAGCTTCATGGAGACGACGTCGGAGCCGGCGCCCGGCTCGGACATGGCAAGGGCGCCGACATGCTCGCCGGAGATCAGCTTCGGCAGGTATTTTTCGCGCTGCGCCGGCGAAGCGTTGCGCACGATCTGGTTGACGCAGAGATTGGAATGGGCGCCATAGCTGAGGGCGACCGAGGCCGAGGCGCGGCTGATCTCCTCCATCGCCACGCAATGGGCGAGATAGCCCATGCCGGAACCGCCGAGGCTTTCCGGTACGGTGATGCCGAGCAGGCCGAGATCGCCCATTTCCCGCCAGAGCGGCATGGGGAAGTTGTTGCTGCGGTCGATCTCCGCCGCCTGCGGCGCGATGCGGTCCATGGCGAAACGCCGCACGCTTTCGCGCAGCGCCTCGATGTCCTCGCCAAGCCCGAAGCTCATGCCGGCGTCATACATATCCGTCCTCCCCTCGCGGTTCTCAAGCGACCGCCTTTTCCTGTCCTGCCGTCTCGAAAGCCGTGCGCATGCCGGCCTCGCGCGCCTTCACGCGCCTGGCCGCCTCCTCCTTGACGGGGCCGTAGCCGCGAATCTCGCCGTAAAGCGAAAGAAGCGCAACGGCGGCGTCACGGTTCTCATGGGCAAGGCCTTGCAACACCTGGCCGACCATCGCTTCGTAGTCGGCGATGAGCTGGCGCTCCATGCGGCGCTCGGCCGTGCGGCCGAACGGATCGAAAGCCGTGCCGCGCAACCCCTTGAGGCGGGCAAGAAGCCCGAAGGCCGGCAGCATCCAGCGGCCGAAGCGGCGCTTGCGCGGCCGGCCATCGGCATCCTCACCCTTGAGGAAGGGCGGCGCGAGGTTGAAGGCGATGCTGTATTTGCCTTCGAACTGCTCGGCGAGCCCCGCCTTGAAGGCCGGATCGGTGAACAGCCGCGCCACCTCGTATTCGTCCTTGTAGGCAAGGAGCTGGGCATGGACATGGGCGACGGCGCGCGTCAGCTTGTCGTCCAGCCCCAGCGCCGTCTCCGCCGCCTGCACCCGGTCCACCAGCGCCTTGTAGCGGTTCGCGAGCGCGGCGTTCTGATAGGCGGTCAGGTGCTTCATGCGGTGGGCGATGAGATCGGCCGTCGTCATGGTCTCCAGCGTCGGCACCGGCTTGCCCGGATGCAGCAGGCGCTCGGCGCGGGCGGGATCGGCGGCGATCAGCCGGCCCCAGCCGAAGGCCGAGAGCGTGGCGTCGACGGCGACGCCGTTGAGCGCGATCGCCTGTTCGATGGACTGACGGGTGAGCGGGATCAGCCCCTTCTGCCAGGCATAGCCCGTCATCAGGATGTTCGTCGCCATGGCATTGCCCGCCACCTTTTCCGCCACCGTCGTGAAGTCGAGCAGGTATGAGGCCTCGCGCAGCGCGGCGCGCACCGTGCCCTCCACGTCGCGGCGGCGGAAATCGAAATCGCGCTTGCGCACGAAATCGGCGACCGGCGTCAGCTTGGTGTTGACCACCCCCGTCGTGCGGTGCGGGTCGCAGAGCGTCGCCGCATCCTTGGAGGCGGCCACCACGTCGTCGGCGGCGATCAGGAGGTCCGCCCCGCCGGTGATGATGCGCGGCGAGGAGACGTCCTGGTCGTGCAGGCCGATGCGCAGGTGGCTCATCACGGCCCCGCCCTTCTGCGCGAGGCCGGCCATGTCGAGGATCATCGGCGACTTGCCGTCGAGATGGGCGGCCATGCCGAGGATCGCGCTGATCGTCAGGATGCCCGTGCCGCCGATGCCGGCGATGGCGATGTTGTAGGAGCGGTCGCCGATGCGCGCGATCTCGGGGTCGGGAACGCCCGTCATATCCGGGTTGGACCGCGCCGCCTTGCGCAGCCGCCCGCCCTCCACCGTCACGAAGGACGGGCAGAAGCCCTTGAGGCAGGAATAGTCCTTGTTGCAGATCGACTGGTTGATCTTGCGCTTGCGACCGAGCGCGGTGTCGAGCGGCTCGACGGACACGCAGTTCGACTGGGTGGAACAGTCGCCGCAGCCTTCGCAGACCGCCGGATTGATCATCAGGCGGACCGGCGGATCCTCCATCAGGCCGCGCGAGCGACGGCGGCGCTTTTCCGCCGCGCAGGTCTGCACATAGACGATGGCCGAGCAGCCGGGCGCCTCGCGGATATCCCGCATCACCCGGTCCATCTCGTCGCGGTGGCGCACGATGACACCGGGCGCGAGCATCGAGGCCGAATAGGCTTCCGGATGGTCGGAGACGAGGTAGATCGGCGTGACGCCTTCATCGTGAAGCTGGCGCGTCACCGCTTCGGGGCTGATCGGCCCGTCGACGGCCTGACCACCGGTCATCGCCACGGCGTCGTTGTAGAGCAGCTTGTAGGTGATGTTGACGCCGGCGGCGACGGACTGGCGCACGGCCAGGATGCCGGAATGATAATAGGTGCCGTCGCCGAGATTGACGAACATGTGCTTTTCGTCGGTGAAGGGCGCGATGCCCGACCACGGAACGCCCTCGGCGCCCATATGGGTGAAGGTCATCGTGTCGCGGTCCATCCACTGCACCATGTAGTGACAGCCGATGCCAGCCGCCGCGCGGCTGCCTTCGGGCACCTTGGTGGAGGTGTTGTGCGGACAGCCCGAGCAGAAATAGGGCACGCGCTCGACCGGCGCGGTATGCGTCTTGCGGATCTTCTCGCGATCCAGCAGATAGGCAAGCTCGTCGGAGATCACCGTCTTCAGCCCGGCGTCGAACTCGAACTGTAGGAGCCGCGAGGCAATGGCCCGTGCCACCATGCCCACCGTCAGCGCCTGCGAGAGGGGCAGGAACGGGTGGTCCTGATGGTCGAACTTGCCGATGATGCGCGGCCGCTCGCCCGGATGCCAGTTGAAGAGTTGCTGCTTGATCTGGTTCTCGATGATCTCGCGCCGCTCCTCGACGACGAGCACCTCTTCCAGCCCCTGCGAGAATTCGCGCACGCCCTCCGGCTCCAGCGGCCAGGGCATACGGACCTTGTAGACGCGCATGCCGATCTCGGCCATTTCCGCCGGCCCGAGCGACAGCTCCTTCAGCGCCTGCAGCACATCCTCATAGGCCTTGCCCGAGGCGATGATGCCGAAACGGGCGCGCGGCACGTCATGCGTCACCTCGTCCACCCGGTTGGCGCGGGCAAAGGCGATGGCGGCGTAGCCCTTGTAGGTTTGCAGCCGCTCGTCCTGCGGCAGCGGCGGATCGGGCCAGCGCAGGCTGAGCCCGCCCGGCGGCAGTTCGAAGTCTTCGGGAATGACGAATTGCCGGCGCTCGCCGGCAAGGTCCACCGAAGCGGTCGTCTCGACCGTGTCGGCGATGAACTTCATGCCGACCCAGCAGCCGGAATAGCGCGACATCGCCGTGCCGAGCAGGCCGTATTCGACGAATTCGTGGATGGACGAGGGATAGAGCACCGGGATCAGCGCCGACATGAAGGCATGGTCGGACTGATGCGGAATGGAGGACGACTTTGCCGAATGGTCGTCGCCGGCAAAACAGAGCACGCCGCCATGTTTCGAGGTACCGGCGGCATTGGCGTGCTTCAGCACGTCGCCGCAACGGTCGACGCCCGGCCCCTTGCCGTACCAGTAGCCGGCGACGCCGTCATAACGCGCGCCCGGCGACAGATGCAGCTGCTGGGTGCCCCAGACGGCGGTGGCGGCCAGATCCTCGTTGACACCCGGGCGGAACACGATGTCGTGCGCGGCCAGATGCTTGCCGGCCTTGGCAAGCTGCTGGTCGTAGCCGCCGAGCGGCGATCCGCGATAACCCGAGATGAATGCGGCGGTGTTCAGGCCTGCGGCGCGGTCGCGCCGCATCTGAACGATCGGCAGGCGCACGAGTGCCTGGATGCCGGAAAGGAAGATCCTTCCCTCCTCCGCCGTATACTTGTCCTCGAGAGAAAAGCTCTGCTTCAGCATGACTTCCTCCTCGATGGCTCTCCTCCACGAAAGCCATCCTCCTAATGTAGGAGCTTACGCAGAGATTGGGAGGAGCGCGTCCTTATTTTCGCGGTTGAAAATCATGTCTTTAGGATGCCATCCGCAAAAGGTGCCGCCTGACGCAAAGCCATCCTATTCCGTTCAAAGCGGGACGCGATGCGTGTTTTTCAGTTCGTCGAGCGCGAAGCTGGAATTGACGAAACCGACGCCCGGCAGCTTCAGCAGCGCCTTCTTCAGGATTTCCTCGTACTGGCGCACGCTGCTGGTCAGGACGCGCAGCACATAGTCGTGATCGCCGGTCATGGAGTAACACTGCACGACCTCGGGCATGTCCTTCACCGCCCGCTCGAAGGCGAGCAGCGTCTCCTCGTCGTGCTGCTTCAACCGCACGAAACAGAAGACCGAAACCTCGAAGCCGACGAGCTTGGGATCGACCGCGACGATGCGGCCGCGAATGATGCCGAGCCGCTCCATTTCCTTGATGCGCCGCCAGCAGGGCGTGTGGCTGAGGCCGACGCGCTCGCCGATCTCGGCCACCGTCAACTCCGGTTCGGTTTGCAGAAGCCGCAGGATCTTGCGGCTGGTCTCGTCCAGAACGCCCTCAGCCATGTCAGCGCCGCGCCTCCCGCATCCCATTGTCTGTCGCCATGCGCCGCACCTCCCGATTCCGCGTCCGAGTTCTAGCCTGAAAAGAAGGGCGGGCAACAGGGCCCATCAGCCCCGCATGCCCCCCAGCGCAAGGGAGAGTACCGCCGACGCCAGCACCAAAAGCACGGTCGCCTCCACGACGACCCGCACGACGATGAGGAGCGCCGCAAGCCGGCCGATCTTCAGGTCGTGCTGGAACCAGCGGGTTTCGACGACGAGGTACCAGAGCAGCGAGAGAACGAGGATCACGATCCCGGCGACGACCAGTTCCCGCTCGCCGGTGCGCGCGAAATTCGCGCCGGCGCTGACACCGAAGGCAAAGGGCGCGGCGACGTAACACTGGCTGTAGAACGGCGGCTTCAGCGTCTCGCGGTCGAGCCCGGCCCCGCTTCTCCTCAAAAGCCGCACGGCCATCAGCAACGGAAAGATGCTGAAGAGGAAGGCGCGAAAGATCAGGAGATTGGTGTCGTTGCGCAGGATCTGCGGCAGCATGCCATCGTCCCGGTGGGCGATCAACGCCAGTTCAAGGCCATGGGCAAGAAGCAGTGTCAAGAGCAGGAAGAGCGGCGGGCTCAGCGTGTCCTTGTAGCGCTCCTCCAGCGTATCGCCGAGTTCCACATCCGCGTAACGCATCATCTGCCGCGGCCGGGTGAGCGTGCGCCACAGCGTCACCGGATAGAAGACGAGCCAGGATACCAGCTCGTAAAGCAGCTCCTCCAGCGATTGCAGCAGGCGCATGAAATCCATGAAGCGGCTCCCCGGTGGCGCGTCCGCTCTGGCATAGAGCGTTTTGCCACCACCGGGAAGCCCGGGGCTCATACCGGGCGGGTGCGCACCGCCGAAACGATGGTGAGTGCGGCAAGGAAGAGCACGACGCCGCTCGCCATGAAGACGCTGGTCACGCCGATGGCATCGAACATCACGCCGCCGGCCGCCGCGCCCGTGGCGATGGCGAAGTTGACGGCTGCGACGAAGAGGCCCCCGGCGGTTTCGGCTTCATCCGGCACGGCGCGCGTGATCCAGGTCGACCAGGCGACCGGCACCGCCCCGAAGGCAAGGCCCCAGAGCGCGACCATGGCCGCATCGCCGGCAAGGCCGCCACCGAAGACGGACAGCGAGAGCGCCAGGACGCCCATGACGACCGGCATGAGGGTGAGCGTGAGGCGCATCGACCGTTCCAAGAGCAGCGCACCCAGCGAATTGCCGAAGAAGGTGGCGATGCCGAAGCCGAGCAGCACGGCCGACACGCCCTCGACGCCGAGGCCCGTCACCGTTTCAAGGAACGGACGGATATAGGTGAAGAAGGCGAAATGGCCGGTGAAGACGAGCAGGATCGCCAGCATCGCAAAGCCGACCCCCGGCCGCGCCAGCACCTCGACCAAGGTGCCGAAGCGCGAATGGCCGCGCGGCGGCAGCGAGGGGAGCGCAGCGAGCTGCACGACGAGGGCGAGCACACCCAGCACGGCCGCGCCGAGGAAGACGTTACGCCAGCCGACGATATCGCCGACATAGCTGCCGACCGGCGCGGCAAAGACCGTCGCCGCCGAAACGCCGAGGAACATCACCGACAGCGCCTTCGCCACATAGGCTTCCGGCACCAGCCGCATCATGGTCGCCGCCGAGAGCGTCCAGAAGCCGCCGAGCGCCATGCCGAGCAGCACGCGGCCGGCCAGAAGCATCGGCAGGTTCGAGGCCATCGCGACCATGAGATTGGACAGGATCAGCAGAACCGAAAGGCCGAGCAGCACCAGCCGCCGGTCGAGCCGCCCCGTCACCACCGTGATCACGAGGCTCGTCACCAGCGCGACCGCGGCCGTCGCCGTCACCGCCTGCCCGGCCATGCCTTCGCTGATGCCGAGATCCGCCGCCATCGGCGTCAGGAGGCTCGCCGGCAGGAATTCCGCGCCCACCAGTCCGAACACGCCGAGCGTCATCGCAAGGACCGCCCCCCAGGCCGGACGCGCGTCCACCGCGTCGTCTGGCGCCAAAACTGTTGCATCCGTCATCTGCCGTCCCTTTCCTGTTGCAGTGCGTGCGGAAAAGGTGGGTTGAAAACAGGGACGCACAATGCCATTTTATCCGCAATGTTTGATCCATCGTCCGACCACGCGAAAAACACGCACGACCCCGTCAGCGAACTCCTGATGGGCATGCGCCTGCGCGGCGCCAGCTACGGCCGGCTGCAGCTGAGCCCTCCCTTCGGCATCCGCTTTGCCGCGGGACCGGACGCGCGTTTTCACTTCGTCGCACGCGGCAAGGTTTTGCTGCGCTCCGCGGGAGAGACGGTGCGCGAGCTCGGCTGCGGCGATGCGGTGCTGCTGCCGCGCGGCGAGGCGCACGAGATCGTCACCGGTCCGAATGTCCAGATGCGCGATTATGAGAGCTATGCGCAGAAGCCGCTCTGCGCCGAGGTCGCGGCGGTGGAAGCCTGCCTGAAGACCGCGGGCCGCGAGAGCGATACGCTGATCTTCACCGGCCGCATGGAATTCGAGCTCGACACGCTGCATCCGCTGGTCGGTCTCATGCCGCAGGTCATGTCCGTCGGCGCGCTGATCGGCCGCCAGCCGGAACTGATGCCGCTGCTCGACGCCATGGAGCGGGAAATGGGTGAGGAGCGTGTCGGCTCGGCCGGCATCCTGGCGCGCCTTGCCGACGTCATCGCCGCCTCCATCGTGCGCGGCTGGGTGGAGTGTGGCTGCGGCGATGCGACGGGCTGGATCGAGGCCCTGCGCGATCCGCGCCTCGGCCGCGTCATCGCCGCGCTTCACCGCGAACCCGGCCGCGCCTGGACGCTCTCCGACATGGCGCGCGAAATGGGCAGCTCCCGTTCCGTCTTCGCCAAGCGTTTCGTGGAGGTGACGGGCGTCACGCCGCAGCGCTACGTGCTGGCGCTGCGCATGCGCCTTGCCGAACAATGGTTCCGCCGCGACAAGCTGCCCATCGACACCGCCGCCCGCCGCCTCGGCTTCGGCTCCCAGGCCGCCTTCGCACGAGCCTTCAAACGCATCGTCGGCGAACCGCCGGGCAGGACGCGGAAGGCGATGTCAAACGGGGCTGAGACTGGAATGCGGGGGAGGAAAAATGGTGCTGCTAGAGAGATTTGAACTCTCGGCCTCTCCCTTACCAAGGGAGTGCTCTACCCCTGAGCTATAGCAGCATCTGGCGAAACAAGGCTGCTTCGCTTGGGCGAGGGCCTATTGCCACAGGTGATCGGGCAGTGCAAGCGGCCAATTTGCGATTATCGCAACAAATCGCGTGCGGGCGGTGCTTTTTTCGCTTGGCAGATTTGATTAAAAGAGACGTATGGACGGCAAGGACGACACGAAACGCGGGAAGATCAGGACGGAAGCGGAGCTTCGCGCCGAGCGGCTGGCGAGGACGTTGCGCGACAATCTCCAGCGCCGCAAACAGCAGTCGCGTGCCCGGCGGGCGGGCGAAGCGGATGAGGCGATGGGGCTTCCTGCCGCAAAAAAAGACGAATCGGACGCTTAGTCGGACCGGTCTTCATTCACGAAGGCTCAAGGGGATGATCCACCAACCGGGCGCGCAACACGCGGCTGGCCGGCATGGTCTTCATTTTTCAATCGCGATGCTCTAAAGAAGCCGCCATCTCCGAAAGCCGATATCTCAGGAAAGGCGGGCCCGGCCCGTAGTCATATATGGATCGTATCAGGATTGTAGGCGGCAACGAGCTCCGGGGCATCATCCCGATCTCCGGCGCCAAGAATGCCGCGCTGCCGCTGATGATCGCGTCGCTGTTGACCGACGACACGCTGACGCTGGAAAACGTGCCGCATCTTGCCGACGTCGAGCAGCTCATCCGCATCCTCGGCAACCACGGCGCGGACATTTCCGTCAACGGCCGCCGCGAGCGCCAGGGCGAGGGTTATTCCCGCACGGTCCACTTCACTTCGCGCAACATCGTCGACACGACGGCGCCCTATGAGCTGGTCTCGAAGATGCGCGCCTCGTTCTGGGTCATCGGCCCGCTGCTCGCCCGCGAAGGCAAGGCCCGCGTCTCGCTGCCGGGCGGCTGCGCCATCGGCACGCGCCCGGTCGACCTCTTCATCGAGGCGCTGGCGGCGCTCGGCGCGAAGATCGAGATCGACGGCGGCTATGTCGAGGCGACGGCGCCCGAGGGCGGCCTGATCGGCGCGCGCTACACCTTCCCGAAGGTTTCCGTCGGCGCAACCCATGTGATGATGATGGCGGCGACCCTTGCCCGCGGCACGACGGTGATCGGCAATGCCGCCCGCGAGCCGGAAGTGCAGGACCTCGCCAAGTGCCTCAACGCCATGGGCGCCAGAATTTCGGGCGCCGGCACCTCCACCATCACCATCGAAGGCGTCGACCAGCTCTCGGGCGCGCGCCACCGCGTGCTGCCGGACCGTATCGAGACCGGCACCTATGCCATGGCCGTCGCCATGACCGGCGGCGACGTCGTGCTGGAAGGCACGGATGTGGCGCTGCTCGACACCGCCCTGGAGGCGATCCGCCGGTCGGGCGCCGAGATCACCGCGACGGAAAGCGGCATCCGCGTCGTGCGCAACGGCGGCGGCATCAAGCCGGTCGACGTCGTCACCGACCCCTTCCCGGGCTTCCCGACCGACCTTCAGGCGCAGTTCATGGGCCTGATGACCAAGTCGAACGGCATTTCCCACATCACCGAGACGATCTTCGAGAACCGCTTCATGCATGTGCAGGAGCTTGCCCGTCTCGGCGCGAAGATCTCGCTCTCCGGCCAGACGGCCAAGATCGAGGGCGTCGAGCGGCTGCGCGGCGCGCCCGTCATGGCGACGGACCTGCGCGCCTCCGTTTCGCTCGTCATCGCCGGCCTTGCCGCCGAGGGCGAGACCATGGTCTCGCGCGTCTACCATCTCGACCGCGGCTTCGAGCGGCTGGAAGAGAAGCTGACCCAGTGCGGCGCCATCGTCGAGCGCGTCAGCGACTGACCGGAGCCTTCCGGCGGGCCTGCGACGCAGGTCTTGCGTGAAGATCACGCGATGGCGCGTCTTCAAAAGAAGGCGCGCCTGGCACGGCGGAGTTGCAGTCCGCCGCGCGCCGTCCTATCTCGTTTGACAAATATTCAGGATGCCGCGCATCGGCGGCCTCCGCGGGAAGGACATGACATGGACAGCCTGAAACTGCTCGCCCTCGACGCCGAAGATCTCGCCGTCGTCTCGGCCCACCTGCAGGACGCGGTCTTCAAGACCGACGGCCTTGCCTATGACGCCCGCCACAACGTCTTTTCGCTCGCCGTCAACCGCTTCGTCTGGGAAAAGACCGGCGGGCGCGGCAAGACCTTCGAGCGCCGCCGTGCCGCCGTCGCCTTCAAGCGCGTCGAGGCCGTGCGCTCGCTCGGCATCGACCGCAAGGACAAGGACGCGGTCTTCTCTCTGCTCGCCGTGAACTACAGCCAGAAGGGCGAAGGCCCGGAGGGAACGGTGGAACTCGTGCTCTCCGGCAATGCCTCCATCGCACTCGATGTGGAATGCATCGAAGTTCAGCTTGCAGATACCGGCGGAGCATGGGAAACCAGCTTGAAACCCCGCCATCCAGCGGTTTGAATGCATGAGGCCGGCACGCATGCCGGGAGACGACAGGGACGAACCGACTTGGCGATCAGACTTGACTACCAGAGCAGCGATTTCGAAAGCCGGTTCGCTGCCTTCCTGACCACCAAGCGCGAGGTCTCCGAAGACGTCAACGCCATCGTGCGCACCATCATCGAGGACGTGCGCGCCCGTGGCGATGCCGCGCTTGCCGACTATTCGAAGAAATTCGACGGCCTCGATTTCGCGACGACCTCCATGCGCGTTTCGCTGGAGGAGATCGACGCGGCCTTCGACGCGGTCGATCCGAAGATCATCGCCGCGCTGGAGCTTGCCGCCCAGCGCATCGAAAAGCACCACGCCCGCCAGAAGCCGAAGGACGACATCTACGAGGACGCCATCGGCGTCGGCCTCGGTTCGCGCTGGACGGCCATCGATGCGGTCGGTCTTTACGTTCCGGGCGGCACGGCGAGCTATCCGAGCTCGGTGCTGATGAACGCCGTGCCGGCCAAGGTCGCCGGCGTGCCGCGCATCGTCATGGTCGTGCCGGCCAAGGATGGCGCGATCAACCCGGCCGTGCTTGCCGCCGCGCGCATTGCCGGCATCGACGAGATCTACCGCGTCGGCGGCGCGCAGGCCGTCGCGGCGCTTGCCTACGGCACCGAGACCATCGCCCCCGTCGCCAAGATCACCGGCCCCGGCAATGCCTTCGTCGCCGCCGCCAAGCGCCAGGTCTTCGGCACGGTCGGGATCGACATGATCGCCGGCCCGTCGGAAGTGCTCGTCATCGCCGATGCCGACAACGATCCGGACTGGCTCGCCGCCGACCTTCTGGCCCAGGCCGAGCACGATGTCGGCGCCCAGTCGATCCTCGTTACCGACAGCGCGGCGCTTGCCGAAGCGGTCGAAGCCGCCGTCGAGCGGCAGCTGAAGACGCTGGAGCGGGCCGAAACCGCCACAGCAAGCTGGCGCGATTTCGGCGCCGTCATCCTCGTGCCGGATCTCGGCAAGGCCGTGCCGCTCGCCAACCGCATCGCCGCCGAGCACCTGGAGATCGCCACCGCCGATCCCGACACGCTGCTGCCCGGCATCCGCAATGCCGGCGCCATCTTCGTCGGCCGCCACACGCCCGAGGTCATCGGTGACTATGTCGGCGGCTCCAACCACGTGTTGCCGACCGCCCGCTCCGCCCGTTTCTCCTCGGGCCTGTCCGTGCTCGACTATATGAAGCGCACGTCGATCCTGCGGCTCGGCCCCGAGCAGCTGCGCGCGCTCGGTCCCGCCGCCGTCACGCTCGCCGAAGCCGAAGGGCTCGGCGCGCATGCGCGTTCCGTCGCCATCCGGCTCAACCTGGAAGGATAGCCATGGGCACGAAGAGCAGCTTCCGCCTCTGCGACGTGGTGCTGGACGATACGATCGGCCGGGCCACCCCGGATGTGGAGCATGAGCGTGCCGTCGCCATCTTCGATCTCATCGAGGAGAACACGTTCGAGCCGCTCGGCCATGCCGGCGGCCCGTATCGGCTCAATCTTTCGCTCCTCGATTCCAAGCTCGTCTTCGCGATCCGCACGGAAGGCGGCGAGGATGTCGCCACCCATATCCTCTCGCTGACGCCCTTCCGGCGCATCGTGAAGGACTACTTCATGATCTGCGAGAGCTACTACCAGGCGATCCGCTCCTCGACGCCCAGCCAGATCGAGGCCATCGACATGGGCCGGCGCGGCATCCACAACGAGGGTTCCCAGACCCTGATGGACCGCCTCTCCGGCAAGATCAAATTCGATTTCGACACCGCCCGCCGGCTCTTCACGCTCGTCTGCGTTCTCTACTGGCGCGGGTGAGCGGATGGAGGGCGTTTTCCCGTCGCCTGAAAAGCCCAAGTCACGAACACCCGGTTCGGTTCTCTTCATGTGCCGCATGAATGCGGTTCGCTCGCCGATGGCCGAGACGCTCGCCCGCAGCCTGCTGCCCGGCACCTATGTCGCCTCCGCCGGCATCCGCCCCGGCGAGCGCGATCCCTTCGTCGATGCGGTGCTCGGCGAGGTCGGCCTGTCGCTCGGCCGCCACGCACCCCATTCGCTGGACGAACTGGAGGACGACTATTTCGACCTCATCGTCACGCTGGCGCCGGAAGCCCACCATGCCGCGCTCGAACTGACCCGCTCCATGGCCGTCGATGTCATGTACTGGCCGACGCCGGACCCGGCCGCGGCGACCGGCACGCGCGACCAGATCCTGCATGCCTACCGGGAGGTCCGCGAGCACCTGAAGCTGCTGATCGAGAAGCGGCTGAAAGGCCCCGGCTGAGCCCGAAGCGGCGTGAATTCACGCAAATGCAGAAACCCGGCGCTTCGGTGTTCACAAAGCACTGGGATTTGTGTAGTTTCCGGCAACTTTTTCGAGGCGGGCATCCAGCCTCCCCGAATCCACCCTCAAGGAATACCGCTCAAAGATGGCAAAAGAAGAAGTCCTCGAATTTCCCGGCGTCGTGACGGAACTGCTCCCGAACGCCACCTTCCGCGTCAAGCTCGAAAACGAACACGAGATCATCGCACACACCGCGGGCCGCATGCGCAAGAACCGCATCCGCGTTCTGGCCGGCGATAAGGTGCTGGTCGAGATGACCCCCTACGACCTTACCAAGGGTCGCATCACCTACCGTTTCAAGTAAGACGCGTCTCAAAGCCCTGGGGCAGCGCCCTCGCCCGGCCGCAGGCCGCAGAGCGATATCAGGCGCCCCCGGCGCTTTCCCGGAGACCCCATTTCCCGGAGATCCCATGGCGCAGACCGACACGCTCATCCTCGCCTCCGGCTCGCCGCGCCGCGTCGAACTGCTCGCGCAGGCCGGCATCGAACCCGCGCGCCTGATGCCGATGGATATCGACGAGACGCCGAAGCGCTCCGAGCATCCCCGCTCGCTGGCGCGGCGCCTGTCGACCGGCAAGGCGCAGGCCGCGCTTGCCGCCATCAAGGGCGATCCGGCCTTTGCCGGCAGCTATATCCTTGCGGCCGACACGGTCGTCTCGGTCGGCCGGCGCATTCTGCCGAAGACGGAGATGATCGACGAGGCTTCCAGCGCCCTGCACCTCCTCTCCGGCCGCAGCCACCGCGTCTTCACCGGCATCTGCCTGATCACGCCGGACAAGACCGTGCGCCAGAAGGTCATCGACACCAAGGTGCGCTTCAAGCGCCTGTCGACCACCGATATCGAGCATTACCTCGCCTCCGGCCAATGGCGCGGCAAGGCAGGCGGCTATGCCATCCAGGGCATTGCCGGCAGCTTCGTCGTTAAGCTGGTGGGCTCCTACACCAATGTCGTGGGCCTGCCGCTCTACGAAACCCTGACGCTGCTGTCCGGCGAGGGCTTCGACGTGCATGCCGGCTGGGCGGATGCCTGACATGGCGGACGAGAACGAAAAGTCCTCGGCGACCGTCGCCCCGCTGCGCAAGGCCGTGCCCTGCCCGATCTGCAAGCGCCCCTCGGCCCGCGAGCACTATCCCTTCTGCTCGAACCGTTGCCGCGACGTCGATCTCAACCGCTGGCTCTCCGGCTCCTATGCCATTCCGGTGGCGGACGACGAAGCGAAAGTCGACGAAGACGATTTGTGACGTTGCTGTCACACGGCGAAAACGCAATCTTTTCCACAGCTTGCAAAGCCAGCCATTTTTCCCGCAAAAAACCGCCGATAGGGCTGGACACATTTTTGCAAGATGCTATAACCCCGCTCGCTTCCGGGGCGAAACCAAACGCCCCGCGGATTTCCAAGCGAAATCCACCCGGATGCCCGGATAGCTCAGTTGGTAGAGCAGCGGATTGAAAATCCGCGTGTCGGTGGTTCAAATCCGCCTCCGGGCACCATTTTAAGCCTTCGCCTCATTGAAACTTTGAAATGCTCTTTGCGCCTGCTTGTCAGTGAGCGCGTCCAGTCGCGTCCGAACTGCTCTTTACTGCGAAGTGAACGACTGGGACACCAAGCCCATCCAGTTCATCAAGGGCCACCGCCTCGCCGTGCCAAGAAAGTCGAGCCGCCGCAACAGAGTGGCCTCAGCATTCCCATCACCGAAACCGATGCATGTGTCAGCGAAACTCGCGTGAACCCTTTCCGAAAACCGGCTAGACCTTGGCCATCCCGCCTTTCAGGCGGAAACGGATCGCGGTTTGCCGGAGTGTTTGCATGAGCATCGTCGAAAGCCTGAGCCCCCGTTCGCTTCGTGCGCCGGAGAGCGGGATCGTGGAGGTCGTCAATTATGCGCGCGGGCGCGAGGGGCTGATCCCGTTGTGGGTCGGCGAAGGAGACCTGCCGACGCCGGACTTCGTTTCGCGGGCGGCCTCCGAGGCGCTTCTGCGCGGCGAGACCTTCTATACCTGGCAGCGCGGCATTCCCGAGCTTCGCGCGGCGCTGTCGCGCTATTATGCGCGGCGCTTCGGCGCGGCCCTGCCGGCCGAGCATTTCTACGTGGTCGGCTCGGGCATGCAGGCGATCAAGCTCGCCATCGAGGCGCTTGTTTCGCCTGGCGACGACATGATCTACCTGACGCCGGCCTGGCCGAATTTCGCGGCGGCGGCCGAGCTTTCCGGCGCCAATCCCATTGCCGTGCAGCTCGATTTTGCCGGCGGGCGCTGGCAGGTGGATCTCGACCGCGTGGAAGCGGCGATCACGCCGAAGACCCGCGTTCTCTTCGTCAACACGCCATCGAACCCGACGGGCTGGACGGCGACGCGCGAGGACCTTGCCAATCTTCTCGCCATTGCGCGCCGCCACGATCTCTGGATCATGGCCGACGAGATCTATGCGCTCTACCACTATGCCGGCGGGCGGGCGCCCTCGTTCCTCGACGTGATGGAGGACGGCGACCGGGTGGTCTTCGTCAATTCCTTCTCCAAGAACTGGTCGATGACCGGCTGGCGCGTCGGCTGGATCGTCGCGCCGCCGGAGATGGGCCAGGTGCTGGAAAACCTCATCCAGTATTCCACCTCGGGCGTGCCGCAGTTCCTGCAGCAGGGCGCCATCGTGGCGCTCGACGAGGGCGACGCCTTCGTGCAGGCGAATATCGACAAGGCCGCGAAGAACCGCGACGTCTTCTGCGACGCGCTGATCGCCACCAACCGGGTGGAAACGCTGAAGCCGGACGGGGCGCTCTATGCCTTCCTGAAGATCGACGGCGTGACGGATTCGCGCCAGGCCGCGCTCGACATCGTCGACCGCACCAATGTCGGCCTCGCGCCGGGCACGGCCTTCGGTCCCGGCGGCGAACTCTTCATGCGCGCCTGCTTCCTGCGCGACCCCGCGCAGGTGGCCGAGGCGGCGGAGCGGCTTGCCCGCTACATCGCCGCGCGCTGAAGCCGTTCACAGGCGCGCCAGCACGAAATCGGCGCGCGCCTCCACCGGCGCCTTCGGCAGGATGACCGTCTCATAGCCGAGCAACGGATAGGTTCTCTCCAGGCGCTGATATTCGGCAAGCGCCGCCTCGAAACCGTGGCGGCGCTCCGGGTCGCCTTCATAGATTTCCGGCCAGGGCGGCGTCAGGAAGACCTGCCTGTTGTAGCGATGCGTCTCTGCCAGTGTCGCAAGAACGGGTTCACCGCCAGCCACTTGGAGCGCCGAAGCCGCGTCGATCAGACCGCGGTCGAAGAAGACGAGACCGGAATGATCCTTCATCGCCGCCCGGTCGGCGAGCGCCATCTCCACCGCGCGGCGGGCGAAGGCGGCAAGATCCAGCCAGGGCAGCGCCGTGCCGCCCGCCGCCAGTTCCTGCTGCACGATGCGCCGCCCCGGCTCCTCGACCACCGCATGACCACGCCGGTGCAGCGCCTCGAGCAGCGTCGACTTTCCGCCGCCCGAACAGCCGGAGAGAATGATGAACCTGTCGGACATGGGGCCTCCTCTTGAAACCGGGAATGGGCCGCGGCGACGAACGGAAGGTTGCATCTTGCCGGTCCGCGGGGTGATATGCCTGAAAATCAGACGATTCGGAGACTATTCATGGCAGTTCTGGTGACGGGTGGTGCGGGTTACATCGGCAGCCACATGGTCTGGGCCCTTGTCGATGCGGGCGAGGACGTGGTCGTGCTCGACCGGCTTTCCACGGGTTTCCGCTGGGCCGTGGCGCCGGAAGCGCGCTTCTACGAGGGCGACATCGCCGATGCGGCGGTCCTGTCGAAAATCTTCTCGGAGAACACGATCGACGCGATCATCCATTTCGCCGGGTCGATCGTCGTGCCGGAATCGGTTGCCGATCCCCTGTCCTACTACGACAACAATACCGTCAAGTCACGGGCGCTGATCGCCGCCGCCGTCGCGGCGAAGGTGCCGCATTTCGTCTTCTCGTCCACTGCCGCCGTCTATGGCACGCCCGACGGCATCGAACCGGTGCTGGAGAGCGCGGCGCTGCGACCGGAATCGCCCTATGGCTCGTCCAAGCTGATGACGGAGATCATGCTGCGCGACACGGCCGCCGCCCATGACTTCACCTATACGGCGCTGCGCTACTTCAACGTCGCGGGCGCCGATCCGCGCGGCCGCACCGGCCAGTCCACCAAGGGCGCGACGCATCTCATCAAGGTGGCGTGCGAGGCGGCGCTGGGCAAGCGCGCCGGCATGGATGTCTACGGCCTCGACTATCCCACGCCCGACGGCACCTG
Source organism: Shinella sp. G-2 (assembly GCF_050172695.1). Classification (NCBI taxonomy): domain Bacteria; kingdom Pseudomonadati; phylum Pseudomonadota; class Alphaproteobacteria; order Hyphomicrobiales; family Rhizobiaceae; genus Shinella; species Shinella sp. G-2. The sequence continues at coordinate 150,064 of NZ_JBBEYH010000004.1, read as the reverse complement.
CGTCCGCGACTACATCCACGTCACCGACCTTGCCAATGCGCATCTGAAGGCGCTGCAGCGCATGCGCGCGGGCGGCGACTCCATCGTCGCCAATTGCGGTTATGGCCGCGGCTTCTCGGTGCTGGAGGTGCTGGAGCAGGTCAAGGCGGTGTCCGGTATGGAATTCCCGGTGCGCTTCGCCGAGCGCCGGCCGGGCGATGCGGTGCTCATCGTCGCCAATCCTTCCGTCGCCATGGCGGAGCTGGGCTGGAAGCCGCAGCATGACGATCTCGCCTTCATCGTGCGCACCGCGCTCGACTGGGAAGATCACCTCGGGCGGCGCAACCAGCGCTGACGCTTACGGTTCGCCGAGCAGCGTCTTTTCATGCGCGATGGCGTGGGCGATGAGCCGCGCCCAGATATCCTCGTAGAACGCGCCGTCGAGGCCTTCGGCCTCGGCGTTGCGGTGCGCGTTGTCGCGCACCTGCCGCACCCGCTCCGGCACGTCGGCGGGAATGCCGAGCCCGGCCTTGATCTCGGCGGCGCGGCCGATGAAGCTCCAGCGCTCGGCAAAGAGCGCCATCAGCGCACGGTCGATCCGGTCGATGTTTTCCCGGATGTCCGCCATCGTCGTGCAGTCTGCCGCAGTCTTCGCCATTCCGGTCTCCTGTGTCGGCCATCGGATAGCAGAGGAATCTTTGGGGGGAAAGGCGCTCAGGTGTCGCAAGGCGCAAGGCCACATGCAGGCCCGGGGGTTAGGCAAAAGGAGGGTGCGGTCCTGTCTTTCGCCTGCGGGCCTGCATGCTGGCCGAGGCGGAACCTAGGCAAGCAAGCTGGCGCGAAGCTGGATGGAATGACGTTACGTGAAGCGCCATCGCACCGCGTCTTCGACCGCTAAAACAAGCGAAGCTCCCGGTGTTTCCACCGAGAGCTTCGAGCAAGCGCCGGGCGGGCGTTTGCAGGTTACCGGGCGTCGCGGTTGACGCCCTGGTAGTAGTCGCCATTGGCCGGGCCGACATTGGAAGCCGTTTCATTGGCGACGACGACGCGGTCGCCGGTGCTGTGCGTGCGGATCATGTCGACGGACTGAGCCTGCTCGCGGGCAACGCCCGGATAGTAGTCGCCCTTGCCGGCGGCGAAGGCAGCCGAACCGCCGAAGAGGGAAGCGGCGAGAAGGGCGGCGGCAACAGTGGTGTTGAGGGTCTTGGTCATGGTCTTAGTCCTTGAATTTCAATGTGTCTTGGGAATTTCAATGTGTCTTGGGAGGTGTGCACAGAGGTCCGCCGGTTAGCGGGCCTTGCTGACGCCCTGGTAGTAGTCGCCATTGGCGGGACCGACTTCGGCGCTCGTCGGAGCGGCCTTCACGGCGCCGTTGCCGATGCTCTGCGTCGTCGTGCGGTCGACGACCTGGGCCTGTTCGCGCGAAACGCCCTGATAGTAATCGCCGTTGTCGGCGGCGAGGGCAGCCGAACCGCCGAAGACGGAAGCGGCAAGAAGAGCGGCAGCGAAGGTGGTGTTGAGGGTCTTGGTCATGGTCTTTTTCCTTGAATTCGGATCAGTCTTGAGAGGGTTTCGAACGGAAGCCGCACTTACTGGTGCTTGCTGACGCCCTGGTAGTAGTCGCCGTTGGCCGGGCCGACGTCGGCGCTGGTCGGAGCGGCCTTCACGGCGCCGTTGCCGATGCTCTGCGTCGTCGTGCGGTCGATCTTCTGGCTGTGGCTGGCGACCGGCTGCGGCCAGGCGCCCTGGTAGTAGTCACCACCGGCAAAGGCGGCGGAGGCGCCGAAGGCGGAAGCAGCAACGAAGGCAGCGGCGAAGGTGGTCTTGAGGGTCTTGCTCATGGTCTTAGTCCTTGAATTTCTGCAGCCTTGGGAGAGTTTCTGCAGTCTTGGGAATTTCGGGCAGTCCTGGGAGGATTTCGGTCGAAAGCAGCGCGTTACTGCTGCTTTGCGACGCCCTGGTAATAGTCGCCGTTGGCCGGGCCGACGTCAGCGCTGGTCGGAGCAGTCTTCACGACGACGTTGCCGTTGTGGATGCTCTGCGTGGTGAAGCGGTCGATCTTGTGCTGCTGGACCTGAGCCGAGTCGGGCGAAACGCCCTGGTAGTAGTCGCCACCAGCGAAGGCAGCGGAAGCACCGAAGGCAGAAGCAGCAACGAAGGCGGCGGCGAAAGTGGTCTTGAGGGTCTTGGTCATGGTCGTAGTCCTTGAATTTGGATCAATGGGGAGGATCTGGGTGGAAAGCGGCGGTTACTGCTGCTTTGCAACGCCCTGGTAGTAGTCGCCGTTGGCCGGGCCGACGTCAGCGCTGGTCGGAGCAGCCTTCACGACGACATTGCCGTTGTGGATGCTCTGCGTGGTGAAGCGGTCGATCTTGTGCTGCTGGACCTGAGCCGAGTCCGGCGAAACGCCCTGGTAGTAGTCGCCACCGGCGAAGGCAGCGGAAGCACCGAAGGCGGAAGCAGCAACGAAGGCGGCGGCGAAGGTGGTCTTCAGGGTCTTGGTCATGGTCGTAGTCCTTTCCTATATGTGACAGTGGAAGCGGCGGTGTGGTCTTGCTTGATTGCCGGGGCGGGCCAGTTCGGGGCGCTCACAGCTCTCTTCGCTTCAACAGTTCCGACATCGTCATTCCCTTTGGTTGACTTCCGGAAGCGGGGTGTGCCGCTTTCGTGAATTAAAGATGGTCCCTCAATTTGTGGGACGCAAGGGTCTGCTTTTGGAAACAACTGTCAACGTTTTTTGAACAGTGAAAATGGATGTTCCGGGCCACAACCGGTCAGCGCGAAAAGCGAGGGAACCGTCCAGGAAGACGGTTTGAGAATGCGCAGAAACTGCACTTCAAATCATTGATTTTAAAGGAATACAGAAACGGCCGCCGCGCAGGCGCACGCCAGGAATGCAGCTACAACCCGCTGCATTAGGAATTGTGGCGGTAAAATCCGAAGGACCGATTTCAAGAGTTTCACGAATGTGTGACGCTCAAAAATTTCGTCACAAAACCCGGTCCGGCGTGATCTGAATTGTGACGAAACCATGACAAAAGTCACGTCCGCGCGTGCCTCCATCGGCGAAGGCGACGCGCGATTCCCCGTTCCGGGCCGACTCAGGCGGCCCGAAGGTAGTGTTCCGTCAGTTCCGTCCAGAAGGCGGCGCCGACCGGCAGGAGGTCGTCGTTGAAATTATAGGCCGGGTGATGCAGCGAATGGTCGTTCTCGCCGCTCTTGCCGCCGAGGAAGAAATAGGTGCCCGGCCGTTCCTTCAACATATAGGCGAAATCCTCGCTGCCCATGAAGGGCCGCGCAAGGTCGACCACCTTGTCCGCGCCGGCAAAGCGGACCGCGAGGTCGCGCACGAGATCGGTTTCCGCCTTGTGGTTGACCGTCGCGTCGTAGAAGCGCTGGTAGTTGACGGTCGCGCTCATGCCGTAGCTTTCCGCCTGCCGCTCGGCGATGAGGCGGATGCGGCGCTCCAGTTCGTCGCGCACGCCCGCATCGAAGGAGCGGATGCCGACGACGATTTCTGCCCGGCTCGGGATGATGTTGCTGGCCGACCCCGAATGGAACGAGCCGACCGTCACCACCGTCGGATCGAGCGGATGGATGTTGCGCGAGACGATGGTCTGCAGGGCCATGACGATGGAGGCGCCGCAGACGATGGGGTCGGAGGTCTCCTGCGGCTCCGCGCCATGGCCGCCGACGCCGTTGACCGTGATGCGCGCCTCGTCCACCGCCGCCATGATCGGGCCTTCGCGCAGCGCGAACTGACCGAAGGGCAGGCCCGGCTCGTTGTGAAGCGCGAAGACGGCGTCGCAGGGGAAGCGATCGAACAGTCCCTCCTCCACCATGATCTTCGCCCCGCCGAAATTCTCCTCCGCCGGCTGGAAGATCAGATGCACCGTGCCGTCGAAATTGCGCCGTTCGGCAATGGCCTTGGCCGCCCCCAGCAGCATGGTCGTGTGTCCGTCATGGCCGCAGGCATGCATCTTGCCCGGCGTCTTGCTGGCATAGGGAAGGCCGGTCTCCTCGAGGATCGGCAGCGCATCGATATCGGCGCGGATGCCGATGGACCGGCGGCCCGTGCCGTTCGTCAGCGTGGCGACGAGGCCGGTCTTCGCAAGGCCGCGCGAGACCGTATAGCCGTAGCTTTCCAGGTGACGGGCGATGACATCGGACGTGCGCACCTCTTCAAGGCCCAGTTCCGGGTGCTCGTGCAGGTCCCGGCGGATCGCCACCATTTCGGGCATGGAGTTGAGGAGGGTCGAATGGATCGTCATGTTAATTTCCTTTTACGCGCCGCGCGTTGGAATCTTGCTTTCGAAATAGCGGAAGGCGACCACCAGGATGGCGGTCAGGCAAAGATAGATGAGCGCCAGCAGCAGCAGCGGCTCGTAGGTAATGTAGGTTTCCTGCCGCACCTTGGAGATGACGGCATAGACGTCGATGACGGTGATGGTCGCAACCAGCGGCGTCGATTTGAGCTGCAGCACGGTCTCGCCGTTCAGCGTCGGCAGCGCACGGTGCACGGCGCGCGGCAGCCAGATGCGGCGGAACATGGTGAAGGGGCTCATGCCATAGGCGCGCGCCGCCTCCAGCTCGCCCGAGGGCACGCCGGCAAAGGCGCCACGCATCACCTCGCCCTCATAGGCGGCGAAGGAAATGGTCAGCGCCGCCACGCCGTAGGGCCAGGCCTCGCGCAGATAGGGCCAGAGGAAGGAGCTGCGGATGCCGGGGAACTGCGGGAAGAGCGAGCCGAGGCCATAATAGAGCAGCCAGAGCTGCAGCAGCAGCGGCGTGCCGCGGATGACGGTGCAGAAGACCTTCGCCAGCATTTTCAGCGGCCACGGCCCCGTCACCTGCACGAGCCCGATGGGCACGGCGAGCAGGAAGCCGAGGAACGAGGTGCTGAACAGCATCAGCAGCGACACGCCGACGCCATAGGCAAGGCGACCGGAATATTTCGGCACCCAGTCCCAGCGCATGAACCAGACGACGCAGAAGACGAGGATGGCGGCGATCGCCATCAACACGATGCGGTGCGGCTTGAAGAAGCTCTTTCTGGACGGCAGCTCGGTCAGCGCCATGGCGGAAACGGTTTGCTCGCTCATCATGCCGGCCTCGTCATGCCGCGCCGGTAGTGGCGCTCAATGAAACCGATCAACACGTTCGAGAGCAGCGTGATCGTCAGGTAGAGCACGCCCGCCGCGCAGAAGAAGAGCAGATAGGCCTTGGTGCTGCCCGCCGCCTGGCGGGTGACGAGCGTCAGCTCGCTGAAGCCGACGACGGCGAGCAGCGCCGTGTCCTTGGTGGCGATCAGCCAGAGATTGGAAAGACCGGGAATGGCGTGCGGCAGCATCGCCGGCAGCGTGACGCGGCGCATGATCTGTATCGGCGACATGCCATAGGCGCGCGCCGCCTCGATCTGCCCCGCCGGCACCGCCTTGATCGCCCCGCGGATGACCTCGGTGGAATAGGCGCCCTGCACCACACCGATGACGAAGATGCCCGCCGCGAGGCCGCTGATATCGACCACGCCCCAGCCGAAGGCGGCGGAGATCTGGTTCAGCACGTCCGTACCGGCATAATAGAGAATGAGGATCAGCACGAGTTCGGGCACCGCCCGCACCAGCGTCGTATAGACTTCGAGCAGGTCCTTGGTGACGGGGCCGCCGTAGAGTTTGCCCATCGCCCCGCCGGTGCCGAGGATGAGGCCGAGCCCGTAGCCGCCGATGGCGATCTGGATGGAGTTCCAAAGCCCTGCCAGAAGCACGCCGCCCCAGCCGGGTGGTTCGAGGGCAAGCAGGCTCCAGTTGATCAGCGATCCGGCATCGGCCATGGGTTTCGCTTTCCTTCCGTCGTGCGGCGATGAGTGCCGATATCCTTCTGCCGCGCGAGCGGCCGGCCTTGCTGCCCTGCCCCTCATCCGGCCTGCCGGTCCCCTCCTTCCGCAGGCGGAAGAAGGGATATGCCGCCCCGCCTTGGAACGTTGCCGTCCGGCCGGGGCAGGTTCCCTCTCCCCGCCGACGGGGAGAGGGTCAAAGCAAAGGCGCAGCCGCGAGGCGGCCGTCCCGCCAGCGATCAGCCGCCGTAGATGTCGAAGTCGAAATACTTCTTCGAGAAGGTGTCGTAGGTGCCGTTCTCGCGGATCGCCTTGATCGCGGCGTTGATCTTGTCCTTCAGCTCCGTCTCGCCCTTGCGCAGGCCGACGCCGACGCCGAGGCCGAGGATTTCCGGATCGTCCTTCACGGTGCCCTTCAGGTCGCAGCAGGCGCCCTGTTCGGTCTTGGCGAAGTCGCTGAGCGCGATGGAGTCCGCCTGCACCGCGTCGATACGGCCGGCGGCGAGGTCGTTGTTGGCCTCGTCCTGCGTCTGGTATTCCTTGACGGTCACGCCGGCGGGCGCGAAGTACTTGTTGGCATAGACCTGGTGGATGGTCGCCACCTGCACGCCGAGCGTCTTGCCGGCAAGGCCTTCCGGCGTCGCGTCGAACTTGACGTCCTTGGCGCCGAGAATGCCCGGAGGCGAGTTGTAGTACTTGTCGGAGAAGTCGATGGTCTGCTGGCGCTCCGGCGTGATCGACATCGAGCCGATGATCATGTCGATCTTGTTGGTCGTCAGCGCCGGGATGATGCCGTCCCAGGCGACGGGCGTGATGACGCAGTCGAGCTTGGCTTCGGCACAGATCGCCTTCATGAAGTCCACTTCCCAGCCTTCCCAGTTGCCCGAGGCGTCCGGCGAGGTGAAGGGCGGATAGGGCTCGGCGGCGAAGCCGACGCGGACCTGCTGGGCCGCCGCACCGCTGATCGCGGCAAGGCCGATCGCTGCGGCAAGGGCGATTGTCTTCAAGGCACTCTTCATGATCTTCCCTCTGTTGGTCTTATGGTTCTCAGTGGATGGAGCTGATGAACTTCTTCAGCCGCTCCGATTTCGGCGCGCCGAAAATCTCGTCCGGCGGGCCCTGTTCCTCGATGAGGCCGCCGGCCAGGAACACGACATGGCTCGCCACGTTGCGCGCGAACTTCATCTCGTGCGTGACGAGGATCATGGTGCGCTTTTCCTTGGCGAGATCGCCGATGACGGAGAGCACCTCGCCGACCAGTTCCGGGTCGAGCGCGGAAGTCGGCTCGTCGAAGAGCATGACATGGGGCTGAATGGCGAGCGCCCGGGCGATGGCCGCGCGCTGCTGCTGGCCACCGGACAGGAAGGCGGGATAGGCATCGCGCTTCTCGTGGAGCCCGACGCGGCGCAGGAGGGCTTCGGCCCGGTCCACCGCCTCGTCCTTCCTCACGCCGAGCACGTGCACCGGCGCCTCGATGACGTTTTCCAGGATGGTCATGTGCTGCCAGAGATTGAAGCTCTGGAACACCATGCCGAGACGCGAGCGGATGCGCTGCACCTGCTTGCGGTCGGCCGGCATCATGCCGCCATGGCCGTCCTGCTTCATGGCGATGGTCTCGCCGTGGATCGTCACCGAGCCGGCGCTCGGCAATTCCAGCATGTTGATGCAGCGAAGGAAGGTCGACTTGCCCGAGCCCGAACCGCCGATGATGGCGATGACGTCGCCCTCATGCGCGGTGAGCGATACGCCCTTGAGAACCTCGAGCGGTCCGAAGCGCTTGTGCAGGTCCGTGACCGCGATTGCCTCGGCGCGTTCCGTCATCGCGGAGATGTCTCCAGCGCGCGGAAAATCGATGCATGATGCATGCCAAATTCCCCTGTTTTCCAATGTTCCCGCGGGCATCTTCGGCCCGTCGTTCGTCTTGTTGAAAGCATCGTGGCACTTGTTAAGAAATTGTTCAAGCGTATAATAGCGTCATCGCCGACTTTTCCGGCAGCGCCCGCCCAAGACGAATTTCTTCAAGGAGCATGGAATGACCGCCTACGGTTCGCAGGAAATGTCGGCCCCCCTGAAGCGCGTGCTGATGCGCCGCCCCGGCGAAAGCCTGAGGGCCGCCGATCCTGCCAGGTGGCACTACGGCCCGACCTTCGACGGCCCGCGCGCCGTCCACCAGTACAAGGCCTTTGCGGACCTCGTGGAAAAATCCGGCACCGAAATCATCTGGCTTGAGGATGCCGGCGACGGCCTCGCCGACGCCATGTTCACCCATGACCCGTCGCTGATGTCCGACCATGGCGCGATCCTTCTGCGCATGGGCAAGCCGCTGCGCGTCGCCGAGACGGCCCTGCATGAGAAAGCCTACGCCGAACGCCAGATCCCGATCCTCGGCCGTATCGAGGCGCCCGGCACCGTCGAGGGCGGCGATTGCATCTGGCTCGACGCCAAAACGCTGGTCATCGGCCGCGGCGTGCGCACCAACCAGGAAGGCATCGACCAGATTTCGGCGATCCTCGCCCCCCACGGCGTCACCGTGCTCGCCTACGACCTGCCGCTCTGGCATGGCGAGGAAGCCTGCCTTCACCTGATGAGCGTGATGAGCCCGCTGGCGGAAAACCTCGCGCTCGTCTTCGCGCCGCTGCTACCGGCCGCCTTCTACCAGTTGCTCAAGAAACGCGGCATCCAGCTCATCGAGGCCCCGGCCGACGAATTCCACGCCAGCAACGGCCTGTCGCTGAACGTGCTGCCGATGAAGCCCTACGAGGTCATCATGGTGGAAGGCTTCCCAGCAACCAGGGCGGCGATGGAAGCCGCCGGCTGCACGGTCCAGACCTTCGAGGCCGACGCGCTCTGCATCGCCTGCGAGGGCGGCCCGACCTGCCTGACGCGGCCGGTGCTGCGCCGCGCCGCGTAACGGAGGAACGATGGCCCGCCGGACCTTCCATCGCGCCCCCGAAGCCGAACGCCGCCACGACCTGATCGAGGCGACGCTCGACTGCATCGCCGAATACGGCCTCGAGGGTGCGACGGTCCGGCAGATCGCCATCAAGGCGGGGGTGACGGCGGGCCTCATCCGGCACTATTTCCAGTCCAAGGAGCATATCCTCCAGGAGGCCTACCGCATCGTCATCGCCCGGCTGACCGAAAAGGCCGAGCGGGTGACGGGCGATCCGGAGACGCGGCTGGTCGATTTCATCACCATCAACCTGACGGAACCGGTCGCCAACAGCCGCAGCCTCTCGCTCTGGGCCTCGTTCATCAGCCGCGTCAGCGTCGATCCGGACCTCGCCGCGATCCACCGCGAAGGCTATCTCAGCTTCCGCAATTCGCTCGAGGCGCTGCTCGCCGACTTCTTCACGGAGCGCGGCCTTGATGCCTCGCCGGAACGCTGCCGGCATCTGGCCATCGCCATCAACGGCCTTCTCGACGGCCTGTGGCTGGAAGGCTGCCTTGCCGGCGAATTGTTCGGCGAGCGCGAGCTGGTCGACATCGCGCTCACCTCGATCGAAACCCTCCTGGGGCTTCGCTTCAAGCCGGTCGACGCCACGCGCGCCGACAGCTAAACCCTGATCCAATCACCCGCGGAGAACGCCATGCGCTACGCATCCATCACAGACCGGCTCCAGTCTCTCGGTTCCGAGAAATGGGCCATCCACGCCGAAGCGCGGCGCATGAAGGCCGAAGGCAAGCCGATCATCGAGCTCACCATCGGCGAGCCGGACGTGCCGCCGGACCCGACACTCCTGGCGGAAGCGGTGCGCGCCATGCATGCCGGCCGCTACCGCTATTCCAACGGCCGGGGCGAGCCCTCCATCGTCGAGGCGCTGGTGCGCAAGTACAGGAAGCGCCGCGATAGCGTCACCGCCGAGAACGTGCTCTGCTTCCCGGGCACCCAGACCGCGCTCTTCGCCGTCATGCTCGGCCTCGTGGAGGCGGGCGATGCCGTGCTCGTCGGGGACCCGCTCTATGCCAGTTACGAAGGCGTCATCCGCTCGACCGGCGCAGAGTGCATCACCGTGCCGCTGCGCCCGGAAAACGGTTTCCACATGAAGGCCGCCGATCTTGAGGCCGCCATCACGCCCGCCTGCCGCGTGCTTCTGCTCAACACGCCGCACAATCCGACCGGCGCCGTGCTGACGGATGCGGAAATCGCCGAGATCGGCGCCATCTGCCGCAAGCACGATCTCTGGATCGTCTGCGACGAGGTCTACGAACAGCTCGTCTTCCACGGCAGCTTCGCCTCGCCCTTCGACAATCCGGACCTTGCCGAACGCACCGTCGTCGTTTCCTCCATCTCCAAGTCCCATGCCGCGCCGGGCTTCCGCAGCGGCTGGGCGGTCGGCCCGGAAGAATTCTGCACGCGTCTGCTCTCCGTCTCCGAGACCATGCTGTTCGGCGGCCAGCCCTTCATCGCCGACATGACCGCCCATGCGCTCGACAATCCGATCGGCACCGCTGCCACGATGCGCGAGACCTACAAGGCCCGCGCCGCGCGCTTTGCCGCCGCGCTCGCCCGCGCGCCCGGCCTCGTGCCGCTGCCGCCGGAGGCCGGCATGTTCATCGTCGTCGACGTCTCGGCCACCGGCATGAGCGGCGAGGATTTCGCCTGGGCGCTGCTGCGCGAAGAGCATATCGCCGTCATGCCCGGCTCGTCCTTCGGCGAGCAGGCTGCGGGCTTCATCCGTCTCAGCCTCACCGTACCCGATGCCCATATCGACGAGGCCTGCCGGCGCATCGCCGCGCTCGCCGCCCGATCCACCAGCCCGAAGGAGCGTTGCGCATGACCACCAAAACCGTCGGGGAAGTTCTCGTCGATCTCCTGGAGGCGAACGGCGTCGAGGTGGTGTTCGGCATTCCGGGCGTGCACACGGTCGAGCTCTACCGGGGCCTTGCCGCCTCGAAGATCCGCCATATCACGCCGCGCCACGAGCAGGGCGCCGGCTTCATGGCGGACGGCTATGCGCGCGTTTCCGGCAAGCCGGGCGTCGCCCTCGTCATCACCGGCCCGGGCCTGACCAACACCATCACGGCGATGGCGCAGGCGCGGCAGGATTCCGTGCCCATGCTGGTCATTTCCGGCGTCAACAAGCGCGATTCGCTCGGCCATGGCCGCGGCCTGCTGCATGAACTGCCGGACCAGCAGGGCATGATGAAGACGCTGGCGCTCTATTCCCATACCCTGCTCAACCCCGCCGACCTGCCGCTCGTCGTCGAGCGCGCCTTCGCCGTGCTGCTCTCCGGCCGCCCCGGCCCGGTCCATATCGAAATACCGACGGACGTGATGGCCAAGCCCATCGAGACCGGCAGCTTCCCGGCCGCCGTCGCCACGCGCCCGCGCGCCGATGCGGAGACGCTGCAGCGCGCCGCCATCCTGTGCACCAATGCCTCGCGCCCGGTCATCCTGGCCGGCGGCGGCGCGATCACGGCGGAAGAGGAAATCCGGGCGCTCGCCGAGCGGCTCGGCGCACCCGTCGTCACCACGGTCAACGGCCGCGGCATGCTGGCCGGCCATCCGCTGCGCGTGCCCGCCAGCCCCAGCCTCAAGGCCGTGCGCCGGCTTCTGTCCGATGCCGACCTCGTCGTCGCCTTCGGCACCGAATTCGGCCCGACGGATTACGACATCAATGTCGATGGCGGCTTCCCGCGCCTGAAATCGCTGATCCGCATCGATATCGACGCCGCCCAGCTCGCCCGCACGCCGCAGACCGGCCTTTCCATCTTCTCCAGTGCGAAGACGGCCGCCGCTGGCATGCTCGGCTTCCTCGAGGGGCACAAGGCCATCGGCAATGGCGCCCCGCGCGCCGAGGCCGCCCGCAAGGGCGCATGGAACGAGCTGACGGCGAAGATGCAGGCGGAGGTCGGTGTCATTGACGCGGTCTGGCGCACGCTGCCCAAGGCGATCATCGTCGGCGACTCGACACAGGCCGTCTATGCCGGCAACTATTACTGCGACGCACCGCGCGCCCGCAGCTGGTTCAATGCCGCAACGGGTTACGGCGCGCTCGGCTTCGCCCCGCCCGCCGCCATCGGCGCGGCGCTTGCAGAGCCCGACGCGCCCATCGTCTGCCTCGTCGGCGACGGCGGCCTGCAGTTCTCCCTGTCGGAAATCGGCTCGGCCGCGGACGCGGAAGCCCGCGTGATCTTCCTCGTCTGGAACAATGACGGCTATCAGGAGATCGAGAATTACATGGTCGATGCTGGGATCACCCCGGAAGGCGTCAAACCCTCCGCCCCCGATTTCATCGCCATCGGCACCGCCTACGGCGTGCCCTCCGAGCGCCTCGCCGACGTGCGCGATCTGCCGGCCGCCATGGAACGGGCGGGCGGGCGCAAGGGTCCGAGCCTCATCGAGATCCACCAGACCCGGACGGCCGGCGCAACGGCCTAGTCACGACATCATCCTGCCGCAGCCCCGAGAGCAGCGGCAGGATCGGGGAGGCATCAGGCATAGACGCCGCGAAGATGCGGGCCGGTCGCACCTTCCGACGCACCGGCCGGTGCGCGCGCGACGGATGCCTTCGGCGGCGGCATGCGCGTACCGACGGCGAACAGGACGGCGCTGAGGATCGCAAAGCCCGCGAACAGCAGGAACATGCCGGCGCCGCCGAAGGCGCCCAGCATGAGGCCGCCCATCGTCGGGCCGACGAAATTGCCGATGGTCGAGAAGGAATGCGCGCCGAAATAGCTGCCGCGGTTGCGGTCGTTCGCGATGCCGTCCACCAGCATATATTCCGAGGGAACGACCAGAATTTCCCCGATGGTGAAAACGACCATCGACAGCGCCAGGCCCCACAGGCCCGCCGAGGCCAGGAAGCCGAGTTCGCCGACAAGGAAGAGCACGCAGCCGATCACCAGCGCATTCAGCGCGCCGGCGCGCTCGATGAAGCGGCGGGCAAACGGATTGCCCAGGAGGACGACGGCGCCGTTGACGGAAACCAGATAGGCGAAGATCTCGACGCCGCCGGCGATATTGTCCGCAAGATAGGGCGCGAGCGTCGCGGACCACTGGCCGTAGACGGCGATCAGCAGGGTGCCGCCGCCGACGAAGAAGGCAAGGCGGGGATCGCGGATCGCCATCCTGATGCTCTGCAGGACGGAGACCCGCGGCGCGGCGGCATGCGCGCCTGCGGATTGGGACACCGGCACCTTCCACAGGTGCAGGGCAAGCGCGAACAGCGCGTAAACGACGCCGGCAATGATGAAAAGCGTCGTGGACGCGGCGCCCGCCGCAATCCCGATCAGCGGGCCGACGGCGAAGCCGAAATTGATCGCCGTGTACCGCCAGGAGAAATATTTGAGGCGCAGGCGTTCCGGGCAAACGTCGCTCATCAGGGCGCGCGAGACCGGTTCGTTGATCGCGACTGCAACAGCCGCGACGACCTGGGCAAGGCAGAAGGCGAAGACCGTTTCGGCCATCCCCATCCCGACAAGCGCGAGCGCCATGGAAAGCAGCGTGAGCGTCAACACGGTCGTACGCCCCACCTTGTCCGACAGGGACCCCGCGAAAGGCGCAACGACGGCGCCCACCAGCGGGCCGACGCCCAGAAGCAAGCCGATCATCGCCGGCCCGAGGCCGAAGGACTGCTGCAGCTTGATGGCAAGGAAGGACAGCGTCATCGCGCGAACGACGCTCACGAGCCCCGCCCCGGCGATGAGGAACAACACGTAGTTCAGTCTTTGTTTTTCGGTTCCCATCGTCGCCCCTCGGCAATGCTGACGTTATGAAATGGCATTTTTGGAAAAAGAAAGAGCCCCGCCGCAGACGGCGAGGCTCCTTTCGACAGGTCGAAAACCTCAGACCGCCGGACGGCTCTTGAGGAGGTCGCGGATTTCCGTCAGCAGCAGCACGTCTTCCGGCGGCGGCGCGGGTTCGGCGGCACCGGCTGCCTTTTCCTTCTCCAGCGACGCGCGCATGCGGTTCACACCCTTGATCATCAGGAAGATGATCCAGGCGAGGATGAGGAAGTTGATGAGCACGGTGACGAAGTTGCCGTAGGCGAAGACCGCGCCCTGTTCGCGGGCGGCGGCAAGCGACGTGGCCGTCACATTGCCCGACAGCGCGATGAAATAGTTGGAAAAGTCGAAACCGCCACCGGTCAAGGCGCCGACGACGGGCATGACGAGGTCGTTGACGATGGATTCGACGATCTTGTTGAAGGCTGCACCGATGATGACACCCACCGCAAGGTCCATGACATTGCCGCGGGCGATGAACGCCTTGAACTCGTTGAGCATAAGCCTCTCCTATTGCTGCGACGCAAAAGCAACCTAGTGCAGTTTTTCGCAGGAAGAAACTGTGCTCCGTCAATATTTAGGGGTTTCTACAGAAAGCATTTCACCCCCGACCTTCGGCGCAATTTCCTTCCCCTTCGCTTTGGCCTATTCTCTCCTCGACACGGTCGAAAGACCAAGGCCGAAGGACTGCGGGAGGAAGCATGCCGGGCTCGCTGATATTCGCCCTGGCGCTCGCCTATCTGCTGCTGCTCTTCGCAGTCGCAAGCTACGGCGACCGCAAGGCAAGGGGCTCCGAGCGCGCCGCAAAGGGCCGCCCGCTCGTCTATGCCCTGAGCCTTGCGATCTACTGCACGTCCTGGACCTATTTCGGCGGTGTGGGTCTGGCGACCACCCACGGGCTGGAATTCGCCGGCATCTATATCGGCCCCATCCTGATGTTCACCTTCGGCATGCCGCTCATCCGCCGCATCGTGACGCTGGCCAAGTCCGAGCGCCTCACCTCGATCGCCGATTTCGTCGCCGCCCGCTACGGCAAGAATCCCGGCGTCGCCGCCGTCGTCGCGCTGATCTCGCTGATCGGCTACATCCCCTACATCGCCCTTCAACTGAAGGCCGTGTCCAGCTCCGTCGCGGCCATGGTCGACACGACCGGCTTCGGCATCAACGCGTCGGGCGGGCTCGTCGACCTGCCGCTCGTCGTCACCCTCTTCCTTGCCTGCTTCGCCATTGTCTTCGGCACGCGCCACACCGATGCGACCGAGCACCAGAACGGCCTCATCCTCGCCATCGCGATGGAATCGCTGGTCAAGCTCGTCGCCATCGCCTCGGTCGGCATCTACGTGATCTATTTCATGTTCGACGGGCCGGGCGATCTCTGGCAGCGCGCGGCGGAAAACACGCGCGTCATGCAGTCGCTGAGCTACGAGACGCCGATAGCGCGCTGGATCCTGCTCATCGTGCTCTCGGCCTTCGCCATCGTCATGCTGCCGCGCCAGTTCCACGTCACGGTGGTGGAAAACCGCACGGCCGGCGAATTGCGCACGGCGGGCATCCTCTTCCCGCTCTACCTCATCGCCATCAACCTCTTCGTGCTGCCCGTCGCCATCGGCGGCGTCATGACCTTCAACGGCGCGGGCGATGCCGACCTCTATGTGCTGACCCTGCCCTTCGCGCTCGATCAGCCGCTGCTGACGCTGATCGCCTTCATCGGCGGCTTTTCCGCCGCCACCGCCATGGTCATCGTCGCCTCGGTTGCGCTTTCCATCATGGTGTCGAACGACATCGTCATTCCCGTCGTGCTGCGCCGCAACCTCATCGGCGGCGTCGAACAGCAGGACGACCTGTCGCGCATGCTGCTGCGCATCCGCCGGCTCGCCATCTTCTTCGTGCTGCTGCTCGGTTACGCCTACTATCGCGCCGCGACGGCCAATGCCGGGCTCGCCTCGATGGGTCTTCTCGCCTTCGCCGCGGTGGCGCAGGTCGCCCCCACCCTGCTCGGCGGCCTCTTCTGGCGCAACGCCAATGCCCGCGGCGCCATGGCCGGCATGATCTGCGGCCTCGTCGTCTGGGCCTATCTGCTTTTCCTGCCCAGCATCGGCGTCGCCGACAATGCCTATGTCGCCGAAACCGTTCTCGGCTTCCTCTTTCCCGGTTCCACCGTCTTCACCGGCGAGAACGCCGACCCGCTGGTCAACGCAACCCTGCTCGCCATGATGGTGAATATCGGCGCCTATGTGATCGGGTCCCTGACGCGCAACCCGACATCGCTGGAGCGTCTGCAGGCCGGCACCTTCATCCGCTCCAAGCCGAGGCTCGAACGCGCCTTCCGCGGCCGCCGCACCAAGGTCACCGTGCGCGACCTCAAGACCACCATCGCCAAATATCTCGGCGAGGAGCGCATGCAGCGTTCCTTCCATACCTATGAGCGGCAGGTTGGCCGCTGGCTGGAGGACAACGCCCCGGCGGACGCCGCCATCGTGCACTTCTCCGAACAGTTGCTCGGCAGCGCCATCGGCTCCTCCTCCGCCCGCCTCGTGCTCTCGCTGGTGCTGCAGCGCATCGACGACACGCCCGCCGACACCGACTGGCTGCTCGACCAGGCCAGCGAGGCGCTGCAATACAATCAGGACATGCTGCAGACCGCGCTCGGCCAGATGGACCAGGGCATCGCCGTCTTCGACAGCGAGGGCAACCTCACCGTCTGGAACCGCCGCTTCCGCCAGCTTCTGGAGCTGCCGGAATATGTCGGCCAGGTCGGTTTTCCGCTGGTCGATATCGTCGACATCCTCATCGAGCGCGGCGACATTGCGGAAGAGGACCGCGCGGCGGCCATCACCCGCACCATGACCTTCGACGAACCCTTCGCGCTGGTGCTGGCGGGCGGCGAGCGCATCATCGAAATCCGCACCAACGCCATGCCGGAAAAAGGCTTCGTCTCCACCTATACCGACATCACCGACCGCGTCGCCTCCGACCGCGCCCTCAAGCAGGTCAACGAGACGCTGGAACAGCGTGTCGCCGAGCGCACCGCCGAACTCACCCGCGTCAACACCGAGCTGGCCGAAGCGCGCGCGGCCGCCGAAGAAGCCAATATCAGCAAGACGCGCTTCTTCGCCGCCGCCGGCCACGACATCCTCCAGCCGCTCAATGCCGCACGCCTCTACTCCTCCTCGCTGGTCGAGCGGCTGGGCGAGACGGAAAATCGCGACATGGTGCACAATATCGATTCCTCGCTGGAATCGGTGGAAGCGATCCTCGGCGCCGTGCTCGATATTTCCCGCCTCGATACCGGCGCGATGAAACCCCGCGTGCAAACCGTCGCCCTGAAAGACCTTCTGAAGCGCATCGAGACCGATTTCGCGCCCATCGCACGGGCGAAGAACCTGAAATTCACGGTGCTCTCCTCTTCGCTCGCCATCCGCACCGATCCGAACCTCCTGCGCCGCGTCGTGCAGAACCTCGTCTCGAACGCCATCAAGTACACGAATTCCGGCAAGGTGCTGGTGGGCGTGCGGCGCAAGGGCGGGCAGGCCGTCATCCAGGTGCTCGATTCGGGCATCGGCATTCCCGCCTCCAAGTTCCGCACGGTCTTCAAGGAATTCGCCCGCCTCGACGAAGGCGCCCGCACCGCGCCGGGCCTCGGGCTCGGGCTTTCCATCGTCGACCGCATTTCCCGCGTGCTCTCCCATCCCGTCGAGCTGCAATCGACGCCGGGCCGGGGCACCAGCTTCAAGGTGCGCGTGCCCGTCGACATGGCGGCAAGCCGCCACGTCGCAGACCAGCCGGCCACTGTGCCGGTCAGCGACGAGCCGCTGAAGGGCCTGCGGGTGCTGTGCATTGACAACGAGCCGAAGATCCTCGACGGCATGCGGCTCCTGCTCACCGGCTGGGGCTGCACGGTGACGCTCGCCGATTCCGTCGCAGGCGTGGAAGCGCTGGTCGCCGCCGGACCGCCCGCGGTGGATGCCGTCATCGCCGACTACCATCTCGACGACGGCACCGGCATCGCCGCCATCGGCCGGCTGCGCGCCGCGCTCGGCGGCGACATCCCGGCGCTGCTCGTCACCGCCGACCGCACGCCCGACGTGCGCGCCGAAGCCGAGCGGGACACGATCCTCGTTCAGAACAAGCCCGTCCGCCCCGCATCCATGCGGGCCTGGCTGACCCAGCTTTCGACGGTGCTGCGGGAGGCGGCGGAATAGTGGTAGAGTGAAATCTGGCGCGGCGCTTCTGCGAAGCGATAGCCCTCCCTTACGAACAGACGAGGGGAACCACGCAGGACAGCCCTCAGGCGGCAGCCTGTGCCGCGCCGATCTTGCCGAGCTGGATGACTGCCTGCGTGCGGCTGTCGACATTGAGCTTCAGCAGGATCGCCGAGACATGCGCCTTGATGGTCGCCTCGGAGACGCCGAGTTCATAGGCGATCTGCTTGTTGAGCAGGCCCTCGGCCAGCATGGCGAGCACGCGGGACTGCTGCGGCGTCAGCGTGCGCAACCGCGCGATGAGATCGGCCACTTCGCTGTCCTGTTCCGGGCCGCGCACATAGCCGCCGGGCGTATAGATGTTTCCCTCCAGCACCGAGGAGATTCCCTCGCGGATATCCTCGATGGAGGCCGATTTCGAGATGAAGCCCGAAGCGCCGAGATCGAGCGCGCGGCGGATGGTGGCCGGGTCGTCGCTCGCCGAGACGATGACGACGGGAAGGCTCTGGAATTCCGCACGCAGCGAGATGAGACCGGAAAGGCCGCTGACGCCGGGCATGGCGAGATCGAGCAGCAGGAGATCGGCATTGGCATTGTCGGCGGCCGCCTTGCGCGCCGCGTCGAAATCGCCGGCCTCGACGATATCGGGATTGCCCGCCATTCCGGTCAGCGCCTGTTTCAGCGCGCCGCGGAACAGCGGATGATCGTCCGCAATGATGATCGTGAGTGCCGATGCCATGCGTCCCTCCCCAGGGTGTCTGGACCTCGCGACGGATGCGGCACGGCCTTGCCGGCGCAGAATGGTCCGTCAGGTCTTCTGCGGGTCCGTGTCTTTCCCGGGGGCGGCGTCCTCCTTGCCGTCCTCCAGGTTTTTCACGATGCCCATGAACCTTTGCATCATCTTTTCCATGATGGTCATGGTCCGGTCAATCTCTTCATCCGTCGGCAGGGACGGTTTTGCCGCCGTCTCGCTGTTCACCCCGCCTTTTTCCAGCGCCTCGACGCGTTTGGTGAGGAGATCGAGCTCCTTCTCGAAGGCCGCGCGCTCATCCGCCGCCATGCGGCAGACGATCTGCCCGTCCTTCTCCCGGCAGAGTGAAACCTCGCCCGAGGCGGTGTCGAGGCGGATGAAGCCGGTCTCCGTCTTCTCCATGCGATAGCGGCCCTCGCCTTCGGCATGGGCGGCGCCCGCAAGCAGCACGGCGGCGACGGTCAGGGGCAGAGCAGAGATTCGCATGCAAAATCCTCCAAGAGCCGGTTTCCGGGCCTGTCGCCGGTGGACATTCGCCGTTCTTTGCGGCAAGCGCTACCGGTGAGTACGGCAGGCAAGGGAGTAACGGACGAGATGGCCAAAACAATCTACAAGATCGTTCCGGCAAGTCTGTGGCAAAATGCGAAGGACGCCGGGATTTTCAAGGGCGCAGCCATCGACCTTACCGACGGTTACATCCATTTCTCCACCGCCCCGCAGGCGAAGGAAACCGTGGCCCGCCATTTCGCCGGCCAGGCCGATCTTCTTCTCATCGCCGTCGATGCCGACGCGCTCGGCGAAAAGCTCGTCTTCGAGCCCTCGCGCGGCGGCGACCTCTTCCCCCACCTTTACGCAGACCTGCCGCTTTCCGCCGTCGTCTGGGAAAAACCCCTGCCGCTCGGCGAGGACGGCGCCCACCAGTTCCCGGAGATGTCCCTCTGATGTCGCTCTTTTCCGCCCTCGGCCGCAAGGGCCTCTTCCTGTTCGATCCGGAAACCGCGCACGGCCTCTCCATCGCCGCGCTGAAGACCGGCCTCGTGCCCGCCTGCCCGGCCAAGGCCGATCCGCGTCTCGCCCAGACCGTCGCGGGCCTTGCCTTCCCCAATCCGCTCGGCATGGCCGCCGGCTATGACAAGAATGCCGAGGTTCCCGAGGCGCTGCTGCGTCTCGGCTTCGGCTTCACCGAGATCGGCACCGTCACCCCGCGCGCGCAGGCCGGCAATCCCAAGCCGCGCATCTTCCGCCTGATCGAGGATGACGCCGTCATCAACCGCCTCGGCTTCAACAACGAAGGCCATGCCGCCGCCCTGCAGCGCCTGAAGGCCTGCAAGCGCGATGCGCTCATCGGCGTCAATATCGGCGCGAACAAGGACAGCGAGGACCGCATCGCCGACTATGTGGCGGGCATCCGCACCTTCTACGACGTCGCACGCTATTTCACCGCCAACATCTCCTCGCCCAACACGCCGGGCCTGCGCGACCTTCAGGCGAAGGAAAGCCTGCATGCGCTGCTTTCGGCCGTGCTTGCCGCGCGCGCCGAGGAACAGGCGCGCAGCGGCCGCGCCGTGCCGGTCTTCCTGAAGATCGCGCCCGACCTCACGGAAGAAGGCCTCGACGATATCGCCGAGGTCGCCCTCGCCCATCCGCTCGACGGCCTTATCGTTTCCAACACGACGCTGTCGCGCGACGGACTTCGCGACACGCGCCAGGCGGGCGAATCGGGCGGCCTTTCCGGCAAGCCGCTCTTCGAAAAATCCACCATCGCGCTTGCCAAGATGCGCCGGCGCGTCGGCGAAACCCTGCCGATCATCGGCGTCGGCGGCGTCTCATCGGCCGAGACGGCGGCGGAGAAGATCCGCGCCGGGGCGAACCTCGTGCAGCTCTATTCCTGCATGGTCTATGCCGGCCCGACGCTGCCCGGCGAGATCGTGACCGGCCTCTCGCGGATCTGCGACCGCGAGCAGATCGGATCGATCGCCGCGCTTCGCGGCACCCGCACCGCCCACTGGGCGGATCGCGCCCTCTGACGCGACAAAGGGGGAACCAAACCCGCCCGCCCGGGTTTCTCTCAGGCGGGTGGAGTGTTCGGCAGAAGCCGGCATGCGTCGACGGTAGCCTGCACCGATCCCGCCCAAGCGGCCGTAACGGCTAGGAAGGGACGACGAATGGACGATCACGACGAAAGGGTCCGCGAACGGGCGCATGAAATCTGGGAGGCCGAAGGCCGCCCGGAAGGCCGTGAATATTCTCATTGGCTCCGCGCCCGCGCGGAAATCCATGAAGAGGAGGGCGAGGCCGTGCGGCAGGCGCAGAGCGGGCTGATCCTGCGCCCCGATCTCGATGCGCCGGCCGCGCCCCGTCAAAAGGAAGCGTCGGAACGCGCCAGCACGGCGGATATCGCCCGCAACACGCTTCCGCCCGGCACCGTGCCGGAAAACCCGACGGCGGAAAATCCTGACAGGATCGCGCGGCTGAAACCGGTTCGCGCGAAGAAGCCGATCGACGGCAGGGACATCGACGCCCAGCTCGACCAGCCGTCCTGACGGCACCTGCCCCTCAGGAGAACTGCCGGCTCGCCAGTGCCGGCAGGCGCCATGCCAGGAAGATCCCCCGGAATGTCAGGAAGAGGTTCAGCGACAGCCAGAGCCCGTGATTGCCGAGCAGCGGCACGAAGACCGCCAGCGCCAGAAGATATCCCGCAAAGGCCGCCAGCATCATGTTGCGCATGGCCGAGGACCAGGTCGCACCGATATAGACCCCGTCCATCTGGAAGGCGAGCGCACCCGTAATCGCCGTCAGCGCCGCCCAGGGCAGGTATTGCACCGCTTCCGCCCGCACGCTTTCCGTCGTCGTCAACAGGCCGATCACATCGGCGCCGAAAAGGAGGAAGAGCAGCGTCGTCACTGTGCCGAGACCGAAGGACCAGAGCAGCGTGAGCTTCACCGCGCGGTCGAAGGCCGGGCGGAAATGCGCGCCGAAAGCGCGGCCGACCAGCTGCTCGGCCGCATTGGCAAGACCGTCGAGATAGTAGCCGGCAACCAGGAAGATGTTCATCAGCACCGCATTGGCGGCGAGCGCCAGCGGCCCCATCGACGCGCCGATGCGCGTCATGATGGCGAAGGCGCCGATCAGCACGAAGGTGCGGATCATGATGTCACGGTTGAGCGAGAACAGCGCCTTCATGCGCTCACGCGCGAAGATTTCCCCGCGTGCCGGACGGTGCGCCCGGTCGAAACGCAGGACGACGATGAGAAAACCGGCCAGCGCGCCCACCGTCTCGCCGGCGAAGGTGCCCCAGGCGATGCCCGCGACGCCCCAGCCGAGCCCGAGGCCGAGCGAGATGGAGAGGACGATATTGATACCGTTGATGATCGCCTGCAGCAGCAGACCCGTCATGCCCTGCCCGCGCCCCAGCACGAAGCCGAGCAGGGCGTAGTTGGCAAGCGCCATGGGCGCGGAGAGCACGCGGATGATGAAATAGGTGGACGTCACATCCGCCACGCCCGGCGAGGGCGCCATCAGGAAGAGACCGGCCGAAAGCAGCAGCGGCGACAGGACGGCGATGACGAGGCCGGAACAGAGCGCGATGGTGAGCGAGCGCCAGAACACCGCCTGTTCCTCGCGCCGGGCGCCGCGGCCGAAGGCCTGCGCGATGAGGCCCGTGGTGGAGGCGCGCAGGAAATTGAAGCTGCCGAGCAGAAGATCGAAGAGAATGGCCCCGACCGCCAGTCCCGCCAGCGCATCCGCCGAACCGAGCCGCCCGGCGACCGCCGTGTCGGTAAGGCCGAGCAGCGGCGTCGTCAGGAAGCCGAGCGTCATGGGAATGGCGATGGACAGCACCAGCCGGTGCGTCACCGCAAACGGGCCGGCGCCTTCGTTCTCTTCCACCGTCGTCGCGCTCATGCCTTCCCCCCGGCCGCCCTGCAGCCCCTCATCGCCTTAAGGCACCATCTCCCCGCTCGCGGGGCGAAGGGCAAATCCCTCAGCTCGAAAGCACCATCGCCCAATAGGGCCGCCCACCCGAGGCGGGATTGGAGACCACCGCGACGCCGAGGCCGCGATAGCCGGCCCCCAGCATGTTTTCGAGATGCTTCGGCGAGCGATACCACGCCTCGAAGGCCGCGGCGGCGCCGTCCTGTCCGACCGCGATGTTTTCGGCGGCCGGAAGCGGCACGTCCATGCCCTTCATGCGCTTCAGGAAGTTCGCGCCGAGGCCGATATTGTGTTCCATCCTGCCTGCCGCGGCCATGCGGCTCGCCTGGTCCATCGCCGCGCGCTGCGCTGCCTTGTCGAGGGTGAGCGGCGAGAGGCCGCGATCGGCCCGCAGCTTGTTGACGAGGGCGAGCGAAGCCGGCGTCTGGTCGCTGCCGGTGCCGGCCGAGGGGGCAAGCACACTCGTGGTGGAACAGCCGGCGGCAAGCGCCGCCATGGACGTGGCGAGAAGGGCGCGACGGGACAGCATAGTCAGCGGCGATAGCTCAGGAGACGGATGAGGACGAAGATCGGCACGACGATGACGGCGCCGAGCAGCAGGTAGTCGCCGAGGCGGCCGAGCGTCTTGAAACCGGTGTTCCACAGATCGAGCACGAAGTCGCGCGCGGCGAAGAGGATGTCGTCCGGATAGAGCCCGAAGATCGACATCAGGAAGCCCACGGCCACCGACAGGATCAGGAGCTTGATGATCACGCGGACCGGTGTATCGCCGAGGAAGCCGTTCACGCCATTCGACATCACTGATTCTCCAAAAATTCCGTTGCACCCCAGATAAGCCGTCGCCGGTCCCGCGACAAGCAAGCGGCCCTCACGAGAATTCGCTTGCCTTTTGCCGCGGCCCTGCCATGTAGCGGCGTCCGTTTCCCAACGCAAAGCGCCCCATGACGAGCCCGCATTTCTCCTCCGGCGATCTCATCGCCGACCGTCGCGCCGATTATGCTCGCATGTTCGCGGAATCGGGCGAGTTCGCGGAGGCCGCGGAGTTGATGGAACAGGCGCTCGAACAGGTGCCTGGCTGGGCCGCCGGCTGGTTCCGGCTCGCCGAATATGCCGAGAAATCGGGCCGGAAGGAGGCGGCGGTGGCCGCGCTCGAAAAGGTCGTCGCACTCGACCCGACCGACATCTTCGGCGCCGGACTGAAACGCGCCGTGCTCGGCGCGGCAGAGGCTCCCGCGACGCCGCCGACGCCCTATGTCGAACGCCTCTTCGACGACTATGCCGACCGTTTCGACACCGCGCTCGTCGCAAAGCTCGACTACACGGTGCCCCAGACGCTCGCCCGCCTCGTTCGCGCCCATGCGGGCAAGGATGCCCGGTTCGGCCTCGTCTGCGACATCGGCTGCGGCACCGGCCTTTTCGGCGTGGAATTCCGCGCCGAGGCCGGCCGGCTCGAAGGCTACGACCTTTCGGCCGGCATGCTGGCGAAAGCCGCGGAGAAGGCCGTCTACGACCATCTCGCCCAGGCCGATCTCTCCCGCCCCGCCCAGGAAAGCGGTCTTTTCGCCGATGCGCCGCCTGCGCGCGCCGACCTCGTCAGCGCCGCCGACGTGCTGATGTATCTCGGCGATCTCGCCGAGGTCTTCCCGAGCGTCGCGCGGCTTGTCAAACCCGGTGCTCTCTTCGCCTTTTCCGTCGAGGACGGCGGGGCGGGCGACACGCCGCTGCTGCGCCCCTCGCTGCGCTATGCCCACCCGCAAGCCTTCATCCTCAGGCGGCTTGCCGAGAACGGTTTCGACCTCGTCGCGATGGAGAAGAGCGTGATCCGCCAGGATGCCGGCCAGCCGGTGCACGGCCTCCTCTTCCTTGCCCGGCGGCAGGGATAGGCTTGCGCAAGCGGCGCGGCCCTATACAACAGCAAGACATTATCGGAGATCGGCCATGGACGGCGAAAAACGGCGTTTCGGCTTCTGGAATCCCTCACCCACCCGCCATACGCCGCTGGAAGATGCGCAGGGCCTGTTCGCCAGCAGCATGATCGCCGCGCTCGGTCTTGCCCTGATGGGCAGCGCCGGCCTGGTGGCGAGCGGCACCGCCGGCGTCGCCTTCATCCTGCACTACCTCACGGGCGTCAGCTTCGGCCTCTACTATACCGTCGTGAACATCCCGTTCTACGTGCTTGCCCTCAAGCGCCTCGGCTGGGCCTTCACCATCAAGACAATCCTTGCCGTCGCCATGACCTCGGCCATCACCGAGCTCCAGCCGCATTTCGTGCGCATCGAGAGCATCGATCCGATGTGGACGGCGGTGCTGGCCGGCATCCTGCTCGGCTTCGGCCTGCTCGGCCTCTATCGCCACCGCGCCAGCCTCGGCGGGGTCGGGGTGCTCGCCGTCTACCTGCAGGAGCGCTTCGGCATCCGCGCCGGCCTCGTGCAGCTTGCCTTCGATCTCGTCGTTCTGGTCGCCGCCTTCTCCGTCGCCGCGCCCTTCATCGTGCTCTGCTCGGTCGTCGGCGCCGTAGTGCTGAACCTCTTCCTCACCGTCAACCACCGCGCCGA
Source organism: Shinella sp. G-2 (assembly GCF_050172695.1). Lineage (NCBI taxonomy): Bacteria > Pseudomonadati > Pseudomonadota > Alphaproteobacteria > Hyphomicrobiales > Rhizobiaceae > Shinella > Shinella sp. G-2. Next base: position 125,080 of record NZ_JBBEYH010000004.1, on the reverse strand, counting down.
CCGCTATATCGCCATGTGATGTTTCGCGATGGGATTTTTCGCGCTGTGATTTTTGCGGGGGGCCGCTTCACATTCGATGCGCCGTCACTAGCTTAGGCGCGTGAACAGCACCGATTCTGCCGCCGGCCTCTCTCTCCTGCCCAAATCCTTCGCCGACTGGTTCGCGGCCAAGGGCTGGCAGCCGCGCGCCCACCAGATGGAGCTGCTCGCGCGCGCCACGGCGGGCGAAAGCCTGCTGCTCATCGCCCCGACCGGCGCGGGCAAGACACTCGCCGGCTTCCTGCCCGCCCTGACGGATCTCACGCAGCGCGGCAAGATCCCGCCGGGCTCCGCCTTTACCGGCATCCACACGCTCTACATCTCGCCGCTGAAGGCGCTCGCCGTCGATATCGAGCGCAACCTGACCAAACCCGTCACGGAGATGGGCCTGCCCATCACCATCGAGACGCGCACCGGCGACACGCCGCAGGCCAAGCGCCAGCGCCAGCGCCTCAACCCACCGGATATCCTGCTGACGACGCCCGAGCAGGTCGCCCTGCTGATCGCCAACGGCGAGGCCCAACGCTTCTTCAAGGACCTGAAATACGTCATCTTCGACGAGCTGCATTCGCTCGTCACCTCCAAGCGCGGGCATCTCCTCTCCCTCGGTCTTGCGCGCCTGCGACGTCTTGCCCCGGGGCTCAGGACCATCGGTCTTTCCGCGACGGTCGCCGAGCCGATGGATCTTCGCCGCTGGCTGGTCGAGCAGGCGCCGGACCAGGAAAATCATGCCGGTCTCGTCACCGCGCCGGGCGGGGCCAAGCCCACCATCACCATCCTCAAAAGCGAGGCGCGCGTGCCCTGGTCCGGGCATCAGGCAAAATACGCGATGCCCGAGGTCTATGCGGCGATCAAGGACCACAAGACCGCCCTGCTCTTCGTCAACACGCGCAGCCAGGCGGAAATCCTCTTCCAGGAACTCTGGAACATCAACGAGGACACGCTGCCCATCGCTCTCCACCATGGCTCGCTCGATGTCGGCCAGCGGCGCAAGGTGGAGCAGGCCATGGCGGAAAACCGTCTGCGCGCCGTCGTCGCCACCTCCACGCTCGATCTCGGCATCGACTGGGGCGACGTCGATCTCGTCATCCATGTCGGCGCGCCGAAGGGCGCCTCGCGCCTTGCCCAACGCATCGGCCGCGCCAACCACCGCATGGACGAGCCGAGCCGCGCCATCCTGGTCCCCGCCAATCGCTTCGAGGTGATGGAGTGCCAGGCCGCGCTCGACGCCAATTATCTCGGCGCGCAGGACACGCCCCCCGTCGGCGCGGGCGCGCTCGACGTGCTCGCCCAGCACGTGCTCGGCATGGCCTGCGCCGCGCCCTTCGACGAGGACATGCTGTTTTCCGAGATCACCTCCGCCTCGTCCTATACGGGGCTTTCGCGCGAAAAATTCAACCGCATCGTGCAGTTCGTGGCGACGGGCGGCTACGCGCTCAAGACCTACGAGCGCTATGCCCGCATCCGCAAGACGGTGGACGGCCTCTGGCGCGTCTCCAATCCGGGCGTCGCCCAGCAGTACCGCCTCAATCTCGGCACCATCGTCGAGATGCCGATGCTGAACGTGCGCATGGTCAAGCGCGGTGCGAAGGGCGCGATCGGGCGCGGCGGCGCCTCGCTCGGCAAGGTCGAGGAATATTTCCTCGAAATGCTCAGCCCCGGCGACACCTTCCTCTTCTCCGGGAAGGTGCTGCGCTTCGAGGGCATCCGCGAGAACGAATGCCTCGTCTCCCAGGCCTTCTCGCTCGATCCGAAAGTGCCGGCTTACGCAGGCGGCAAGTTTCCGCTCTCGACCTATCTCGCCGAGCAGGTGCGCGGCATGCTGGACGACCCGCAGCGCTGGGGCGCGCTGCCCGAACAGGTGCGCGACTGGCTCGCCCTTCAGCGCGACGTCTCGGCCCTGCCGAAGCGCGACGAGCTGCTCATCGAGACCTTTCCGCGCGGCAGCCGCCACTACATGGTCGCCTATCCCTTCGAGGGGCGCCTGGCGCACCAGACGCTCGGCATGCTGCTGACCCGCCGGCTGGAGCGCGCCGGCCGCCGCCCGCTCGGCTTCGTCGCCACGGATTATTCGCTGGCCGTCTGGGCGCTGGACGATCTCGGCCATGCCTTCGCCGTCGAGCGCCCGTCGCTGGCAAGCCTCTTCGACGAGGACATGCTGGGCGACGATCTCGAGGCCTGGCTGGACGAAAGCTTCATGCTGAAGCGCACCTTCCGCAATTGCGCCGTGATTGCCGGTCTTATCGAGCAGCGCCATCCGGGCAAGGAAAAGACCGGGCGGCAGGTCACGGTCTCCGCCGACCTCATCTACGACGTGCTCCGCAGCCACGAGCCGGATCACATCCTGCTCGAGGCCACGCGCAACGATGCGGCGGCGGGGCTTTTGGATATTCAGCGATTGGGCGATATGCTGGCGCGAATCAAGGGCCACATCACCCATCGCCGGCTCGACCGCATCTCGCCGCTCGCCGTGCCGATCATGCTGGAGATCGGCAAGGAGCCGGTGGCGGGCGAGGCACAGGATGCCCTGCTGGCGGAGGCCGCCGAAGACCTGATCGCCGAGGCGATGGGCGAGACTTACATCTAGAGCCATTCCGGTGACGACCGGTTCGCCGGGACAGCTCTAACCACTTGTTTTATTGCATTGTTCGAGGCCGAAGCGAACCGTTTCGGCCGGACATGCTCCAGGGATTGAACGACGCGCATGCAGAGACTGGCGCTGGCAGCGATGGACATTCAGGATTTCGGCGCTGCGTCGGCGCGCACGCTTGTCGCCGGCGTCGAGGCCGTGTGCGATCCCCTCGGCGCGCTCTACCTGCCGGAAACGCGCCTGCTCGTCGTCTCGGACCTGCACCTGGAAAAGGGCGCCGCCTTCGCCCGTCGCGGCATGCTGCTGCCGCCCTACGATACGCTTGCCACGCTGAAGGTGCTGGAAGCCGTCATCCTGCGGCACGACCCCGCCATCGTCGTCAGCCTCGGCGACAATTTCCACGACCGCGTCGGCTCGGCCCATCTGCCGGAAATCTTCCGCACGAAGATCGCGGATCTCGCGCGCGGGCGCGAATGGATCTGGATCAACGGCAACCACGATCCCGACGGCACCGTGGACCTGCCCGGCCAATCGGCGGACGAACTGCACTATGCGGGCCTTGCCTTCCGCCACGAGCCGTCACTCGCCGCGCCGATGGGCGAGATCGCCGGGCATCTCCATCCCGCCGCCACCGTCATCCGCCGCGAAAAGGCCGTGCGCCGCCCCTGCTTCGCCACCGATGGAAGACGCCTGCTGATGCCGGCCTTCGGTGTGCTCACCGGCGGCCTCGACCTTCGCCACAAGGCGATGACCGGTCTCTTCGACCGGCCGAACCTCGTCGCCCACATGCTCGGCCGCGACCGCATCTATTCGGTCCGCTTCGCCAATCTGAGGGGCTGAGCGCGCGCCCTTAGAGTTTGTCAGGGAAAAGTGGGAACCGGTTTCCCCGAAAAGACAAACGAAAACAAAAGAATTTAGAGCATGTCCGGTTCAATCTGAACCGGACATGCTCTAGGAGACACGCGCCTCCTTACTTCGCCTTGACCAGCCGAAGGATCGTCGACGGCCCGCCCTGCTCTTCCGTCACCACGAAGACCGTACCGTCGGGCGCGACCTTGACATCGCGGACGCGTGCATCGAGCGGCACGCGCTCCTCACGGGCAACCCGGTCGCCGTCCATATGCAACACGACGAGCCCCTTGCTGACGAGCCCGCCGATCAGGAAGGAACCCTTCCATTCGGGAATGGCATCGCCGGCGTAATAGGCCATGCCGGAGGGGCCGATGACCGGATCCCAGTAATAGACCGGCTGCTCCGTGCCTTCGAGGGCGGTGATGCCCTCGCCGATCGGTGCGCCGCTATAGTCGATGCCGTAGGTCACCTTCGGCCAGCCGTAGTTCCTGCCCGCCTCCGGCCGGTTCAATTCGTCGCCGCCCTTCGGCCCGTGTTCGACGGTCCACAGCCGTCCCTCGCCATCCAGCGTCGCGGCCTGCAGGTTGCGGTGGCCATAGCTCCAGATTTCCGGCAGGGCGCCGTCCGTCTTGACGAAGGGGTTGTCGGCGAGCGCCTTGCCCTCCGCGTCGATACGAAACACCTTGCCGAAACCGCTGCCGAGGTCCTGTGCGCCGACGCGCGTCTCGGGGTCCGAACGCTCGCCGACGGTCACGTAGAGTTCGCCCTTGGGGCCGAAGACCAGGCGCGAGCCGAAATGCTTGTCGCCGTCATAGGTCGGCATCTGCCGGTAGATCACCGTCACGTCCTGAAGGGCGAACTTGCCCTCCTCCTCCGTCAGGCGCGCCGTGGCGACCGACGTCCCGTTGCCGCCGTCGCGCGGTTCGGAGAAGGAGAAATAGATACGGTTCGAGGTCTCGAAATCCGGCGCGAGCGCCACGTCGAGCAGGCCGCCCTGCCCCGCCGTCACCACCGCCGGCACGCCCTCGACGGGCGGGCTCGCCTCGCCGTTCTCCTGCAGGATGACGTGCATGGCGCCATCCTTCGCCGTCACCAGCATGCGCCCGTCCGGCAGGAATTCCATGGCCCAGAGATGGGGAAGGTCTTCCGCGACGATGTCGACGCTGATCTGCGGGATGGCATCGGGCAGCGCCGCACGGGTCTGGTTCTCGAAGGCGGGCTTCTGGTCCGGGGCATTGGCCTCCCCCGTCTCCGCGGTCCCTGTTGTCTGGGCCAGGGCTGGCACGGTCAGAAGCGAGATGGCGAGCATGGAGCCCGCAAGACGTAGGCTGAGGCGCATGGCATTTCCCCTTGGTTCGGCCGCAAAGGACGCGGCGGGCCGCGTGTCTCGCAACCCGCCTTAACCGCCGAAGAGGTCAGCACCGTGATTTGTTTCACGGCCGCCCATCAAGAAATGTTTACCGCCCTCACGCAGCCATCTGTTCCGGTGTGTAACGCACGAGGATGGTGCCATTGGACAGCGGCCTTGCCTCGATGAGGTCGAAGTCGCGCCGGGCGCCTTCCTTGAAGAAGGGCGTGCCCTCGCCGAGCTGCACGGGCACGATGGCCAGCATGACCTCGTCGACCAGTCCGGCCTTCAGCAGCGTGTCCGAAAGCGCGGCACTGCCGAAGATGTAGATCGTCTTGTCCAGCGCCTGCTTGCGGCGGGCGATCTCACCGACGATATCGGCCGTCATCTCGGTGTTGTTCCAGTCGGAAGAGGCAATGGTGCGCGAACCGACGAGCTTCGGCAGCTCATTCATGAAGGCCTTCACCTCGCCCTCACCTTCCGCCGTCGTCCAGTAAGCCTTCATGCCCTCGTAGGTCACGCGGCCGAAGACCAGCAGGCCCGCCAGTGCACCGAACTCCGTGCTCATCGCCTCCAGTTCCGGTCCCCAGGCGCGGTTGTGGAAGTCGAGATCCCATTTCTTCCCGCCCTCGAAGTACCCGTCGAGCGTCACGAGATTCCAGATGATTACCTTTGCCATCGTCCTGTCCTCCCTTGCGGACCGTGCCGCGTCAAAAAGCCAAACCAGTTGTCATTTGCAACTGGTTGATGGATAGCGAAACCGATTGTATTATGCAAGCAGTTTTGGAGACCCTGATGAAAGATGCCCGCCGCTCCGGCTGCCCGATCAACCTGACCCTGGAAATCCTCGGCGACCGCTGGAGCCTGATTGTGCTGCGCGACATGATGTTCGGCAACCGCCGTCATTTCCGCGAACTGCTGACAAAATCGGAAGAGGGCATCGCCTCGAACATTCTCGCCGATCGTCTGCGCCGCCTCGTCGAGGAAGGGCTGATCACCAGGGAAGACGATCCGAGCCACAAGCAGAAGGCGCTCTACAGCCTTACCGAGATGGGCATCGCGCTGGTGCCGGTCTTTGCCATGATGGGCGCCTGGGGCCGGCGCTTCCTGCCGGTGACGAAGGATTTGTCGATCCGCGCCGAACTGCTGGAAGAGGGCGGCCCCGCCCTGTGGGAGGCGTTCATGGAGGAGTTGCGCGCCATCCATCTCGGCAATCCGCCGCCGGCCCGCTCGGTGTTCAACGAGTTGCAGGCCGCCTATCTCGCGACCGTCGCCCGGCAGGCGGCGGCCGGCTGATCAGTCCCGGCGGAAGACGACGCTCGCGAGCCAGCCCGTCAGCAGCGCCAGCAACACCGACAGCCCGCCATAGGCGAGCGAATTGTTGTAGGCGGCATTCGAGATCATCTGCTCGAGACCGGTCTTCATCACGCGCAGCGGCAGCGCCTTTTCGGCGATGAAGACGCCGTCGCGGAAGAGATGGGCGCGCACCACATGGGTGCCGTTCGGCACGCTCGCCGGCAGCTTGACGGTCGCCTTGAACAGGCTGGCGCTGATGAACTGCACGCCGCCCGGATCGCGCTGGTAGAAGCCGCCGCTTTCCTTCAGCCGCCGGAAGGCGTCGCGGAATTCGGTGAGCTTCGAGCCGTCGCCGACATAGCCGATGGGCGAGAGACGGATGTGCTGGATGCCGACGCCGACGCCGTTGAGCATGGCGGGGGCCGCGATGGTCTCCACGTCGCGCGTGCTCGACAGCGAATAGGATTCCGGCACCAGCTCGAAGGTCATCGAGCGGCGGTTGACCCAGATGCCGAAGACGCGCTCCTTGATGCGCACCGTGTTGTTGTCCTTCGGTCCTTCCAGCGCCACGACGATATCGTATTTGCCCTGGGCCAGCAGCGAGGGATCGTAGCCCTCGATGGCGCCGAAGATCGTCAGGTCCGCGCCGCGGAAATCCGAGGAGATGGCGATCTCGTCGGTGGAGATGCCGATCTCGAGCTTCTCGGGAAAGTTGACCGGCTTGTCCTCCAGAACCTGCGCGCCGGCCGGCGCGGCAAGGCCGAGAACGAGGAGAAGGGCGGCGAGGATCTTCATCGATAGACCCCCTCGCTGACGACCGAATAGACGTCGTCCGGCGTGACGACGAGGTCCACGGCAAGGCGGGCGCCGACGGCAAGCACGAGCAGCGCGAGCAGCGCGCGCAACTGTTCGCCGCGCAGCTTCTGGCCGACGCGCACGCCGTATTGCGCGCCGATCACCCCCGCCACCATGAGGATGAAGGCGAGTACGATGTCGACGGAATAGTTGGTCGTCGCCTGCACGATGGTCGTATAGGCCGTGACGAAGATGATCTGGAACAGCGAGGTCCCGACGACGACATTGGTCGGGATGCGCAGCAGGTAGATCATCGCCGGAACCATGATGAAACCACCGCCGACGCCCATGATGGAGGTGAGGATGCCGATGCCGAAGCCGAGCCCGATGACGGGGATGACCGAGAGATAGATCTTCGATTTCTTGAAGCGCATCTTCAGCGGCAGGCGATGCACCCAGCTATGCTGGCCGGGCCGGCGCAGCGAGACCGGCTGGTTCTTGGCCGAGCGGCGCATGGCGCGGATGCTTTCGAGCAGCATCAGCGTGCCCACGGTGCCGAGCAGCACGACATAGAGCAGCGAGATGACGAGATCGAGCTGGCCGATGCTGCGCAGGAGCGCGAAGATCCAGATGCCAACCGTGGCGCCCGCAAGGCCGCCGAAGAGCAGCACCGTGCCGAGCTTGACGTCGAGCGTGCCGCGCCGGAAATGCGAGAGCGCGCCGGAGATCGAGGAGGCGACCACCTGGTTGGCGCCGGTTGCCACCGCGACGATCGGGGGGATGTTGTAGAAGATGAGGAGCGGCGTGATGAGGAAGCCGCCGCCGACGCCGAACATGCCGGACAGGAAACCGACGGCCGCACCCATGCCGAGAATGATGAAGATGTTCACCGAAAGCTCTGCGATGGGCAGATAGACAGTCACAACGATACCCCGATCGGCAATTCCCCGCACTCGCGGAGGCTCCTGAGCAATTCCGGCAAGCGTGCGACGCAGTCTCGCTGAAATTGCTTAAAACAAAGATGTGCTGCAGCCGCATTTATTCCTCGTGCCTGCCGCGGCTCCTCTTCGGCAGGCCCAAAATGCAAGGAAGCGCCCTGCCATGGAAAGGAGACCCCCTCCATCGGCCGGTCGCGCCTTGCATTCCGCAAGGATCGGTCACGGGGCGCAGCCCGAACGGCGCGCCCTTGCGCCCTCAGGGATGATGACGTTTGTCGAAGGCGTTATCATCTTGGAGCGACATGAATTTCTATCCGCATCTTTCCGCAAATCGGGGCCGATTTAAGGATGAAATTATACGGCAGATCAAAATGCCCCGGCGCCTGTCGCACATCGTGAACACCAGGGTGGACGATTGGCGGCGCCATGGGTGAGCGTCATGCCCTCGGGATGGGATCAAGTCAACCGGAGAAGCCCTGTCATCGGGCCTCTCCGCCGCCGGGTCAGCCCGGCTGCTTGTTGCGCTTCAGAAGCTCGGTGACGAGCGCGTCGTCGATCTCGCCGGTTTCCGTCTGGCCGACGGACTTCTGGAAGGCCTTGATGGCGGCGACCGTCTTCTTGCCCATCTCGCCATCCGGCGTGCCGGCATTGAAGCCGTTGTTGTTGAGGATGGCCTGGATGTTGCGGATCGCCTTCTTCATGTCGATGCTCGCGGTCTTCGTCGGCTTGCCGACCCATTCGTCGGGAAGATCGGCCGAGTTCGCCTTGTCGTCGAGCGCCTGCGGCTTCCAGAGCTCCATCTTCGCCTTGGCGCTGGAGAGCTGTTCCGGACGCATGGCGTTGGCCACCTCGTCGCGCTTCTGGGCCGCGTCGTGGTCGCCGTCGCGAGCGGCGATGGCGAACCACTTGTAGGACTCTTCCAGATCCTGCTTCACGCCGTTGCCGCGCGCATAGAGGATGGCGAGATTGAACTGGCTGTCGCGCACGCCGAGTTCCGAAGCCTTCTGGAACCACTTGGCCGCCGCGTTGAAGTCCGGCGCGGCATCGCCGATGCCTGTCGCCAGGAGAACGGCGAGATTGTGCATGGCACTGGCATTGCCCTTCTCGGCCGAGACCTCGTAGAGCTGGCGGGCACGGTTCAGGTCGCGTTCGACGCCCTGGCCCTTTTCATAAAGGTTGGCAAGGCGGTACTCGGCCGGAGCGAAGCCGCGGGCGGCGGCAAGCTCGTACCAGCGGGCGGCTTCCTTCAGGTCCGTGGCGACGCCGCGGCCTTCCGTATAGCGTGCGCCGATCTCGAACAGCGCCAGCGGGTCGCCCTCGCCGGCTGCCTTGGAAAGCGACGCCGGGGTGATAGCGGTGGGAACGACGATGGCCGCCGTCTGCATGGCATCGACCGGCGCCTTCTCGACTTCGGCCGTCGTGTCCTTGCCGGCCAGCGGCTCGGCTTCCGGCGTCGTCACCGGCTCGAAACCGGCGGTCGCGTTGTCTTCCGTCACGGCCGGGGCGGCGATCACGTCGTCGTCTTTGGCGGCGGTCTCGGTCGGTGTCGTCTGGAGGCTCGCGCTCTTGTCGGGGGCGGCCAGGCTGCGCTCGCTGCCCGTTTCGGCCGGGACCGGCTCGGTGACGGTCTTTTCCTCGATGACGGGGGCGGCGGCGGTATTCGCGGTCACGGTGTCATTGGCGCCGGCCGTCTTTTCGCTCGTCACCGCCGTCTGTTCGACGACGACGGGCGCTTCGTCGCCGCTCACCAGCGTGCTGACCAGCGGATAGGACATGATGGCGAGCAGCACCGCACCGACGGCAAGCAGGATCGGCCGGCGGTGACGCGACAGGGCCGAAGCCGGCTTTTCGCCCTTGGCGGACTTTTCCGCCTTCCGGGCCGGGGCGACGCGGGAAATCGTGTCGGCTTCCTCGGCGGCAAGCTTGGCGGCGCGGCGGGCGGCGGCGATGAAATCGGCCTTGTCGCCTTCGTTGCCAGCGGCGGCGCGGCCGCCGGAGGCCTGACCGGCGCGCACGCGCTCCAGGATGCGGCGCACGTCAGGCACGCCGGAGCCGGGCTCCAGCAACTGGTTCGCCTCTTCCGGGGCCAGTTCGTCGGCGGGGTCGATGGAAGGCGTCGGATCGATCTGGTGGCGCGCGGCCTGCGGCACGGTCTCCTTGCGGCCGGGCGCGAAGCGACGCTTCAGGCCGGCGAGAAGGCCACCCTTCGGATGGGTCTCGGCGGCATCGTCAACGGAGGAGACGGCCTCTTCGGCAATCTCGTCCATGTATTCGGCGCGCTCGGGCACCGGAATGTGCTCCACCTCGATCTCGGCGAAGCGGCTTTCCTCCTGCGGCGCGGCAACAGCCGTCTCGCGCAGGTCCGTCGTGCCGAAGGCGTCGTCGTCGAACGGGTAGTCGTTGCCGCTGAGGCTGGCGGCCGGCTGGGCCTGGCGGCCGAGATCCATTGCCGGCATTTCGGCGCGCGGCATCGCCGCCTCGCGGCGGCCGAAGGTTTCGCGCGGCCCGTCGAGGCTTTCGAGGCGGCCGGCGATCTGCACCAGCGTGTCGTGCAGCGCATCGAAGGTGCGTGCGGTCCGCTCCTCGCTCGAGCGGGTCAGTTCCTCCAGCGCGCGCAGGTCGTCGGCAAGGCCGGCGATCGCTTCCATGTCGGTGTTGGCGGCCGCGGCCGGACCGGCATGACGGTAGGCTTCCATCACGGCCTCTGCCGCCTGGCGGGCGGCCTCGACGATATATTCGTCATTGGTCGCCATATAGTCTTCGATGGTCGCAAGGCGGCTCTCGACGTCGGGCGATGCGGCGGGGAAGGCAGCAGCCGACGGTGCGCTGATCAGCGTGGAGAGATGCGCGATCTGCGCTTCGAGGCCGCGCAGCGCTTCCTGGTCGCCGGCGGGCGCCGTGCGGGTCGCGTCGAGCCGGTCGGCGATGGCCGAAAGGCGGCCTTCGATATGCGAGAAGCGATCCTCCTGGAACGGGCTGCCGACGGGCGCATCGAGATTGTCGATGCGGCGGGCCAGCGCGTCGAGCCGGTCGGCCAGTTCGGTGTTGACGCTGCCCTGGTCGAGCGCGTCGATCTTGCGGGAAATGTCGGAGAGGAAATAGGCCAGCTCGTCGCCGCCCGCCAGAACGGGCGCTGCCTGCTGGTTCTGTTCCAGCATCAGCGACAGGTGCTCGATGCGCTCTTCCAGGCGCAGCGCCGTGCGTTCGTTGGACATTTCCTCGATGCGGCTCGCCAGCGCCTCGATGCGCGTGGCAAGGCCGTGGTCGGCCGCCGGAACGGGGCGGCGGGCCATCATGTCGAGCTGGCCGGCGAGGTCGGCGATGCGGCCTTCCAGGCGTTGCATCATGCCGTGATCGGCGGAGGGCGACTGCTGCGCGCGGCCGGCGGCGGCAATGGCGCGGCTGATCTCGTCGAGGCGCGCATCCAGTCCCTCGAATTGCGAGGCGACGGCGGAAACGAAGCGGCCGCTGTCCGGTTCGCCGTGGCGGCCGAGCATTTCCACCGACTGGGCGATCGTTTCGATCTTGCTTTCCAGCGCACGGATCGCCGGCGTGGCGCTCATCGTATTGATCTGGGTCTTCAACTCGTCGAGCCGGTAGGCGAGCGCCACCAGTTCGTCGTCGCGCGTCTGGTCGAAAGCGGACAGCTTCTGCTCGACGCCGCTCCAGCGGTCTTCCATGCGGCGCACGGAATCTTCGCGGGCAAGGCCGTCGAGCACGGAGCGCAGTTCGTCGAATTCGACGCGCAGGCCGTCCGTCTGGCCGGACTGGCGGCCGAGCTGGGTGATGCCGGTGGAGAGGCGGGCGAGTTCCGCGCGCACGTCGTCACTGCCGCCGCGGCCTTCGGCCATCTGGCGGATGCCGCGGATTTCCGAGCGCAGCGACTGCATCTCGCGCTCGAGGCCGTCGGCGATGTCCTTCTTGAGATCCTGGCGCAGCGAAACGAGCGCCTTGGCGATATCCTCGACGGGGCCTTCCGCGCGGGCGGGCGTGGTGCCGTAGGCGGTGTGGGCCTGCTGGGCGGCGGCGTAGTGGTCGGTGGAGGGCGTGCGGCGCTCGACGCGCTGGGCGACGCGTTCACGGCCGCCCTCGATGGCGCGCTGGCGCTGCATGATCTCGGAGACCGGGTCGTCGCGCAATGGAATGGCGCGCTGGGGATGCTCGTAGCGGGCCTGCTCGCCGCGCGGCGCGAAGCGCTCCTCGCTGCGGCCGCGGCCGTCGTCACCGCGCCCGCGGGCATCGCGGCCGTTCGCCATCAGGCCTTCGATGCGGGCTTCCAGCCCCTCGATGGTGCGATTCAGCGCGTCGAGCGAAGACCGTTCGCTAGGACGTTGCGGGTTTCGCGATCCGTTCATCTTTCGCCTCGCTTTGGCGGCCGTCCGGCCTGCCGGGAGATACCTGGCGCTGCCCGCCCGGCTGCGCCCTTCATTCCGTTCCGGCGAAAGTCTGTCTTCGCCGTCATCACCGCATGCGGGGGAATCCGTATCGTCCCTGTCCATCCCGGGCCGTCCGCCCGGAGGTCACAGAGGAAAACGAGATGATTCCCGATCCCACGCCCTCAAGCGCCACAATTCATGAAACGTGGTAAACAAGGGGTTAATCCGCCCGGAAATTTTTTAACGATTTGCTCATAGACTGGGCCGGAGCGGGAAAGATGCACGGTTGCGGGACGGTTCGGGCAGCGTTCGTCGGACACACGGTTTCGGTCGAGGGCTTCGACTGGAGGCCCCGGAAGGAAGTCGCCCCCTGCCCCTCGCCCCGCCTTCGGGGAGAAAGAGGATGTGGCAGGCCTGCCCGCCTCGACGGCCCTCGTGAGGGCCCCGGGAGACACCGCCGGAGTGCAGCGACACCCGGCCCGCCCGACGAAAAATTCGCCGCCTTTCGCGTTTTGACGTTTACGCAAACGTCAAAGTTTTATACACTCCCTGCCCAAGGACCGGACGCCCGTCCGTGGCATAGGTGAGGAACGCGAGAAATGCCGATCTACAAGGCCCCCGTGAATGACACGCTTTTCATCCTGAACGACGTCCTGTCGCTCGAGCGATACAACAACCTGCCGGGCTTTGCCGACGCGACGGGCGACATGCTGGAAGCGATCGCCGGCGAAGCCGCCAAGGTCGCCGAGGAAGTGCTGTTCCCGGTCAACCTCTCGGGCGACCAGGAAGGCTGCAAGCGCAACGACGATGCGACGGTCGTGACGCCGAAAGGTTTCAAGGAAGCCTATGACCTCTACCGTCAGGGCGGCTGGATGGGCCTTGCCGTGCCGGAAGAATTTGGCGGCCAGGGCCTTCCCTACGTGCTGCACACCGCCGTCGGCGAATACATGTCCTCGGCCAACATGGCGCTGACCATGTATCCGGGCCTCACGCAGGGCGCGATCGCCGCGATCCTCGTGCACGGCTCCGACGAACAGAAGGCCGCCTATCTGCCGAAGATGGTCGAGGGCACCTGGACCGGCACGATGAACCTGACGGAGCCCCATTGCGGCACCGACCTCGGCCTCCTGCGCACCAAGGCCGTGCCGCAGGCCGATGGCTCCTACAAGATTTCCGGCCAGAAGATCTTCATCTCCGCCGGCGAGCACGACATGTCGGAGAACATCGTGCACCTCGTGCTTGCCCGCATCGAGGGCGCGCCCGAGGGCGTCAAGGGCATCTCGCTCTTCATCGTGCCGAAATACATCCTCAAGGACGACGGCACGCCGGGCGAGCGCAACACGGTCGCCTGCGGTGCCATCGAGCACAAGATGGGCATCCACGGCAACTCGACCTGCGTCATGAACTATGACGACGCCAAGAGCTTCCTCATCGGCACGGAGAACAAGGGCCTCAACGCCATGTTCGTCATGATGAACGAAGCCCGTCTCGGCGTCGGCCTGCAGGGCCTGTCCATTGCCGAAGTCGCCTACCAGAACGCCGCCAACTATGCCCGCGAGCGCCTGCAGGGCCGCTCGCTCTCCGGCGTGAAGAACCCCAACGGCAAGGCCGACCCGCTGATCGTCCATCCGGACATCCGCCGCGCGCTGATGACCATCAGAGCCTGGACCGAAGGCGGCCGCGCCTTCACGCTCTGGACGGCGCTGAAGTCGGACATCGCCCACCGCGCCGCCGACGAGAAGGAACGCCAGGCCGCCGACGACATTCTCGGCCTGATGACGCCGATCCTCAAGGGCGTGCTCACCGACAAGGGCTTCGACCACGCCGTCATGGCCCAGCAGGTCTTCGGCGGTCACGGCTATATCGAAGAGCACGGCATGAGCCAGTATGTGCGCGACGCGCGCATCGCCATGATCTACGAGGGCGCCAACGGCATCCAGGCGCTCGACCTCGTTGGCCGCAAGCTCGGCATGAATGGCGGTCGCGCCGTCATGGCCCTCTTCAAGGAAATCGGCGATTTCTGCGAGGAGAACCGCAACGACGAGAAACTCGCGTCCTTCACCAAGGCGCTCAAGAAGGGCTTGAACGACCTGCAGGCCGGAACCATGTGGTTCATGCAGAACGCCATGGCAAGGCCCGACAATGCCGGCGCCGGCTCGACCGACTACATGCATCTCTTCGGCCTCGTCGTCATCGGCTACATGTGGGCGAAGATCGCCAAGGCGGCCGAGGAAGGCCTTGCGAACGGCGCAGGCGCACGCGAAGATTTCCTGAAGAACAAGCTGATCACGGCGAAGTTCTTCATGGAACGCCTGATGCCGGAAACCGGCCTGCGCAAGACGCGCATCGAGGCCGGCGCGGACACGACGATGGAACTTGCCGCCGAGGCGTTCTGACGCTTTTCCCCCTCTCCCCCATCACGGGGCGAGGGGTTACAGTCGCCTAGCCGCGAGCCATGAATTCTAGGGCGCAATCGCGCCGCCAGGGAGAAGAGACAATGACCGACGTCTTCATTTATGATCACGTGCGCACCCCGCGCGGGCGCGGCAAGAAGGACGGCTCGCTGCACGAAGTGCCGTCCGTACGCCTTGCCGCCAAGGTGCTGGAGGCGGTGCGTGACCGCAACGGGCTCGACACGACCAAGGTCGACGATATCGTCATGGGCTGCGTCGATCCCGTCATGGATGCCGGCGCCGTGATCCCGAAGGCCGCCGCCTTCGAGGCCGGCTATTCGACCCGCGCGCCGGGCATGCAGATCTCGCGCTTCTGCGCCTCCGGCCTCGACGCCGTGAACTTCGGCGCGGGCAAGATCGCCCAGGGCGCGGACGACCTGGTGATCGCCGGCGGCGTCGAGTCGATGTCGCGCGTCGGTCTCGGCATGTCGGGCGGCGCCTGGTTCATGGATCCCTCGGTCAACTTCCCGGCCTATTTCATGCCGCAGGGCGTTTCGGCCGACCTGATCGCCACGAAATACGGCTTCACCCGCGACGACGTCGACGCCTATGCCGTCGAGAGCCAGAAGCGCGCGGCCCATGCCTGGGAAAAGGGCTACTTCAAGAATTCCGTCGTGCCGGTGAAGGACATCAACGGCCTGACGATCCTCGCCCATGACGAGCACATGCGTCCGGGCACCGACATGCAGGCGCTCGCCCAGTTGCAGCCCTCCTTCCAGATGCCCGGCGAGATGGGCGGCTTCGAGGCCGTCGCCATCCAGGCGCATCCGGAAATCGAAGGCATCAACTACGTGCACCATGCCGGCAATTCCTCCGGTATCGTCGACGGCGCCGCCGCTGTCCTCCTCGGCTCGAAGGAAGGCGGCAACATTCTCGGCAAGAAGCCGCGCGGCCGCATCAAGGCCTTCGCGAATATCGGTTCCGACCCGGCGCTCATGCTCACCGGCCCCGTCGACGTCACGGAAAAGCTGCTTGCCCGCACCGGCATGACGCTCGCCGACATCGACCTCTTCGAACTCAACGAAGCCTTCGCCGCCGTGGTCCTGCGCTACATGCAGGCTTTCGACATCCCGCACGACAAGATGAACGTCAATGGCGGCGCCATCGCCATGGGCCACCCGCTCGGCGCGACCGGCGCGATGATCCTCGGCACCGTGCTCGACGAACTGGAACGCCGCGATCTCAACACCGCCCTCGTCACGCTCTGCATCGGCGCGGGCATGGGCACGGCCACCGTGATCGAACGGGTCTGACCATGACGAACCCGACGACACGCCGCAGCTTCCTCGCCCTTCTCGGAGCCGGTCTCATCGCGTCCTCCGCCGAGGCGAGCGACGGCTTCGTGCTGTCGGGCACCGTCACCTATGTGGCGAAAGGCGCCATCCCGCCCGGCCGGCTGACGATCCGGCTGGAGGAGCAGGGTGTCATGGACGCCCCGGCCAGGGGTATCGCCCAGACCACGGTCATCAGCAGGGGCAACCGGCATTCCATCCGCTTTTCCATGCGGGTGAAGCGCTCCGCGCTCCGCAGGGCCGTCGATCCGGGCTTCACCATCCGCCTGGAACGGCATGGCCGCCTCATCGCCATCAACACGACGAAACAGGGATACAGCGGCCGAGGCCCAGTCTCGCTGCAGATCGAACCCATTCTCTACTGAGGGGGAGAAACCATGAGCGCATACAAGAACTTCACCATCGAGACCGACGCCGACGGCATTGCGCTGGTCACCTGGGACATGCCCGACAAGTCGATGAACGTCTTCACCGTCGAAGTGATGGACGAGCTCGACAGGATCATCGACCAGGTCGTCGCCGACGCCGCCATCAAGGGCGCGGTCATCACCTCCGGCAAGTCCTCCTTCTCGGGCGGTGCCGATCTTTCCATGATCAAGGCGAGCTTCGACCTCCTGAAGGATGCCGAGGCGACCGATCCGGCGACCGCCGTGCAGAAGCTGTTCGACGCCACCGGCCGCATGACCTGGCTGTTCCGCAAGCTCGAAACCTCCGGCAAGCCGTGGGTTTCCGCCATCAACGGCACCTGCATGGGCGGCGCGTTCGAGATGTCGCTCGCCTGCCACGGCCGCGTCGCCTCCAACGCCAAGTCGGTCAAGATCGCGCTCCCGGAAGTCAAGGTCGGCATCTTCCCGGGCGCCGGCGGCACCCAGCGCGTGCCGCGCCTCGCCAATGCGCAGGACGCCCTGCAGATGATGACCACCGGCTCCTCGCTCACCGGCGCGCGCGCCAAGGCGATGAACCTCGTGCATCAGGTCGTCGAGCCGGACCAGCTCATTCCCGCCGCCAAGCAGATGATCAAGGACGGTCTCAAGCCGGTTCAGCCCTGGGACGAAAAGGGCTTCAAGGCCCCCGGCGGCGGCATCTGGACGCCCGCCTCCGCCCAGCTCTGGCCGGCCGCCCCGGCGATCCTGCGCCGCGAGACGTCGGGCAACTATCCGGGTGCGCTCGCCATCCTGAAATGCGTCTATGAAGGCCTGCAGGTTCCCTTCGAAACGGGCCTGAAGATCGAGCAGCGCTACTTCACGCACGTCCTCCAGACGACCGAAGCCTTCTCGATGATCCGGTCGCTCTTCATCTCCATGCAGGAACTCGGCAAGGGCGCACGCCGCCCGGCCGGCGTGCCGAAGGCGGAGCTGAAGAAGGTCGCCGTCGTCGGCGCCGGCTTCATGGGCGCCTCCATCGCCTATGTCACCGCCGCCGCCGGCATTCCGGTCGTACTCATCGACCGCGACCAGGAGGCCGCCGACAAGGGCAAGGCGCATTCCCAGAGCCTCGTCACCGGCGCGGTCGGCAAGGGCCGCATGTCGAAGGAAGACGGCGAGGCGCTGCTGGCGCTCATCACCCCGACGCCGGATTATGCGGCGCTCGCCGATGCCGACCTCGTCATCGAGGCCGTCTTCGAAGACCGCACCGTCAAGAAGGAGGTCACCGAGAAGATCGAGGCCGTGCTGAAGACGGACGCCATCTTCGCCTCCAACACCTCGACCCTGCCGATCACGGGCCTTGCCAAGAACTCCAGGCGTCCCAACCAGTTCATCGGCATCCACTTCTTCTCGCCGGTCGACAAGATGATGCTGGTGGAAGTCATCCTCGGCAAGGAGACGGGCGACAAGGCGCTCGCCACCGCGCTCGACTATGTCGCCGCTATCAAGAAGACGCCGATCGTCGTCAACGACACGCGCGGCTTCTACGTCAACCGCTGCGTCTTCCGCTACATGGCCGAAGCCTATGACATGCTGATCGAAGGCGTGCCGGCGGCAATGATCGAGAATGCCGCCAAGATGGCCGGCATGCCGGTCGGCCCGCTCTCGCTCAACGACGAAGTGGCCGTCGACCTCTCCTACAAGATCTTCAAGGCCTCGATCGCCGATCTCGGCGCCGATTCCGTCGATCCGCGCCACATGGAGCTGGTCACGAAGCTGGTGGAAGGCGAAGGCCGCCTCGGCCGCAAGGCCGGCAAGGGCTTCTACGACTACCCGCCGAAGCCGGCGAAGAAGAAGCTGTGGCCGGGCCTCAAGGACCTCTACCCGCAGCAGAAGCCCGAGGATGTCGACATCAAGGTGATCAAGGAGCGCCTGCTCGTCACCATCGCGCTGGAAGCGGCCCGCACCATGGAAGAGGGCATCGTCACCGACCCGCGCGAGGCCGATGTCGGCTCCATCCTCGGCTTCGGCTTCGCCCCCTATACCGGCGGCACGTTGTCCTACATCGACGGCATGGGCGTGAAGACCTTCGTGGAACTGTGCGAGAAGCTTGCCGCCAGCTATGGCAGCCACTTCCAGCCGACGCCGCTGCTGAAGGACATGGCCGCCAAGGGCGAGACCTTCTACAGCCGCTTCGCTCCCGAGGCCAAGAAGGCGGCCTGAGCCGCCTTTACCGGCCATGACGCGGGATCTCTCGCCCCGGCTGCTTGAAATCGTCGACGCGCTGCCCCTCAAGCCGGGGCAGCGCATCCTCGAAATCGGCTGCGGCCCGGGCGCCCTGGCCCGCGCGATCGTGGGGCGCATCGGCCATGGCCATGTGCTGGCGATCGACCGCTCCGAGACCGCGATCCGGCAGGCCATTGCCGGCTCAAAGGCCGAAATCGCCGCCGGCATGCTCGCCTATCGCTGCATCGCCGCCGAGGACTTCACCCTCGAGGCCGGCGAATATCCTTTCGACATGGCCGTCGCCATCCGCGTCGGCGCCTTCGACGGCCGCCACCCCGAGCCCGGCCGCCTTGCCCTCGCCCGCCTTGCAAAAGCACTCGTTTCCGGCGGTCCACTCTTCATCGACGGCGGCGACCCGCTCACAATCGTTCCCCTCGACGCGTCCTAGAACGCTTCTCTTCTGTCTGAAGCGTGGAACCGTCCGAACGCTTTGTCCTGCGAATTTCCAGCGGGAAAGCCGATGTCCGTTTTCCTGGCTCTAGAATGTGATCCTTACCGACGGCGCGCTGCGCTCGGCCGTGCCGTGATGCACGGCCTCGATATTGTTGCCATCGGGATCGAGCAGGAAGGCGGCGTAGTAGCCCGGATGATAGGATCGCTCTCCCGGTGTGCCATTGTCCCTGCCGCCTGCCGCAAGCCCCGCTTCGTGGAAGGCCTCGACCATGGCGTGATCCGCGGCCTGGAACGCGATATGGTGGCGACCGGTGGGCTTGCCGGCGGCCGCCACGCTGTCCACGCTCGACACGAAGAGTTCGTCGACCCAGAAATAATCGTCCGCGGTCCCGCCGATGGGAACCTTCAGCGCATCGAAGATCGCCTCGTAGAAGCGGCGGCTTGCCGGAAGGTCACGCACGACGAGCTGGATATGGTCGATAAGGCGGCCGCGATGGAGTTCCTGCGTTTCCATGTCCAAACCTCCGGTCAGGGTGAAAGCGTGCTAGCTAGGTCGCCTGCCCTTGCCGTCAACACCTGTTCCTTTCGGAACAACACGCCGCCCTTCGATATGGGACATTCCAGTCACCGGATGAGAGAGGCTCATCCTTAACCGATCAGGAGAGACCCCATGCGCAAGATCATCGTTTCCGCCACCATCGCCCTCGTCGCCGCCGTTTCCTTCGCCGCCCCCTCGCAGGCCGGCTACTACAGCTACGACTACCAGCCCTATTGCTTCGTCAAGAAGGTGAAGTCCTACGACTACTACGGCAACGTCATCGTCAAGAAGATCCGCGTCTGCCGCTAACCGCCGGTTCCTGACCCGACTGACCTCCCCGAAGCCCCGGATATCCCCTGCATCCGGGGTTTTGCCATGCGCGTGCCCGTGGCTCCCGGGGACGGCGGCGAAGGATCGAATGGTGCGCGGATGTGGGGAAAAAACGCGAAACCGCCCGCACCGACTTTGCGGCAATGGTCCCGTTCGGGTGGCCCTAAGCGGGCCTTGCGACGTCCGCCATGCGCACCGTCAGTTCGGCGCGCGTGCCGAAGGCGCGGCTGACATAATCGAGTTTCGTGCCGAGGCTGGTCGCCATGGCGCCGATGATCTTGGAGCCGAGGCCGGTGCCGCGCACGGGGCCTTCGCCACGCCAGCCGATACCATCGTCCTCCACGAAGAGCATGGCGCTCTCCGGGTCGAGCCGGGTAAAGCCGACGCGCACCTCGCCGCCCGCCTCGCCATAGGCATATTTGAAGGCGTTGGTGACGAGCTCCGTGACAATGACGCCGAGCGAGACGGCCCGGTCTGTCGGCACGTTCAGCGGTTCCAGCGTGCGGCTGAGACGCACGTTGCGGCCCTGCCCCTTCATCGAGGTGTCGAGCTCGGAGAGCAACGTCGCGAGATAGGCGCCCATATCGACATGGCGCACGTCCTCGGAGGTGTAGAGACGGCGGTGGATGCCGGCGATGGCGGTGATGCGCGCCTGCGTCTCGGCCAGGGCCTCCTTCACCGCATCATTCGAAGCGCTCGACATCTGCAGACGGATGAGTGCGGCGGCAAGCGCCAGCGAATTGCCGACGCGGTGGTTCACCTCCGCCAGCAGGATTTCCGCACGCTCCTTGGCAAGCCGGATTTCCAGCTCGGCCTTGAGCTTGGCCCGCTTCAGTTCGGCATTTTCCAGCGCCTGCCCCAGGGCGTTGGCGAGCAACGGCATGAAATCGTCGCCGACCGACTTGATGACATAGTCCGCCGCCCCTGCCTTCAGCGCCTCGACGGCGACCTGCGCGTCGTTCGATCCCGTGACATAGACGACCGGCACCGCGCCAGGCGCATCGACGAGTTCCCGGAGCAGTGAAAGTCCCGTGCCCGATTGCAGGAAGTGATCGAGCACCACGGCGTCGAAGCCCGCCTCGGCGAACAGCGCGCGACCATGCTCGATGTCCTCGGCGTGCAGCACCTCGTAACCGGAACGGCCGAGCGCGCGCTGGGCAAGCCGCGCGAGGATCGGGTCGTCGTCGATATAGAGGATGCGGACGGGGCCTTCCTTCATTTACTGCGTCTCGGGAATCTGGATCACGGAGAAGAACAGGCCGAGCTGGCGGATCGCATGGGCGAAGCTTTCGTATTCCACCGGCTTGGTGATGTAGACATTGGCGCCAAGATCGTAGCAGCGCTGGATTTCGCGCTCGTCGTCCGTCGTGGTGAGGATGACGACCGGCAGGCGCTTGGTGTGGATATTGGTCTTGATCTTCTGCAGGATGTCGATGCCGGACATGTCGGGCAGGTTGAGATCGAGCAGGATCAGCAGGAACTTGCCGGCGCTGGCGAGCCCCGAGCGGTCCTTGCCGAGCACGAAGTCGAGCGCGTCCGTCCCGTTGGTGAAGGGCACCACTTCATTGTGCACGCCGGCGCGGCGGATATTCTTCTCGATGAGGCGCGCATGGCCCTCGTCGTCCTCGATCATGACGATGGTGACTTCCTTGCCCAGTCCGTTCATGCCTGCATACTCCTGACAACTTTGCTGAGGTCGGGCGGAAGGCGAAGCACGAAGGTCGTCCCCTGCCCGAGTTCGGATCGAACGACGATATCACCGCCAAGATTGCGCATCAGTGAACGCACATGGGCCAGGCCGATGCCTTCGCCGGGTTTGTCCTGCGTGCCCGAGCGGCGGAAGAGCTCGAAGACGCGTTCATGATCTTCAGGCGCGATGCCGCGGCCGTTGTCGGTGAACTCGACGACGAAGCCGGCGCGGCCGAGGCTGCGGGCGGTGACGGAAACGCGCAGCGGACGGCCGGGCGTCTGGTATTTGATGGCATTGTCGAAGAGGTTGCCGAACACCTGCTCCAGCGACAGCCGGTCGGAGATCACGGTCGGCAGGTTGTCGGCGATGGTGACCTCGCCGTCGGATTCGCCGACCTGATGACCGACGGCCGCCGCGCCGTTTTCGGCGAGCGCCTTGAGGTCCACCCGCTCGATCTTCAATTCCCGCCGCCCGTCGCGTGAGATCTTCAGGATGGCGTTGATGAGGCCGTCCATCTTCTTGGTGGAGGAGCGGATGAAGCCGATCGCCTCCGGCAGGTCCTCGGATGCCGCGCGGCGCGCCTCCAGGATATCGCCTTCGCTCGGCGTCTTGCCGTCGGCCAGCACATAGGCCTGGATGGAGGCGAGCGAGGCCTGCAGCTCGCTGGTGAAACCCATGATGTTGACGAGCGGTGCACGCAGGTCGTGCGTCACGATATAGGCGAAGCGCTGGACTTCCTGGTTGGCGCGGATCAGCTCCTCGGTACGCTCGTCCACACGCTTTTCCAGCGTGGCGTTCAGCGTCTCGACCTCGCGGCGGGCGAGGATGATGTCGCGGGTATATTGCGCGATGACGGCCGCCGCGCCGCCGAGCACGCCGATGATGGCGACGGCGCCGATCACCGTCGTCCATTGCAGCGCGCCGGCCGACCACAGCGTATCGACGACGCTCTCGCGCAGTTCGCGGTCGGCATCGTCCATGATCGCGCCGAGTTCGATGCGCAACTCGTCCATCAGGACACGGCCGCGGTCTGTCTTGACCTGGTTGATGGCATCGGCCTGACGGCCGGCCTCCACGGCGTCGACCGTCTCGGCCAGTTCCTTCAGCTTCTGTTCGACAAGGGCCTCGATCTTCGCAGTCCGCTCGGCATATTGGGGAAAGCCGCGGGTCTTTTCGAGAAAGGCCTTTTCCCGGTCGGCTACGGCGCGCAGCGCATTGTCATAGGGCGTGCGGAAGGCATTCTCACCCGTGATGATGAAGCCGCGCTGGCCCGTCTCGGCGTCCTTGAGGGTGGAGAGCAGGTCGGCGGCGGTGCTGCGGGCCTCGCGCACCTCGATGAAGCCGGTGAAGTAGGTCTGGACCTTGTTGACGAGCCACAGCGACGTGCCGACAATGCCGAGCAGCGAAAGCATGCCTGCAACCAAAAGGACGATCGTCGAGCGCACGAATGCGGCGTTCGATATCGGCATTCTATCTATCCCCCGCGTAGAGCCGCTTGTCGGATCGCGACAATATCGTTCTGCTTCGCACTTGCAACCAACCAGAGCGACGGAAACGGGAATTCTTTTGGTTGTTTCGCAACTTAGAACCGATTGGCTCAGGCCCGCAGGCGCTGGCGATTGTTGATCCGCTCGCTGGCGATGATGATCGTACCGGCGGAAAAGATCAGCGCCGCGCCGACCACGACATTCGATCCCGGCACGTCGCTCCAGATGAGATAACCGAGCGCGAAGGCCCAGACGAGCGAGGTATATTCGAAGGGGGCGAGCACCGAAACCGGCGCACGGCGCATGCCCTCGAACAGCGCGAACTGGCCGATGCCGGCCAGCAGCCCCGTTCCGGCCATCAGCGCAAGGTCCATCAGCGAGACCGGTTGCCAGACGAAAGGTACGGCGATGGCGGTGAACAACAGGAAGAAGCCGCTGGAAATGACCATCTGCACCTGCGTGCGCTCATGCAGCGCGGTCTTGCGCAGCAGCACGGAAGCGACGGCCCAGAAGATGGCGGCCTGCAGCGCGAGATAGACAGGCCAGGAGAGCGTGAGCCCCTTTGCCGCGATGCCGCAGGCGACGACCACGCCGACGAAACCGACGACAACGGCAAGCCAGCGATATCCCGGCACCTTCTCGCCGAGGATCGGCACGGACAGGATCGTCATGACGACGGGCGAGGCGTAGTAGAGCGTCGTCAGCTCGGCAAGGCCGAGGTCCCGCGCGGCGGTGTAATAGCAGAGCCAGGCTGCGAGCAGCAGCAGATTGCGCAGGAACAGTGGCTTCAGCACCGGCGAATGGCGCGCGGCGCGCATCAGCGGGCGGCCGCCGAAGACGAAGCAGAGCGAAAAGATCGTCACGCTGCGCACGAACAGGATCTGCCACACCGGCAGGGCGACGACGAGCCACTTCACCGACGCATCCTGCAACGAAAACAGGAAATAGGCGAAGGACGTCAGCAGGATGCCGGAAGAGACGGTCTTTTGCACGGAAGGGACCTCGAGCATGCGGCAGAGGCCGCACGCCCCTCTTGATAGCGCGCCTTTCGTTCCCGCGAAAGTGGCTGAAAATCACGGCCGAAAGGAAAACTTTCCTGCCACGGCGGCTCTGCCGCGCACCCCGCCGCAAAATGTCCGGTGCGGGGCAAGTTTCGACGTGCAAGGCGGGCGGGGTGGGTATATGCGCGGAGACCATGGATTCCAAACGACTCGGCTACGTCTTCACCCTGCTTGCGATCGTCATCTTCAGCCTGCAGGACGCCATCTCGAAACATCTCGGCAGCGCCTATCCGCCTGTCTTCATCGCCATGCTGCGCTTCTGGGCCTTCGGCGCCTTCGCCATGGCTTTGGGCGCGCGCAGCCCCGGCGGGTTGCGGGCGGCAGCGGTAACGAAACGGCCGGTCCTGCAGATCCTGCGCGGCGTGCTGCTCGCCGTCCAGATCGTCATCGGCATCACGGCCTTCAGCACCGTCGGTCTTGCCCACTCTCAGGCGGTGCTTGCCTCGGGGCCGATCTTCGTGGCGCTGCTTTCCATGCCGCTGCTCGGCGAGCGGGTGGGCTGGCGGCGCTGGACGGCGATCGGCGTCGGCCTCTGCGGCGTGCTGATCGTGATCAACCCGACCGGCAGCAGCTTCGACATGGGCGTCCTGTTGCCGCTTGCCGGCGCGCTGATGTTCGCGCTCTATGCCATCGCCACGCGTCTCGCCAGCCGCGACGACCCGGCCTCGACGAGCTTCTTCTATGTGGGCGTCGCCGGCGCGGCCGCGATCTCGCTGATCGGTCCGTTCTTCTGGACCAACCTTTCACCCACCGACTGGCTCTGGATGGGCCTGCTCTGCATCACCGGCATGTCGAGCCACTATTTCCTGATCCGCGCCTATGACCTGCTCGATGCCGCGGCCGTGCAGCCGCTCACCTACCTTCAGGTCGTGCTGGCGGCGATCATCGGGATCACCGTCTTTGGCGAAACGCTGAGCCTCAACATGGTCGTCGGCTCGATGATCGTCGTGGGGGCCGGCATCTTCACCATATGGCGCGAAAGCGTCGTGGCACGCCGGCGGGCGCGGACCGGAACAGGAATATAATCCTTCTTTCTTTACTCGCAAACCGACCTTCGCTATGCTCCCAGTCCTATCGGTCCGGCATCGGCCGGCCCGCGCCCTGGCAAGGTTTTACGACATGCTCTCCCACCACCGGATCTGGGCCGCGATCGACGCCCTTGCCGAGCGCCATCACCTCTCGCCATCCGGCCTTGCTCGCCGCGCCGGGCTCGACCCGACATCCTTCAACAAATCCAAGCGGCAGGGCGCCGACGGCCGTCAGCGCTGGCCCTCGACGGAATCCATTGCGAAGGTGCTGGAGGCGACGGGCGCCTCCGTCGACGCGTTCTTCATGGGATACGATCCCGCGCGCGACGTCGCGCTGGCGCAGGGCGGCCTTTCCCCGCAGACCAGCACCATTCCCCTGCTCGGCTTCGCCCAGGCCGGTGCAGGCGGCTTCTTCGACGACGGTGGCTTTCCGGCCGGCCAGGGCTGGGATGTGGTGGAATTTCCCGTTTCGCCGAATGGCAAGGCCGGCGTCTATGCGCTGGAGATCCAGGGCGACAGCATGCTGCCGCTCTATCGTGACGGCGATGTGCTGATCGTCGAGCCGGGCGCGCAGGTGCGCCGCGGCGACCGGGTGGTCGTCAAGACGCGGGAGGGCGAGGTCATGGCGAAGGTGCTGCACCGCCAGAGCCCGCGCACCATCGAACTCGTCTCGATCAATCCCGAGCACGCCAACCGCACGTTCGACATGGACGAAATCGACTGGATCGCCCGCATCATCTGGGCAAGTCAGTAAGCAATCCCTTACTTACATCAACCGCCATAGAGGTTGATCGGGAAGTAGCGCAGGTAGATTTCCTGCAGGCGGCCGCTGCGCGAGAGCGCGAGGAGCGCGTGGTCCACCGCACCGGCAAGGGCCGCATCCTCCTTGCGGAACATGAGGGTCAGCCCCTCGCCCAGGAACGTTTCCGACAGGAAGGGACCGTCGAACAGGCGGCAGCAGCCGGCCGATTCCGAGCCGCTCGTCCAGAAGGCGAGCTGCATGCCGTCGCCGAAGACAGCCTCCACCTTGCCGTCCTTCAACGCTGCCAGCAGCGCCGCCCGGTCCGCGAACGCCTCCGCCTGCACCCGCGGGAAGAAGGCTTTCAGCATGGCCTCATGTGCGCTCGCCGCCACCACGCCCACCCGTTTGCCATCGAGCGCGGCCGCCGTCTCCCCGGACGGCGCCGCCTTCTTGGCCACGGCGAAGCGGGCCGGCAGGCGCATGAACGGGCGCGAGAAGGCAAAGCGCTTGCGCAGGTCCGTCGTCACCGCAACGCCTGCGGCCACCGCTTCGCCATTGCCATCGGTCAGCGCCTTTTCCAGTTCCGGGAAGGTCACAGCCTGGATCTGGCATTTTTCCGTCAGGGCAAGCTCCCGGCAGATTTCCCGCACCAGATCGACATGGAAGCCCG
This sequence comes from Shinella sp. G-2, assembly GCF_050172695.1. NCBI lineage: Bacteria > Pseudomonadati > Pseudomonadota > Alphaproteobacteria > Hyphomicrobiales > Rhizobiaceae > Shinella > Shinella sp. G-2. Next base: position 98,511 of record NZ_JBBEYH010000004.1, on the reverse strand, counting down.
CAAGCTTGCCCGTCTGATCGATGAAATTGAACGGCGGGAAATCCACCGTCGTCAGGAAGCGCAGCCGGACGATGCCGGATACATCCGGCCTGGCGATGCGCTCACGCGTGTCGAAGAGGATCGGCAGGTCGACGGGACCCCGTTCCTGGGCGGCAAGGCAAGCCGGATTTACCGCCGCCAGCAGCAAGGCCAGCGCAACAAGCCCGCTGGTTTTAAGGGATGAAATTCGGGTGTGCCGCATCAGGACCAACTTGGGTTTTCAGGTCGCGCCAGGACCGTGACGGCGCCCGCGACCTCAAGAATAACCCGAGGACAACGCTTTCGCCACCGCAATCGGCGTGTCCTGACGCAGCGCCCCGGACGGCGCGGACGGGGCGACCCGTCCGGTACCGGGCGGCGACTTCAGTCTTCCGTCCAGATGGCCACATCGACGGGCGCAAGTTCGCGCACCCCGACGAGGAAGCTTGCATTGGCAGCCGCCGGCACGGATGCGGGGCTGCTGCCATAGTTAAAGGCGAAATGAAGGCGACCGCGGCGGGCAAGGCGGAGATCGCCAAGGTCGGTGAGGCTCGCGACGCCGGCCCAGCCGAGCGTGTCGCCCATCAGCTTCGACAGGAACTCGCCGCGCGGCAGCGTGCCGACATAACGCGTCGCCTCATTGCCGATCACCGCCGGGGAACCGGTGCGGTGCGGTCCCTCGAACGTCGCAAGGACCGCCTCATTGGTGCGGATCAGTTCCCGCCAGCCGGTGATCGGATGACTCGTATTGCCATAGAGCACCGGCTCGCTGTGGAAGTCCGGCAGGGACTCGACGCGCGTCACGCGGAAATCGAGCAGGTCGGCGAGCGGGCCGGGCGGCAGGTCGGCAGGAATATGCATGTCGCGCGTCTTGCTGCCGCTGCGCGGGCCGAACAGGGCCTTCGCGCCGGAGGCCTTGAGGCGGGCGATGAAATCGGCATCCGGAATGACGAGGTCGGGCGCCAGCACCAGCCTGTAGCCGGAGAGATCGGAATGCTGGCCGATGAAATCGACATCGACGCCGAGACGGGCGACGGCCGAATACCAGTCGAGCGCGATGGCCGAGGCCGCATAGCCGCGCCCCTGCGGCAGGGCGCGGGTGGCAAAGCGCGATTCGTAATCCAGCATGATGGCGACGGCGGCCTTTTCGCGCACCTCGCCCTTCGGCAGGCGGGCCATTTCCTCGGCGACCTGCGCCACCTCCAGATAACCCTGGTCCACCTCGCTGTTCGACAAGAGCAGGCCGGCATGGAACTGTTCCTGTGCGAAGGGGGCCTGGCGCCAGCGGAAATAGGAGACCATGTCGACGCCGTGCGCATAGGCGAGCCACGTCCACAGGCGCACCATGCCATCGGCGGGCGACTGGTTGTGGGCGGCCCAGTTCACCGGTCCCGGCTGCTGCTCCATGACCCAGACCCGGCCACGGCCGACGGCGCGGTAGAGGTCGTGGTTGAAGGCCGGCTGGTCCGGATCGCCGACGCGCAGGTAGCGCGCCTTGTCCTCGGGGCTGAGGCGGCCATTGATGAGCCCGCCCATGGGATAGACATCCCAGGAGGCGATATCGATATCCTCGCCGAGCTTGTGATGGTCGAAGTCGGTGTTCTGCGACATGAAATTGTGCGTCACCGGGCGGCCCGGCGAATGCTGCCGGATGAGATCGACCTGCGCCTTGTTGAAGCTCTTCACCTGATCGGAGGAGAAGCGGAAGTAATCGACGAGATGGGTCGGCGTCGGCTCTTCCACGAGGTTGTTCGGCAGGTCCACCTCGCCGAAGCCGTTATAGTGCATGCTCCAGAACTGCGTGCCCCAGGCGCGGTTCATCTCCTCAATGGTGCCGTAGCGCGCGGCAAGCCATTCGCGGAAGGCGCGCCCCGCCTCGTCGGAATAGCTGTGAATGGTATCGTGGTCGCCATATTCGTTGTCGGTCTGCCAGGCGTGCACGAAGGGATTGTCGCCATAGCGGCGCACCATGGCCTCGGTGATGCGGGCGGCCTCGAGGCGGTAGCGGCGGCTCGAGAAGCAATAGTGCCGGCGCGCGCCGAACTTGCGCACGACGCCCCCGACATCGACCGGCAGGATATCCGGGTAGCGGTCGACCAGCCACTTCGGCGGGGCGGCAGTGGGCGTGCCGAGGATGACCTTGAGGCCGGCGCAGCCGAGCACCTCGACGGCCTCGTCCAGCCATTCCCAGTGGAAGACGCCGGATTGCGGCTCGATATGCGACCAGGCGAATTCGCCGATGCGCACCCAGGCAAGGCCGAGCTCGACCATGCGGCGAGCGTCTTCGTCCCATTTCTCGCGCGGCCACTGTTCCGGATAGTAGCAGACGCCAAGCTCCAGCATGCCGGCATCCTGATGGGCGGCGTCGAAGCGGTTCTGTCGGGTAAGCGGCTTGTGCACGGGTCTTGTCCTTGTCATTCACGGCACCTTGGCGAGCGCCGCTTTCGTCACGATTGCAATATAAACGTTTATATCGCGCGTCAAACCTCTTTCGAGGCGCTATGTCCTCAGCGCGCGAGCGCGCCGAGGGTTTCGTCTAGGGCAGCGAGGAAGCGGTCGCAATCCGCCGCGCTGAAGGGCGCCGGCGGCTTCACCTTCAGGACATTGTGATGCGGGCCTTCACTGGAGAGCAGGATGCGGTGCTTGCCCTTCATCTCGGCGATGACGACATCGAGTTCCGCCGCCGCCGGCTCCAGCGTCTCACGGTCGCGAACGAGTTCGATGCCGTTGAAGAGGCCGTAGCCGCGTACGTCGCCGATGATCGCATGACGTTCGGCCAGTGCCCTGGCGCCATCCATCAACCGGTCGCCGACCGTCCTGCAATGGTGCATCAGGCGCTCGTCCCTGATGACGTCGAGCACGGCAAGGCCGATCTCGGCGGAGACGGGATTGCCGCCGAAGGTGTTGAAATATTCCATGCCGTTGGCGAAGGCGGCGGCGATGGCCTCCGTGGTGACGACGGCGGCCATGGGATGGCCGTTGCCGATCGGCTTGCCCATGGTGACGATGTCGGGGACGACGCCCTGCGTCTCATGCGCCCACATGTGGCTGCCGACGCGGCCGAAGCCGACCTGCACCTCGTCTGCAAGGCAGAGGCCGCCGGCCGCCCGGATATGGGCATAGGCTTCCTTCAGGTAATTTTCCGGCAGGGTGAGCTGGCCGCCGGTGCCCAGGATGCCTTCGCTGAAGAACAGCGCCGGGCGGCGGCCTTCCGCCGCCAGCGCCTCGACCTGCCGGCGCACGTCCTCGGCGTATTTTCTCCCGGCATCTCCGTCCCCGTAGCGGAAGCGGCCGCGATAAAGATCAGGCATTTCGGCGACGCGCACATGCGGCGGGCAGCCCTCGCCGCCCTTGCCGGCGAACTTGTAAGGGCTGACGTCGATGAGGCTCGACAGATGGCCGTGATAGGCATGGTCGACCGTTATCACATCGCGGTTGCCGGTATAGGCGCGAGCCAGGCGGATGGCGAGGTCGTTCGCCTCGCTGCCCGAATTGACGAAGAAGCAGACGTTCAGCGGGTCGGGAAAGAGCGCGGCGAGGCGGCGGGAATATTCCACCAGCGAATCGTGCAGGTAGCGCGAATTGGTGTTGAGCCTTGCCATCTGCATCTGCGCCGCCCGGACGACGCGCGGATGGCAATGGCCGATGTGGCAGACATTGTTGACCATGTCGAGCCAGCGGTTGCCATCCGCGTCGATGAGGTGCGCACCCTCCCCGCCGACGATCTTCAGCGGCGCGGCGGAATAGGCGATGGAGAGCGAACGGCCGATGCGGCGATGGCGCTCGCGTACCAGGAAATCCTTGTCGCGCGCCACGATCACGGAAGCGGGCGTGGCAAAACCGAAGACCACGCTCGGATCCGGGCTCACCGCCCGCCAGACCTGCCAGTGATCGCCGACGCCGACGCCATGCATGCGGCCTTCGAGGCCGAGGTGATCGGTGACGACCTGGAAATGCAGGTGGGGCGACCAGTTGCCGTTTTCCGTGGCCGCACCGAAGGCGGCGAAGGCCTCGCCCCTGGCGATGGCCTGCCCCAAAGAGAGCTTCTGGACGCCCTGGCGGGAGAGATGCCCATAGAGCGTCCAGAAGACATCGCCCTCATCGGTGCGATGTTCGAGTAGAACCGTCGGGCCGAAGCCGAAGGCGACGGCGTCGTCGTGGATGAAGGCGACCTTGCCGGCAAAGGGCGCATGCACCGGCTCGCCGGCCGGTGCGAAGAGGTCGATGCCGAGATGCACCGTTCGGCGCGCACCGGCCGAGCCGGTCTCGTAGGCATCGCCCTTGTAGACGGCGCGGTCCTCGCCGTAGAGGCCGATGGCGAAATCCGCGCCGGCCTCGGCGACACGCGCCTCGATCAGCCGCTCGGCGCCGTCCGCATCCAGCGCGGACCAGTCCGGCCCCGCCGCCGTGAGATCGAGAGCAAGCACCCTGGGCTTTGCGGTGCCCGGGCGGATGACGGCGGCGAAATCGTGGGCATTGCGCTCCAGCCAGCGCTCGAGGCGGGGCGCATGTGGAACCGGCGCGAAGCCGCAGGCATCGCGGATGCGGGCGATGGCGAGCGCGCGGTTCTCCTGCTGCAGGCGGCGAAGCTCGCGCCAGACATCCTCCTGGCTGACCAGAAGATAGGTATTGTCCGGGTTGTCACGGATTTGTCTCGCGGCCATGCACATGCTGACGGCATAACGGGTGCAGACGAGATCGAAGACAAGCTCCGCCTCCGTTGCGCTGATAGCGTTGACGGAATGATAGGCGGCGGCAAGACGGGCAATGGTCTCGACAGGATCGGCCGCGCCAATCAGCACATAGGCGCTGGCGACGGCGATCTCGACCACGCGGAACGTCTCGACCATATCGCCGAAATCGAGCAGGCCGCTGACGCGCCCGCCGGCATCGAGCAGGACATTGTAGTCGTTGGCATCGTTGTGGATGACCTGGCGCGGGCAGGCCTGAAGGCGCGGCAGCACCGCGGCGGCGAAGCGCTCCAGAATGGCCGCGACGGCCGCCTGCTTTTCCGCGTCGTCGATGAAGCGGAGGTTTTCCAGATGCATGTCCGCCCGGCCGATATCCCAGGCATAGAGGCGCTTTGCGCCGGCGTGCGAGAAGCCCTGGAGGCTGCGGTCGAGCGCACCGAGTAGGCCGCCCAGCGTCGAAACGCTTTCTTCATGGCGCGTGGCGGCGCGCGACCAGACGTCGCCCGACAGCCAGGTGAGCAGACGCGCGGTGCGCGGGCCGCGGATATCGGTGGCAAAGGACTGCCGGCCCATCCGGTCGGCGAGGGCGCGCGAGACCGGAAGACCGGGCGCCGTGTCCGCGAGATGATCGAGCACGGCGATCTGCATGGCGAGATCGTCCGCATCGCCCGGCGCGTGCAGCTTCAAGAGATAACGCGTGCCATCCGCCGCCTCGACGCGGTAGTTGAGATCGTGTTCGCCCGGCAGCGGCGTGATGGCCCCGGCGATGCCATAGCTTTCCCGCAGCAAGGCTTCGATTGCCGCCGTCTCGTCCTGCCGTGCGTCGGTCATGCCTGTCTCCATTACCATGCTACCGTTCGGCCGTCATAGGCCCGGAAACTGCCGCTTTCGGCCAGTGTCGTGGCGTCGATCAGCGCCTTGAGGCCGGCGGCGCTTTCCGCAACGTCGACGGCCGCCTCTTCACCGCCCATATCCGTGCGCACCCAGCCTGGATGCAGCGAGATGACGGCGATGCCGTCGCGGCGGAAATCCTGCGCCAGCTTCACCGTCGCCATGTTCAGCGCCGCCTTGGAGCAGCGATAGGCATAATCGCCGTCTTCGTCATCGAGCGTGCCTTCGGCAAGCGAGCCGGCGCGGCTGCTGATATTGACCAGCACCTTGCGGCCACCGGCGCGAAGGTTCGGCCGCAGCGCACGGGCCAGAAGCAGCGGGGCGAGCGCGTTGATGCGCATGACCTCGAGGAAATCGTCCGTCTCGAGCGACTCGAGGCCGCCGGTATCGCCGCGGACCGCGGCATTGTTGATGACGATGTCGATCGGCTCACCCTCCAGCCTTTCGCCGAGCGCCGCGATGGAAGCCGGGTCGGCGACGTCGAGCGGCACATCGCCGCCCTGCCGCATGCAGGCGATGACGCGGCAGCCCGCCGCGGCGTAGAGTCCGGCCAGCGCCCGGCCGAGGCCGCGCGAGGCGCCGGTGACGAGGACCGTGCCCTTCTCAGCGGTGTTTGACGTCATATTTCTTCTCGATCAGGCTGATGAGGCTTGCCGCCGCGAGCGTCAGCAGGATGTAAAGGATCGCCGCGGAATTGTAGGGCGCGAAAGGCAGGAAGCTTGCCGACTGGAACTCGCGCATGCGCTGGGTGATGTCACGGATCGACAGGATCGACAGCAGCGACGTGTCCTTGAGGATGGCGATCAGCTCGTTGCCGAGCGGCGGGATGACGATGCGGAAGGCCTGCGGCAGGATGACGAGCCGCGCCGTCTGCCAGCGGTTAAGCCCGAGGCTGCCGGCCGCCTCGATCTGCCCCGCGGGAATGGCATTGATGCCCGAGCGGAAGATTTCGGCGAGATAGGCGGAGTAGGCGATGGCCATGGCGACGATGCCGCGCACGAGGTTCGGCGGATCGAAGACGCCCGCCGTCGCATCCTTCAGCGCGCCCGACAGCGGCAGGCCGACATAGAGCACGATGACCAGCATGGGGATGCCGCGGATCGTATCCACCACGAATTCCGAGCCGACCGACAGCGGATGGCGGCCATGCAGGAAGCCGCCGAAGGTGAGCAGGCCGATGGCGATGGCAACGACGGCGAGCGTGATGCCGACCGCGCGGTCGCGGTCGTTCAGCGCCTCGACCTGCCAGAGGCGCGGCCAGTCGGCGGGAACGGCGGCGGCGGGCAGCAGCGCGCCGCTGACATCCTCCTTCTTGCCGATGGCCTCGATGGCCTGTTCGGGCGTGACGAAGGTGCGCACCGGCGTTTCGGTCGTCGGGCCGCCCTCATACTGACCGAAGCGCACGGCGCTGATGAGACCGGACGGCGTGTTGGTGACGATGCCGACCTTGCCCTCCAGCGTGCCCGTAAGCACGTAGCCGTCGCGCGGCTGCAGCAGGAACCAGGCGGAGAGCAGGGCGAAGACGACCGTCATCGCGGCGAAGACGAGGAGGCTGCCACGCGTATAGCGCAACTTGAGGAGGCCGACCCAGACGAGGCCGAGAATGGCCGCGAGAATATAGGCGGCGATGGCGGCGCGGATGGTCGTGGCAAGGCCGGAGGCGAAGGCGAGATGGGCAAAGAGGAGAACGAAGACGAGGCCCGCGCCGTTGACGAGGCCGAGCAGCCAGGCGCCGGCCCGGCGCAGCGGGCTTTCGGCCGGAACGGGCGCGCGGCTGCCGGCGAAGGTGAGGCCGAGACCGGCGACGAGCAGCGCCGCATAGGCCGGCCAGAGCCAGGCCTCGACGCCGCGCACCATGAGATCGGCGGCCTCTGTCAGCTGGCGCGGCGTGACGCCCTTGACGACGAGATCGGACTTGAAGGAATCGACCCCGTTCGCCACCACGGAGGCCATGAAGGGATGGACGAGGTCGCCGGCAACGATGGCCGCCGTCGCCAGCAGGCCGGCAAGGCCGACGGCAAGCGTCAGGCGCGGCCGCGCCACCTTGGCCCGCGACAGGACCAGCACGGCGAAACCGGCGGAGAAGGCCGCGGCGAGCAGCAGGAAGCCCGGGACGAAAGCGCCCGAGCCCGGCTCGATGCCGAGAATAGCGCGCAGCGCCCGCTGGTAGTCGCCCGAGGAGGCGAAAAGATAGACGATGAAGGGCAGCGCGGCGAGGATGACCAGATTGCTGGGCCTCACGCTTCTGACGAACGACATTCCGGCCTCCGCCATAGGCCGCTTCCGCAAAGCGGAAGGGGCCTATTTCCAGTTTCATGCGCTCCGAACGCGTGCCGGAACTGTTTCAGGAATGAATGGGGCGCCCGCGGGACGCTCCCGGAAGACCTCTTACTTGAGGCCCCAATATTTGGCGATCAGCTTGTCGAGCGTGCCATCGTCCTTGATCGCCTTCAGGCCTTCGTTGAAGGCAGCGACATTCTCGTCGCCCTTGCGGAAGACGAGGCCGAGCGGATCGGATTCGAGATCCTTGATGGAGGCGACGAGTTCGCCGGCGAATTCGCGCTCATAGGCGGCGGCATTCGCGCCGTTGATCACGACGCCGTCGACGTCCTTGTTCTTGAGCGCGATGATCGCGGCGCTGAAGCTGTCATAGGCGACGACGTTTTCCTTGCCGACGACGCCTTCGGCGACCTGCGCGTCCGTCGTGTTGGCCTGGGCGGAGAGCTTCTTGCCTTCGGCCTTGAATTTGTCGAGCGTGATGCCCTGGTCCTCGGCGCGCGTCAGCACAGCCTGGCTGTTGACGATATAGGGATCGGAGAAGTCCATCGCCTTCTTGCGCTCTTCGGTGATCGAGACGCCGGACGCGACGAGATCGAAATTGCCCTGGTCGAGCGCGGCGAAGATGCCGTCCCAACCGGTCGTCACGAATTCGGCCTGGCAATTGATCTTGGCGCAGATGGCGTTCACGACATCGATATCGAAGCCGACGATCTGGCCGCTCGCTGGATCGATGCTTTCCATCGGCGGCGAGGTCGTGTCGGACCCGACCTTCAGGAGCTTGCCGCCGAGATCGGCCGCATGGGCACCGCCCGCCATGAAGGCGGCCAATGCGAGCGTTGCAACGAATTTCCTCATCTCTTCCTCCTCAACCATCGGCGCCGCCACAGACGACAGACGCTCGACAAATTCCTTCAGGCGCCCCGAAAACGGCACCCCTCCCCACTTTTCGAAGGAACGGTAACAAGGAATATAAACGTTTTCAAGAAGAAATATAAACGTTTTTATTTTGAAATCATTATGCAGCGCAGGACGATCCACCCTAGACAAAACTGGAAGTAGAATGCGGGGGAAACGACGAAAGGAAAACAGGACCGGGCGGCTGGAGCGGGTAGCGGGAATCGAACCCGCGCGTTCAGCTTGGGAAGCTGACAGGCTACCATTACATCATACCCGCAGGGCAGCGCCGAGGGCGCATCCATTCAACAGTTCGAGGGGCGTGTCAAGGCGAAGGGAAGATGAGGCAAGGTGCCGAAGACAGAATACAATCGAATTTTCCGGTAAAAGATCGCCATATTGTTTGCAATCACAATACCTCACTTTTGCCCTTCCAGCCTTGAATCACCGATGAAAGACTTCGGTGCTTCCCAAAAATGTCAGCGAGAATTGCCCCACTCAAAACAGTGAGTACTCCAAGCCCGCCTTCGCCAATCACGAACTCCGTCCCAACGATGCTTTTTAGCGCGCCTTAGCACTCATTTCTGCCGGCCCATCGCTGAAGCAGCTATCAAATGTCTCGTTTCTTGATGGTAGTATAATTACCTAGTGACTGAGCGTCGACCTTCGCTCCATCCACACTAGAGAAGAATTTAGTCGATTTCCTGCGACGCTAGCTGCCTGATCCCCAAAAACTGGACCGTTCATAACTGGAGTTTTCCGCGGTAATTTCCCAGCTGGGAACAGGCGCGGAGCATGAAAGCATCGAAGTTTTCGGACGCCCAGAAGGCGCTTATTTTTAAGCAAGGCAACGATGGCGTGCCAGTGGCAGAGATCTGCCGGAAGGCGGATATCAGCCAGGCATCTGCCGGAAGGCTGGCTATCCCAAAACGGTCAGGGTGGACAATGGTAGCGAATTTATCTCCCGTGATCTGGACCTTTGGGCCTATGCCAACAACGTCACCCTGGACTTCTCGCGACCCGGAAAGCCGACCGACAACGGCTTCATCGAGGCGCTCAACAGTAAGCTGCGGTCCGAATGCCTGCACGCCCACTGGTTTCTGAGCCTTGCGGATTCGCGCAAAAAGTTGGAGACTTGGCGTCGATACTACAACGAAGAACGTCCTCGCTCCGCGATCGGGTATAACGTCCCGATTGCCCTGCACAATCCCGGTGGCGCAACCAGCCCGTCAGCGTGATCAGAGCCGGAAAACTCCAACTCACGGCGGTCCAAGCTTTGGGCTCAGAGCATTTGTAAAATATATTCGTCAAGTTCTGCTCCATTTTAATGGAGCAGAAGGTGCTTTGTCATGATGCGGCTTGCCACTAGGGGAGACGAAGTTGATCTATATCTTCACTGTAATTTATTTGGTAGTTCGTACTTCCTCCGGAAAAACATTAGTATTATAATTACGGAGAACTTCTGTTTTTCAATCTTAGTAAACATCTTTGATCAGCGTCATAGTATTCAATTAATTATCTGTTTTTATGTGTTTTGTCGAATTAATACTTATACCTGAATTACATATTTGAGAATTATTCTAAGATACCGTCGCTGTTTGTCGTATGCTGCAAGACCTGTCGCTAATTTTCCGAATCGCCGACTTGTAAGCCTCAAACGCCGTCTCCTGATGGTTCTTCATCGTTTGAGCCCGTCATGGATGGCGCAAATTTCTGCGTATAGTAGCCCAGGCAGGTCGCTGGCTGGTTGAAGTGATAAAAATACCGCCGCGGACGGTGAGCATCGGAACGTGGTGGAACTTCCCAGTTGGCAAGTCTTCCTGTAGAAAGCAGCTCGGAACTCGTTTCAATTATCAGTCGAATAGTGGCTTGGGAGAAAACTCAGTTGCAGAATACCTTTCAAAGCTACCTGCAAGAGATCATGAAAAATGGCGGGGCCATTCTCACTAAATCACTGAAGTCGTGGCGTGCCGGCATCGACTATGAGACTAATTTCTGGGAGAGCTGGTTCAGCACGAGGGGTTTGGAATGGCCAGAAGATTACATTAACCGGCTTCAGCCACAGGAAATGCCTGACTGGATCCAGAATCTACTTCCAACTAATCAAAGCTTCTTTAGGATTCTTGATGTCGGCTCAGGCCCAATCACAAAGACTGGTCAGATCATTCCGGGGAGATCCGTAGACATTACGGCGACCGATCCGTTGGCGCGCCACTACGATGCGATAATGGAAAAGTTCGACGTGGCTCCGCCGCTAAGAACGACATTCTCCTTTGCTGAGGACCTGAGTGCTCGGTTTCCGAACGACCATTTCGATCTTATTCTCTGCACGAACGCGCTTGACCACGCTATTGAACCCGTGTGGGGGATTGTCGAAATGCTTATATGCTTGAAGATTGGCGGATTAGTGTATCTAGGTCATCGACGAAACGAAGCAGAATTTGAAGATTACTCCGGATTTCATCAGTGGAATTTCGACGAAGTAGAGGGGTCGTTTATCGTCTGGAACAAAGAGCGCCGGATAAATGTCACCGAACTTCTGAGCGGCTTTGCCGCGGTGGCTACCACGCTACATGGTGATCATATCGGTGTGAACATCGTCAAAAATCAGGGCTTGCCGATTGATGCCCATGACTACCAACGCCAAGCGCGGGCGACTTTACTCGGCTGCTTGTTCAGTCTCTGAAGCTTTAAATGTTCTATTTGTTGAAAGTCGTCCATTGAGGCGGCTTGATGTATGGTTCGTGTCTCTTTCCGTCGCCATCTAAAGTGGTATCCATGCGACTTTCTAAGAGGGCAGCGGCTTTTGTGCGCGATTGAAGGCTTCTTGCCGCGTTACTATCTCTTTACGGTGAACTGGCGTAGGAGGGGCCGGCCGGGATCAAACACCTAGAGCCCGTCCGGGTATCGATGAATCGATTGTGATGTGACGCGCGGGCTGATTTTTGCTTCAACATCCGCTTTGACGGAGGTTGTTTATGGCCAGAGCGCTCAGCGAAGATTTGCGGCTGCGTGTCTTGAAAGCTGCGGGTGAAGGGGCATCGGCCCGGCAGGCGGCATCCCGATTTGGTGTTGGAATATCGAGCGCGATCCGCTGGATCGCACGGGCGAAGATCGGCGAACTGACACCGCGACCCCAAGGGCGACGGCGCGGCTCGCGCCTTGACGGATATGCAGACTTCATCATCGGGATGATTGAAGAGCGCAAGGACATCACGTTAAACGAAATGGTCGAGCGCCTCGATACGGAACGCTCTATGCGCATTGGCCGAAGCGCCTTGAGCGACTGGCTTGGCGGACACGGGTGGACGTTCAAAAAAAGTCCGCACATGCACTGGAGCAAGACCGCCCCGATATCCTGAAGAGCCGTCGCGCCTGGTTCGACAGCGAACCCGATCTCGATCCGGCCAAGCTGGTCTTCATCGATGAGACCGGCCTGTCGACCAAGATGGCGCGCTTCCGCGGCCGTGCGCCCTGCGGTGAGCGCCGTCGGGCCGGTGTGCCGCACGGCCATTGGAAAACCACCACTTTCACCGGCGCATTGCGCCTGACGGGCATGACCGCTCCGTTCGTATAGGACGGTGCCATGAACGGCAACGTGTTCCGCGCCTATGTCGAGCAGGTGCTGGTTCCGTGCCTTGCGCACGGCGATGTCGTCATCATGGATAATCTGCCCGCCCATAAAGCCGCCGGCGTACGCGACGCCATCGAAGCGGCGGGCGCGGGCCTGCTCTACCTGCCACCTTGCAGTCTCGACTTTAACCCCATCGAAAACGCATTCGCAAAGCTCAAAGCGTTGATGCGGGCAAGGGCCGAACGAACCATCTCCACTCTCTGGAACGCAGCCAGCTCCATCATCGAACTCTTCACCCCCGCAGAATGCGCCAACTACTTCAGGGCAGCAGGATATGAACCGGATTAAACCGGACGGGCTCTAGTGCGACAATTACTATAGCTTCCAAGGCAAATTTCCATCTCCGCGATGCCGGCGTGGCGTAGCAGAGAGCGTTTTCCTCTATAGCAAAGATCATAGAGCGACACGGTGTTGTGCGTGCGCCCAAGAAGAGTGATCCGAATACCTGTCAAGTGACAGGTAAAAACCACAACCTCACCTCTACGAACAACCTGACAGTACAGTAGCGGCTCCTCTAAGGTGTAGCTCAGTGACTATCGCGTTTAGTTAAAAGAGCCGGGTGCTTGCCGCGTGAACGGCAAGCTACCCGGCCCCCGGTCTGACAGCTACCTTTGAGATTGAATGGAGAAGTCCCGTGGTCTCGCTGAGCATCTAACTCCCAAAATGTGGATTTTTGCTTCAATCAGAGGAAGGTGCATAATGAACCGAGGCTCTGCTTGAGGTATCTCCTCCCAGTTTTCCGGTACTCTGAATTCGAACTTCAATGTTTGGCTGCCTATCGATTCGTACGGCTGTTCGTCGCTATCGCGCATTGAAATGTCATCTTGTTTTCTGATGATCGCGCTTCCGGAAAGTGGTTCCCTACTAGACAGGTCAAGCTCAACTTGGACACCTCCTTGACGTTCAAGGTCGAAACGATTGAGGCCAATTTCAAGGCTAATCCACCTGCTGCCGCCTGTATTCTTGATGTCTAGAGTGGCCGTGGAATCCTCCATAACCTCCCACTCAATGGCCGTTTCTTCCAATTCTTCAAAGCCCAAAGAGAGAGAAAAGAAATTAGTAGTGTAAGGCGTCGCCTGGTATTTTCCGGCTGGAAAGCCTTTGCTGTCAGCGGAGAGCGACGGGATGCGGCCTAGGGCTGTACTCAAGTCGAAGACGGCGTCGAGGTCAATTTTTCGGGGCCTCGCGATGGGAAGATTCGCGCAATGCCATGCCGCCGCCGCACGAGGAGCTTTTACAGCTTTCGCGTAGTTTTCCAAAGCTTGGAAACGCCCCAATGAGTTTGACCTGTGCGCTCGTATTGCTTCGAAATGGTCACTTAGCGGCGATTGCTTCTCAAGCCACTCCGTGCGTCCCTGGACCCCACTGTTAGTTTCTTGAGCGGCAACGCAACTGATCATATCGTGCCAAGCCTGAGGGTCTTTAGTGATATCAACCACGCTTAAAACTCGGGTGAGATTTGCCATTGCAGGTGTCGATGACACCATGCTTGGGCGATCAACCTCATATAGGTAAAGGGGTTCAGGTAGCGCCTCTACGCGATATCCTTCCTGTACAGCACGGGTGTAAAGCTCGAAATCTTCGAAGCCTACCCCCTTCAGTTCCGAATATCCTTTAAGACTATCGAACACGGAGCGAGGAATTAACGCGGTCGCCGTGCTAAGATAATTGCCGAATGGCATCAATGATATCGGCCCACCGCTGACGAAGTAGCTCACCCTTTGTTGGAATTTCTCCAGGCAAATCAGCGCTTCGCCGCGTCTCCGTTCCTCCATTGCCAAGTTTAGCGGCGCGATAATTGCCTCCGGCTTGTTGCCGGCCGCGACAACCAAGGTTTCAATCATGTGCGGTAGTGCGAGATCATCGTCATCCAAGAATACTAAGTATTCGGATTTAGTCTCGCGCGCAATTGTGTTGCGTGCTGCACCTAAATAACCGTTTTGCTGGATGATAACCTTGCCACCAGACGGCGCTATTAACCTCTCCACTCGTTTCAGTGCGGCGATAGCCTCCGGGCTCTTGGAGCCGTCATCCAGAACAACGACTTGCGTGTATGGATAGGTTTGGTCAAGTGCACTGAACACTGCCTGGACAAGCTTTTCAGGGCGCTCGAAATGTGTGATGCCGAGCACGACACGAGGAGGCTCGGCCTTTAGTGGGGGCGAAATCGCCGGAGCAACGTTGCTTTGGCGATGTAAGTTCAACCACTTACGCTCAACCTCAAGATTGTTTGTTGCCGGATATGTCGGGTGAAGGCGGTTTTCGATTGCGGCAGAGATTTTCGTTGCAAGGTCAACAGCACTTCCATCAAAAAGCATCTGATCGTGCCGGTCGCATGGCACCAACTCCTTCGCACCACCGTGCCTCGATGTGATCAACGGGACGCCGAGAGCCAAGCTCTCCAGCACCGTATACGGCGAGTTTTCCTGTGATGATGGTATGACGACGAGTGGGGCGTCTGCCTCCGACATATAGTCCGTGGCTCTGTCGCGCGAGAAGTTGGAGAGGATGCGGATTTCAAAATCCCACTTCTTCGCGCGATCAGTAAGATAGATCTCTGAAGGCACCTCATTAAGTGTGGACGGTTGTCCCAGGAACGTCACCCGAATGTTCCGCGCCGCAAGGTTGTCGCGCAAAATGTCCAACGCGTCACAAAATGTTGTAAGGCCCTTTCGAAACTCGTGCCGTCCGAACATTATTATTTCGCTGATCTGCTCGCCGCGGTCGGCGTCTTCACGTCGCTTGAGAGTTGACGCTAGATTAGGGATGACTTTACCCTTTCTTGCCGCAGCCAAACCGTGCTCGACAAACCAATCAAGCAGATATTGACTTGGGCTCACGACATGGTCTGCACCCTCAATGCAACGGCATTCCATAAAATCTACGAGCAGGTGATTTTGATGTGCTAGCGGAGAGGAGTTTGATGTTAGCGCCCATCTCGTCGATCCGTGAGTTTGAACGACGATAGATGTCTCGTTGAAGTAATTAAGGAGACGTTTCGCTTGGATGGCATAGAAACCTATTCCACCGTACTCCGCAAAATGTATGAAGTCATAGACAATCGTGCAGTTCAGAAGCGTCTTGTAGATCGCGTAGGAGCGCCCGAGAGGCGACCCAAAGTCCCATACAAATTCGCTGGAGTCGACAAATTGGACTTTGATCCCTTTTTCTCTGTATTGTGATACAATCTTGTCAGCATGCATTGGTCTAGCGGCCGCATACAGTATATCGACGCTAAAGCCGTTTCTCGAAAGCGTGTATGACAGCTCCTGGAAAGCCGTTCCTATGCCGCCCGACGGACCTAAGCCGGGAAGCTCATTTGTGACCAGGCATACCTTCATTTTATCCAAGTCCTTATGAGGTCAGGAGGTGGGCTCTACGGGCAAGATAGCCCCATTTTCCACCGCTTTGCGTTCTTCGTGGGTTCGGTCACCCCGTACCCTTAGTTCAATTTCTCGCATGAAGTCTGACTTCGATATATCACCGGAAATGAAGTCTCGCGTGAGCAGCGCGACAAAAGAACTGATAGATTTTTGCCTCTGTTGAGACCCGTTTGTTGGGCTACTAGCAAGGTTCTTCGTCTTAAGTCCATTGGATTCGAGGAAATTTTTGTAGGTGGTCATCCTACTGGAATACGTTTTCTCGAAGGCTGAAAAATCAGTCATGTCGAAAAGTTGTTCTGGCGTAAGTAAACCGTTGAAACGTTCGAAAGGTAGATGGGGTAAATTAAGATACTCGCAGAGTTCTCGAGTTCTCGTGTCAAATGGCATATTTAACGCTGGCGTACCCGCCTGAATAGCTGCCATGTTTCCATGGAAACGCGCGCCATAGACGAAATCGAAGCCCTCCATCGCTGATATCCACTCAGTCATTCCGAAGAATACCAATGCCTTGCGTTGAAGCCACCTCACAACGTCTTCTGGGGAAGCGAAGCCATACGAGTAATAGCTGACCCTACCCTCGGAGTTTTGCTCGGCTTTACCGCTGGCGAAAGCTTCGTTGATGAGCGGTATCATCCATTTTTCAGATTGAATGACATAGCTGGCGTCATGCGTGATCGCGTGCTTGAAAAGCGCTCCCACTTTGTCTCGGAAGAAGCCTTCAGGCGTACAGTGAACCGCCAATCTTTCAAGTTTAGCAGGTGCCGGGCGGATGGGCTTGCGCCCAGACCAGTATGCCGTTGGGCAGCCGATCACATCGACGTTCTTGATGCCGTATCCGGCCAAGACCTCGGCTGTGAAATATCCACGCACACCGATAGTTGTGCCTTTTTCGGCCAGAAGGTGAATGAAGCGGAGTGTGCCGTCCGTGAGGGGGACATGGTCGGTATACTCATAGGCCTGTGCCCCAGCACCAACCATTACGATTTTCTCTACGGATTTGGCTTCGATCTGTTCGGCAAACCAGCCAAGATCAGTCGCAGGGCTTAAAAAGTTCGACATGGATAGAACCAGCGTGCCATAAGCTTCCGGCAGGTCCTCGAAGCTGTAGACGGTTCGAGCCTCCTCGAGGTGGTCGGCAAGAGCTTCTTCAAAGAAGTAATTGCCCGTGTTTGCGACTGCGGAGGCGAAGCGGTCTTCTAAGCTCGCGTTGGGGTCTACAGACTGCGTGCTGCGCAGGAAATACGTTTCAGAGCTCAGGGCAACCTCCCATAGTTTTCCGGTTTTCTCTAGTCGTGGCTTAGTACTATGTCCATCCTGCTTGATAGCTTGATCATCTCCATCGAGTTTCGAGCGAATTGAACAAATGCTCGGCGATAGCATCTGGTGTGGTTTCCGTTGTCACGAGTCTTATTTGCGGCCAGTTCGGCTCCTCATATGGGGAGTCCAAGCCTGTAAAGTCGCGAATTTTCCCAGCAAGGGCGAGTTTGTAAAGCCCTTTAGGATCGCGCTTAATGCACTCCTCTAATGGAGTGTCCACGAATATCTCCACGAATTCAGCGCTCTTAATAAGATCACGAGCGACTTCTCGTTGCGCTCGTAGCGGAGAGATAGCAGAAACTAGAACGACGAGTCCGGCATCAGCCATTAGGTTGGCTACTTCGGCAATTCGCCGAATGTTCTCGTTGCGGTCATCGATGGAAAAGCTGAGATCGCGATTCAGTCCGTTCCGTACGTTGTCGCCATCAAGCAAATAGGTATGCCTCCCGGCGAGATGCAGCAGTTTTTCCAAGTGATTAGCGATCGTTGATTTGCCAGACGCCGATAGCCCTGTGAACCAAAGGACGCATGGTCTCTGATTCTTAAGCGCTGCCCTTGCGCTGCGGTCAACCGCCATAGCCTGCCAAAATACTTCCAAGGCGTCACTCCAGATTTAGGCAAAAAATTTCAATTGTGTGGGAGGTAGATAGCCTAGTATGTCATCTCAACGCGAGAGGGAAACTGCAAGAGCGAGAGAGTGCGATGCCGTTCATCGAAGTGCCATTCGGTCGAGTGCTGTTTATCCACATCCCGAAAACAGGGGGAACCTCGATTGAGGGCTGGATGTCGTCGCTGGCAACCTTACGATTGAAAGCTGCCGGTTTCCCCGCTGTGGCGAAAACAACACCTCAGCATTTTCGGATGCATGACATCCGCTTTATGCTCGGCGAAGGTTTTTTCGATTATACGTTTACCTTCAGCCGCGATCCATATTCGCGGATAGAAAGTGAATATCGGATGCGTGCGCATCTTGGGAAGCAAGGTTTTTGGGGGCAGTACCCAACCTTCTCGAATTGGCTAGAAGACATGTTAACGCGAGCGAAGCACGACTCATTTTTCCTCGATAATCACCTGCGCCCGCAGTGGGAGTTCATAGGGTCTGGCGTCGAAGTTTTTAAGTTCGAGGATGGTTTATTGTACGGGATTTCGAAAGTTGCAGAAAAGATCGGAGTGGAGGTGCCTGGGGAAATTCCTCACGAGCTTCCCGTAAAAAAAGACCTGTACCCGGTTGAATGGGATTTGTCAGATCGCCTGAAGGTTCAAGAGTTTTATCGAAAGGATTTCGAGATTTTCGGCTATGATTTGTAGCATGTGTGCTCTGAACCCAAAGCTTGGACCGCCGGGAGCTGGAGTTTTCCGGCTCTGATCACGCTGACGGGCTGGTTGCGCCACCGGGATTGTGCAGGGCAATCGGGACGTTATACCCGATCGCCGAGTGAGGACGTTCTTCGTTGTAGTATCGACGCCAAGTCTCCAACTTTTCGCGCGAATCCGCAAGGCTCAGAAACCAGCGGGCGTTCAGGCATTCGGACCGCAGTTTACTGCTGAACGCCTCGATGAAGCCGTTGTCGGTCGGCTTTCCGGGGCGCGAGAAGTCCGGGGTGACGTTGTTGGCATAGGCCCAAAGGTCCAGATCACGGGAGATAAATTCGCTACCATTGTCCACCCTGACCGTTTTGGGATAGCCAGCCTTCCGGCAGATGCAGATTTACCGCCAGGACATATATTCTGTATGACCCGCAAGAACCAAAGGATATCCTGAATTTCTCGTCCGGCAAATGGCGCCCGCTAGAGCCAAGGTGGCTGGAATAAGATGCCATCACGTTGGACACGACACACCTTTGGCTGTCGCATCGGCGCAGACTCCCGCCGACCTGGTTAAAGCACTTGAACAGAACTGCTCCATGAGCGTCGAGCGAACTATCAAGAGAGCTCGCAGATTAGCACCCCGACGTGCGACTGGCCTTGCCCTCGCCACTCTTAAGAAGCGCCCGCATCTTGCTGAAGCGATAATTTCGAAACACGGCTCAAAGATGGGAGAATTCTGGCTTGATCGTTACGACCGAGCCAAAAGAGAAATTCAGGGCAGTTGATTAAGTCTCCGGAGGCCAAAAGCGTGACATATAGCTCTGGTCGAAATCAATCTTTAGCCTCCCATTGAAAGGTTCCGAGTACTTCATGTGCAAAATGCCGGTGGTTTTATCATACCACCACCCCTGGAAAACAGCATTAGACGCTTCCAACTCAGCCAGCGTATTCCGCATGTGCCCTACGCTGACCTGTAGCACATCGTCGTAGGTGGGCAGCAACAAGCCCCGCTTTCCGAGTTCGAACTGAACGATGTTGCTAGCGCTGAAATTTTCAGTAGTAACGGCGACCTGAATAGTTCCCTTAGTGGCCGCAAGACTCTCTGCAAATGAAGCATTCCCGTTAACGAAAGAACGAAGGGGATTGTCTGTCACGAGAACACGGCTTATCGCAGCATACGGAGCCGCCGTCTCATCGATGAGAACCGGTCGCTTGTAGTAACTATGGAATTGATTTGCCTGTATCTGAAGATCGGCAATAACTTGATTCGCACCGCTAGATTTTATGATAATGCCAGCCTCAAGATTTTCCCGACTTCCATAGAACTTGTTACCAACAATCTGCTTGTATAGAGACTCTCCATTTATAACAATACATGAATTATCAAATATATTCCCACTGATAAGTGATGGCATATTATGCCCATCAACATATTCTATGGCAATTGCATTCGACCCAACGGAACTCTCTTCCCCCGGCTGACCGTTCCAAACGTGACTTCCAAGTACAGACCCCGAGGAATGTATGCGGATTGGGACAAGCCCGGTGTCGACACTACCGCCAAGGATCTCCGTGTCTGCCGTCTGCAAATCGATACCAATCCCCGTCCGCGTTACCCACGGATTATCCGCATAGCTTACAGCAAACCCTGAGATTCGGGGGTTCTGCAGCTTAACATCAGCACTGTAAGAGACAGGCCCAAGGCGGACACCGTATTCTCGTTGCCCCCAACCAAGCACTGTGGGGTTGATAAAAAACGTTTCCTGTGGGCGATTAATCAGAATACCATTGGCGGTTTGGTTGCATTGGATCGTAACGCAGTTGAGGGTAAGACCCCACAACTCGTTGGCCGAGACGTTATGTTCCAACACCGCCCGGTTTGCGGCAAAAGATGTAGACGGATCGACAATAAGTGTCCCGTTGCGGATTTCGACTCCATCACAGCCCTCAAGCGACAAAGACCTGCTGACCCGGTATTGCCGACCAAGCAGATCAAGGACGCGCTGATTGTCTCGATGGCGGGTCGCCGGTCGCGTATTGCGGAAAAACGACAGAACAGCTTGGAGCGCAGCGGTGTCATCTGCTGCCGATGCTCCTAGTTGACCGTTACCCACTGCGCCAGCCGCCAATGGCGTGATCCCGATGTCATCGACAGAGAACCACCCCCCATTATTGAACTTTATCGTGTGAGCGGGTTCGGATTCGACACGGATGAAATATGCACGACGGTCTTCGACAAACACACGACTGACAGTGGAGGGAATGTTAGCTGACGATGCTTCGGCAAACGTGGTGATGCCGAACCGACTGTCATCCCCCGCCGCTACCATTCCGGCCGTCACACCGACTCGGACAAAAAGTGTCTCCGACGTGACCTGGACCCAAGCCCTGCCAGCGGGATCCCATTGCTTCAGCACAGCCGGATCGAACGTCTTATCGAGCCAAAGCAGCGTGTTGTCGATAGGCGGCACCAAGCCGTCGACCATGTTGTCAAGGAACCCAACCGACCGCAGGGCGGCAAGAGTGATCTCAGACCAGCGCCCCCCATAGGAATTGCCGGTGCGCAAAGCACCCCGCCCGTTGAACGAGGCAAAGTGCTCGCTATCTCTAAACTCACTGGCCATAGGGATAGCTTCCGCACGGATGACCGCAGCCGCACCGAACGTTTGAAGGAAGGTCCGTCTTTGAAGGTGATCAGTCATGAAGGCTCCAATTGCTTTGGGGAGCCTAAGCAAAAAGACCTAGGTAAGGGAGCTACCAACCGCAGATTTTTTCGCTGAGCTTAACATAAGCCTCCTCGATGAAAGAGGTACTCCCTAGGAACTGCCTTATTGCTGCGCCGTATCGCGACGACGTCGTTTTTTGGTTACTTACTAATGGCGCTTCAATCGGACGCTTGAGCAAAGATCTTTGCACCTGACAGACGAAGACCTTTCTCTCGCCCATGATCTATAAAAACGGGTTAACTGCTTTAATCACCACTTTCAGGCTACCGCATATCTTCCCGATATTGGCCTTTCCGCCGCTACAACAGCGTCCAAATACTCGGTTGCGCCACCAGCGGCAGAATGTGTGTACAACCTTTCCAATAGCTTTACCGCGAAGGTCACCGAGCGTCGTCCTCAAATTTACATTCTCGCCGCCAGCTGCGTAGATTGACTTAATATAAGATTTGCTTTTTGCCATGACGGCGACTAGGCGAGCGCCCGCTCGCTGTTCTCAACGTCCAGAACGATGACAACGTTCCGTGGGCCTGGGTCACGACGGGCGTCGTCGTCAACACCGATCTTTACAAGCAGCCGGCCGACAGCTGGGGCACCGTCTTCAACCCGCCGGAGGAGCTGAAGGGCAAAATCAACATCGTTCCCGAGATGAACGATGTGATCTTCGCGGCAATCAAATATGTCGGCGGCGAGCAGTGCACCGACGACAAGGCGGTTCTCAAGAAGGTCCGCGACCTCCTGGTCGCCGCCAAGCCGTCCTGGGTCGCCATGGAATACAACACGATCAACAAGATGTCCGTCGGCGAGTTCGCCGCGACGACGACGTGGAACGGCGCCGGCCTGCGGGCGCGCCTTGCCAACCCGGCGGTGCGTTTCAACTATCCCAGGGAAGGCTTCGCCATTTCCAGCGACAACGTGGTCGTCCTGAAGGACGCCCAGAATGTCGAGAACGCCAAGCTGTTCCAGAACTTCATGATGGACCCGGAAAACGCCGCCCTGAACTCGGCCTTCCATCGCTATGCCACCGGCATTGCGGGTGCGGAAAAGTTCCTGCCCGACGACATGAAGGACGCGCCGGAAATCGTCATTCCGGCCGAAAGCAAGGCAAAGGCCGAAATGCAGCGCCTCTGCCCGCTGGCGGCCCAGGAGCTCTATACGAAGATCTGGACGGGCCTCAACAAGTAAGCCCCCGCCCTCTGACACATGCAAAGCGCCCCGGTTCCCGCGTGAGCCGGGGCGTTGTGTTTCATGCCAGCCGGTCGTCCGAGCGCTCGATCAGCTTGGGCATGATGAGCGCCTGCAAGGCCTCCGGCGGTTCGCCTTCCATGCGGCGCAGGATGTACTGGCCAAGCAGCTCGCTCGGCTCGTGGATCGGCAGGAAATAGGTGGTGATGGGCGGGGCGAAATACTGGCTGACGTTGAGATCGTCGGTCGCGTTGATGACGGCATCCCGGCCATGCACGAGGCCGCGGGCGTGGAAACCGGAGAAGGCGCCGAGCGCCGAGGCTTCGTTGGCGCAGATATAGGCCGTCGGCGGATTGGCGAGCACGGACATGGCAAGCACGTTCTCGCGGCCGAAGGCGGGGGTGAGATGGCCATGCGCGACGAGGGTCGGATCGAAGGCAAGGCCGGCGACCTCGAGCGCGCGGCGATAGGCATCGAGGCGGGTGATGGAATAGCTGAGCTCGGCCAGCGGGTTGATCAGCGCGATGCGGCGGTGGCCGCGTTCGGCAAGGCGCGCCACAGAATGGCGGATCATCTGCTCGTTGTCGGCATCGACGAAGGCATGCGGCGCATTGCGGATCGTCGTGCCGTAGGTGACGAAGGGGAAATCTGCCTCCTGCATGATGCGCACGCGCGGATCGTCGGCGCGCGTGCCGGAGACGATGATGCCGTCGGCCTTCTTCAGCGAGACGATCTGCTGGATCGTCGCAAGGCTTTCCTCGAAATTGCGCACGGCATAGAGCGAGACGCGGTAGGGGCTTTCCTCCAGCGCCCAGGAAATGCCGCTGAGAAGCTGGGCATATTCGACGCCTTCCCATTCGTTCTGCTTGGGGCCGGGCGCGGTCATGATGGCGGCGACCTGGTAGGTCTTTCCCGTGCGAAGCTGCACGCCATGCATGTTGAGCTGGTAGCCGACGCGCTCGGCAGCGGCGACGACGATGGCCCGCGTTTCCGGCCGCACCTGCGGGCTATCGTTCAGCGCCTTCGACACGGTGGCGATCGAGAGGCCCGTTTCCTGCGCGATGGTCTTGATCGTCGGTCTCTGCATCGCGTCTCGGCTCGCTACGGCTGGTTCTGGCGGAGGGAGGCGGAGAGGAGAATATAGGCGGCGGACGTCCAGGCGAAAGCCCTGTCCCGCAAGCCCCTCCCCGACTTGGCATCGAAGTTCTCGGCCATACCGTTTTTGGCGGCGAGAGAACAGAACTTTTCCGCGATCGACCGCGCAAGTTCCATCTCGCCCTGCCGGCGAAGGCCATCCCAGAGCAGCACAGTGGTGGGCGCCCAGATGGGACCGCGCCAGTAGCCGTCGTCCTCGTAGAACGGGCTTTGAGGGCTTTCCGTCGCCGGCCCCCAGTCGGTGACGAAGCCGCCGTCGGCAAGACGCGCCAGGAGCGTGTCGATCATGGCGCGCGGCAGGCTGCCGCCGAGGAGAAGCGGCATGAACTGGATGAGGTTCCGATCGGGCAGCACGCGCTCCGGATCGGCCGCTAGATGGGCGCGGAAGGTCTCGCCCGTCCAGAGCCTGTCGATCAGCATCGCCTGGAGCGCTTCAGCCTTGGCGCGCCATGCGGCGGCGCCCGCAGCATCGTCCTCCAGAAGGTTCGCCAGCGCGTCGCAGGCGAGGATCAGGAAGGTCGGCAGGTCGGGGGAGACGACGGGGCCGCCCTCGGCGAAGAAGGTGGCATTGTCCCAGCCACTGTCATTGCCGTGGAAATAACTCGGCAGGCTATCCTCGCCGGCGCGGGCGTGGGTGAGCCAGTAGTCGACCTGCCTGCCGATCCTGTCCTTGAGATAGGCCTTGCGCTCCGGCGTCAGGAAGCCGGGCTGCATGGCCTCGATCAGCGAGACGGCCCAGCCGTGCACCGGCGGCTTGGTGAAGGCGAAGAGCACGTCGCGGTCGTTGATGTAGTCCGGCAGCAGGCCGGAGGCGTCCTGGTGGTCGAAGATGACGGCGAACTGGTCGAAGGCGAGACCCGCATCGACACCGGCAACGCCGAGGGCGGAAAAGGCGTTGTCCCAGCTCCAGATGTTGATCATGTGGTTCTTGGACATGTAGATCGCCGGCCGTGTCAGCGCGCCGCCGACCGGCACGCCGTTCGCCCAGAGCAGGTAGCTGGCGAGGCGATGGGCTTCCTCCTGTCCGGCAATGGCGGTCCCCATGCCGGCGTGCCAGGTGGAGAAAGCGGTGGATGCGCCCGCCAGTGCATCGGCGAAGCGTCCAGGCTGTTCCCGGGACGGCACCGTGCGGAAGAAATCGATGCTGGCCTCGAAGGCGTCGCCGGAAAAGGCGAAGCTGACCTTTTCCGAATGATCGCGCTGCCAGGCGCCGGTGACGTCGAGCCCGCCGGCGACGGCGCGGGGAATGAACTTGACGTTCTCGACGGCGGCGACGAGGCACGGCTCGCCCTGCGGCGTGCGATAGACGTAGTCGTAGCGCGAGCCTTCGAGGTGGAAGCGCACGCCGGCCCGCGCGCCGCGCACATGCAGGCGCTCCCCCTCGCCGATGACGAAGGCGACCTCGCCCTTGCCGATGCGGACGATAAGCTGTTCGGGCGTCAGATCGAAGACGGGCGATGCCGGTTCGCCGGCTGCATCAAAGAATTCCACGCGGCAGAGACGACCGAGCGAGGGCCGCTCGTCGCCGCCGGCGACGGAGCGCAGATAGAGGGCGCGCGCGCCCTCCCCGCCCGGCACCGTCATCGTCGACAGGGTGAGGAAGCGACCCTGCCGGCTGAAGGGAATATGCTCGATATCGAACAGCATGCTCATCCCTTGACCGAGGAGCCGACGGCCCCGTCCATGATGTAGCGCTGCGCCAGGAAGAACAGGGCGAGCGGCGGCAGGCAGAGCACGACGGTGATGGCGGCGATCGACGTCACGTCCACCTCATGCAGACCCTTGAACATGGAGAGGCCGAGGGTGAGCGTGTACATGGACTGGTCGTTGAGGAAGATCAGCGGGCCGAGATAGTCGTTCCAGGCATTCATGAAGTGGAACGTGCCGACCAGCACCAGCGCCGGCATCATCAAGGGCAGGTGGATGCGCCAGTAGATGTCGAAGGCATTGGCCCCGTCCATGCGCGCGGCCTCGTCGATTTCGACCGGCACCGTCATGATATACTGGCGCAGCAGGAAGACGAAGAAGGCATCGGCGAAATAGGCGGGCACGATGAGCGGCTTCAGCGTGTTGATCCAGCCAAGCAGGTTGAACTCCATGTAGAGCGGGATCATCTTCACGTCCCACGGGATCATCATGGTGGCGAGCAGCAGGATGAAGAGCGGATCGCGGCCGGGGAACCGGAAGCGCGCGAAACCGTAAGCGACCAGCGAGGACGACAGGAGCTGGCCGATGGTGGAGAAGACGACGACGATCAGCGAGTTCGTCAGATAGGTGCCGAAGGGCTGCTTGTTCCAGGCGATGGCGAAGTTCTCGAAGTGCCACTCCGACGGCCAGAAGACCGGCGGGAACTGGTAGAGGTCGGCCTGGCTTTTGACGGCCGTCATGAAGGTCCAGTAGAAGGGCGCGATGAAGAGCGCCGAAAGCAGGATCAGCGCGGAATAAAGCAGCGTCTTACGCATTGCGGTCGCCTCCCTTTTCACGAACCTCGCCCTCGTAGTAGACCCAGGCCGACGACCAGCGCATGACCAGCAGGCTGAGCGCCAGGACGATGATGAACATCACCCAGGAGCCGGCGGCGGCGTATCCCATGTCGAAATACTTGAAGGCGTTGTCGTAGATGTACATGGCGAAGAAATAGGTGGAGCCGAGCGGGCCGCCCTTGGTCATCAGCAACGCGATCGTCAGCTGCTGGAAGGCGGCGATGATCGAGGTGATGAAGGTGAAGAGCAGCATCGGCCCGAGCATCGGCAGGGTGATGAAGAGCATCTGCGCCCAGCCCGGCACGCCCGAGACGGTCGCCGCCTCGTAGAGTTCCTTCGGAATGGCCTTCAGGCCCGTCAGCAGGATCAGCATGGTGCCGCCGAAGCCCCAGAGGCTGGCGATGATGATGGCGACGATGGCAAGGCCCGGATCGCCCAGCCAGTTCGGCCCGTCGATGCCGACGAGCGACAGCATGAAATTGAGAAGGCCGTATTCGCGGCTGTAGATCCAGCTCCAGATCGTCACCAGCGCGACGCCGGAAATGACGCTCGGCAGGTAGAAGGCCGTGCGGAAGAAGCCGCTGGCAAAGGTCGCGTGATGCAGCATCAGCGCGATGAGGAAGGACATGACGATGTTGAAGGGTACGTAGATCGCGGCGAACTTCACCGTGATCCAGAGGCTTTCCAGGAACTGCGGGTCGTCGAACAGCATCGTGCGGTAGTTGTCGAAACCGACGAAGGTGCGCTCGCCGACGACCGGCCAGTCGTGGAAGCTCATGGTGAGCGAGAAGAGGAGCGGGCCGAGCGTGAAGAACACGAAGCCCAGGATCCACGGGGAGATGAAGAGATAGGCCGTCAGGTGGCGCGAGAAGGCGGATTGCCGCTTCTGCACGGCTTCGGGCGCGGTGGTAGCAAGGGTCACGTTCACTCCCCCAGGATTTCGCACGAGAACGAAAAGGGCGCCTCAGCCCCCTTCTCCCCGGCGGGGAGAAGGGAAACAGCGGTGAGGCCGCTTACTTCATGAAGCGCTGGGAGCGCTTGACGGCATCGTCCAGATGGGTCTTCGCATTGCCCTGGTCGATCATCGTCGCCTCGATGGCGCGGGCGAGATTGTCCTGCACCTTGCCCCAGTTCTGGTTCTTCAGAAACGCGTGGGTCTCCGTGTTGGAGGTCGCGAGGATGTCGAAGAACGGCTTGTAGATCGGGTCCTTCGTCATGCCCTTCTCTTCGGCGACGCTGGTGCGGACCGGAAGGTCGTTGGTGCGCATGGCGACCGCTTCCGGCGAGGAGAAGAACTTCACGAATTCCCAGGCGAGGTCCGGATGGGCGGCATCCTTGGCGATGGACATGGCCGAAACGCCGAGCGCCGAATGCGCCGGCTTGTCGCCGAACTTCGGCAGCGGCGCGACGCCATAGGCAAAGCCCGCGGCATCGATGCCGGCCTTGGACCACATGGCGCTCTGGAACATGGCAATCTTGCCGCCCTTGAAGAGCGTGCTGCCCGAGGTGTCGTCGCCGAGGTTGAGCGTGACGGCCTCTTCCTTCTTGGCCATGTCGCCGAACATGTCGAGGACCGCAGCCGCCGCATCGCTGTTCATGTAGCCGTCGATGGTCTTGCCGTCGTCGGAAATGTACTTGGTGCCGTTCGACCAGAGGAACTGCTCGAAATCGTACGGGTCCGGCTTGGCGTCGACCGCGAAACCGTAGACCTTGCCTTCCTTGTTGCGGAACTTGGCCGCCTTGGCGCGCAGATCGTCCCAGGTCCAGCCGTCCTTCGGCTCTTCGACGCCGGCCGCCTTGAACATGTCCTTGTTGTAGAACACGACCTGGGTGGTGAAGCCCGCCGGCATGCCGTAGGTCTTGCCTTCGACGCGGGTGGTGTTCATCAGCCCCTGCGGAATGTCGTCCGGCTTGATCTCGGCGGCGTCCTTGGCGATCAGGTCGTCCAGCGGCATCAGCGACGTATAGTATTGCGGGAAGTTCCACATATACATGACGTCCGGCGGGCTACCGGCGCCGAAGGCGGCGACAAGCTTCTGGTCGTAGCCGTCGGCATAGGGTTCGACCTGAACCTTCACGCCCGGATGCTTCTCCTCGAACTTCTTGGCGATGGCCTGCTGGATGGCCAGGCTCTCGTCGGAATCCCAGGTGGCGAAGCGGATGGTCTCGTCCGCCCGGGCGGTGGCGCTGCCTGCCAAAACGAAGGCGATCAGCGAGCCGGCGATCAGTGTCGTGTTCTTCCTCATTCTCTTCCTCCTTGACGGGTCACGCGACCCGCTTCCCCTTTTCATTGACGATGAGCGCCTCGGTCTCCGCATCGAGCCGGCGGCGCACCGCCTGACCTTCCGCATCGAACAGGTAGCAATGCTGCGCGGGCAGGCGCAGGTGAACCGTTTCGCCGTTCGCGACCGGATGGGTGCCGCGCACCACGGCGGTGAAGTCGCGGCCGTCCTCGAGGCTCAGATGGACGTGGCTTTCGGTGCCGAGCCGTTCGACGAGGCGCACCGTGCCGGCCAGGGCGCCCTCGCCGGCCGGAACGATCTCCACCTTGTCCGGGCGGATGCCGAGCGTGACCTTGCCGTCCCGGGCGAGCGTTGCCGCACCTTCCGCCTCGAAGACGACAGGCTGCTTGAGGCCGCCGCCCGAAAGCGTGACATGCGCGCCGTCCTGAGCGGCGACCGTCGCCTCCACGAAGTTCATGCGCGGCGAGCCGATGAACCCGGCGACGAAGAGATTGGCGGGCTGGTAGAACAGCTCCAGCGGCGTGCCGAACTGGCTGACCTTGCCCTTGTCGAGCACGACCACGCGGTCGGACAGCGTCATCGCCTCCACCTGATCATGGGTCACATAGATCATGGTGGCGCCGAGGCGCGCATGGAGCGCGGCAAGCTCGACGCGCATGGTGACGCGCAGGCCCGCGTCGAGGTTCGACAACGGCTCATCGAGCAGGAACAGCTTGGGCTCGCGCACGATGGCGCGGCCGATGGCGACGCGCTGGCGCTGGCCACCGGAGAGCTGGCGCGGCTTGCGGGCCAGAAGCTCCTTGATGCGCAGGATTTCGGCAGCGTTGTCGACGCGCCGGTCGATCTCGTCCCGCTTCATGCCGTTGAGCGCGAGACCGAAGGAAAGGTTCTTGCGCACGTTCATGTGCGGATAGAGCGCATAGTTCTGGAAAACCATGGCGATATCGCGCCTGGCGGAAGGCACGTGGGTGATATCCCGCTCGCCAAGGCGAATGGCCCCGCCATCCAGTTCCTCAAGGCCGGCAATGGAGCGCAGGAGCGTGCTCTTGCCGCAACCGGAAGGGCCGAGGAAGCAGACGAACTCGCCATCGGCAATGTCGAGGTCGATGCCCTTCAGCACCTCCAGAGCGCCGAAACCCTTGCGGAGATTTTCGATACGGATCGATGCCAACGGTGTCCTCCCCTGTCGGCGAAAGGCGCTTGCTCCTCAGCTCACGCCGCCACGTGTTAAACGTTTATATCATAATAAAAACGTTTAACTTAATTTGTAAAGGGAAAAATGAAACACGCCGGAAGGACCGGACGACGGGCGGAAAACCCGTCAGCCGGCGCGGAAGTGCTTGGAAAGTTTCAGGCCCTGCGCCTGGTAGTTCGAGCCGAGGCCCGAGCCATAGAGGCCTTCCGGCGCATCCAGCATATGCTCATAGACGAGACGGCCGACGATCTGGCCGTGTTCGAGGATGAAGGGCACTTCATGGCTGCGCACTTCCAGCACCGCGCGGCTGCCGGAGCCGCCGGCCGGCGCATGGCCGAAGCCCGGATCGAAGAAGCCGGCATAGTGCACGCGGAACTCGCCGACGAGCGGATCGAAGGGCGTCATCTCGGCCGCATAGAGCGGCGGCACATGCACCGCCTCGCGCGAGACGAGGATGTAGAATTCATCCGGATCGAGGATCAGCTCGTTGCGGCCGCGGCTGAACAGCGGCTCCCAGAAATCGAAGATGTCGTGCTGGTTCTTGCGGTCGACATCGACGACCGATGTGTGATGCTTGCCGCGGTAGCCGATGAGGCCGTCCGGACCGGTACCCTTGAGGTCGATGGAAAGCGCGATGCCGCCGCCCGAGACGTTCGGCGTCTCGCTGGCGACCAGCGTGTCGGATGCATGCAAAGCGACGAGTTCGCTTTCGCCGAGCAGGGCATTGCCCCTGCGGAAACGGATCTGCGACAGGCGCGAGCCGCGGCGCACGACGATCGGGAAGGTGCGCGGCGAGATTTCGAGATAGAGCGGACCGGAATAGCCGGCCGGGATCTTGTCGAATTCCTGCGCGCGGTCGGTGATGACGCGGGTGAAGATATCGAGGCGGCCGGTGGAGCTTTTCGGATTGGCCGAGGCGGCAAGTTCGGCCGGCAGGTCGAGGCTTTCCATCAGCGGCACGATATAGACGCAGCCCGTTTCCAGCACCGCGCCTTCCGTCAGGTCGATGACATGAAGCTGCAGCCGGTCGAGCTTGTCGGCGACGAGATGGGCCGGGCCGGGCAGGAAGCTGGCGCGCACGCGGAAGGCCTTCGCGCCGAGGCGAAGGTCGAGGCTGGCCGGCTGGATCTGGTCTTCGTCCAGCGCCGCCTCGCTTTTCAGCCGCCCGCCATCGAACAAGCCGCGAATGGCGTTGTCCGCCAGAATGCCCGTGCTGCGCGTCGCAGAAGCCATGATCCTACCGTCCTGTCAGAGGGCTCGCACAAAACCAAATGCCGGCAATTGACGCAAGCGTGGGCGCGCAGTATTAGCAGATTATCCCGTGGTGATTTGGCCGGCCGGCTTGCAGCCACGTAAAACAAGTAGCTAAAAAGGCCGGGTGACAAACCGGCCTGCTTACGCGGCCGGTTTTTTTGTTTGAAGGCGACAATCACATGAGCAAGTCCTGGCGCCCGGCCACCCAACTCGTCCACGGCGGAACCACCCGCTCCCAGCATGGCGAAACCGCCGAAGCGATCTTCCTGACGCAGGGTTTCGTCTATGACACCTCGGCCGCGGCCGAAGCCCGCTTCAAGGGCGAGACGGACGGTTTCATCTACGCGCGCTACGGCAGCCCGACCAACGACATGTTCGAAAAGCGCATGTGCATGCTGGAAGGCGCCGAGGATGCCCGCGCCACCGCATCGGGCATGGCCGCCGTCTCCGCCGCCATTCTCTGCCAGCTGAAGGCCGGCGACCACATCGTCGCGGCCCGCGCGCTCTTCGGCTCCTGCCGCTGGGTTGTCGAGACGCTGGCGCCGAAATACGGCATCGAATGCACGCTGATCGACGGGCGCGACCTTTCCAACTGGGAAAAGGCCATCCAGAAGAACACCAAGGTGTTCTTCCTCGAAAGCCCGACCAACCCGACGCTCGAGGTCATCGACATCGCCGGCGTGGCGAAGCTCGCCAACCAGATCGGCGCCAAGGTCGTCGTCGACAACGTCTTCGCGACGCCCCTCTTCCAGAAGCCGCTGGAACTCGGCGCGCATGTCGTCGTCTACTCGGCCACCAAGCATATCGACGGCCAGGGCCGCTGCCTTGGCGGCGTGGTGCTCTCGGACAAGCAGTGGATCGACGAGAACCTGCACGACTACTTCCGCCACACCGGCCCCGCCATGTCGCCGTTCAACGCCTGGACGCTGCTGAAGGGCATCGAAACGCTGCCGCTGCGCGTCAGGCAGCAGACGGAGAATGCCAGCCGCATCGCCGACTTCCTCGCCGACCAGACGCAGGTTGCGCGCGTGATCTATCCGGGCCGCAAGGATCATCCGCAGGCCGACATCATTGCCAAGCAGATGTCGGGCGGCTCGACGCTCGTCTGCTTCGAGTTGAAGGGCGGCAAGGATGCAGCGTTCGCCTTGCAGGACGCACTTGATGTCGTGAAGATCTCCAACAATCTCGGCGACGCCAAGAGCCTGATCACCCATCCGGCAACGACGACGCACAAGAACCTGACGGACGAGGCACGCGCCGAACTCGGCATTTCGGCCGGCACCGTGCGCTTCTCCGCCGGCATCGAGGACAGCGACGACCTGCTCGAGGACTTCGCGCGTGCGCTCTCCAAGGTCGGCGCGTGAGCCCACGCCATTAAGGTAAACAATAGAAGGCGCCAGCCGAAGAGGCTGGCGCCTTCTTTGCATATTCTTGACGAAGCCACATTCCTGTAGAATAGCTGAATATAATCAGTTCAAGGCTTGCCCATGTATCGTGCGCTGACCCGCGACATCGAAGTGACCGTAGAGCCATATTATCTGGCCGATCAGTCCGATCCCGACGACAGCCGCTATGTCTGGGGATACCGGGTCGTCATCTCCAACCATTCCGACCTCGCCGTGCGGCTCGTGACGCGCTATTGGCACATCACCGATCAGAACGGGCAGGTGGACGAGGTGAACGGGCCAGGCGTGATCGGCGAACAGCCGACGCTCAGGCCGGGCGATACCTACGAATATTCCTCCGGCTGCCCGCTGGAAACACCGTCCGGCATCATGTTCGGCCGCTACCGCATGGAAGCGGAGAACGGCGAGGCCTTCGACGTCGCCATTCCGGCCTTCTCGCTGGATACGCCGGGGCAGGTCCGGATTCTGAACTAGACTTCAGGACCGAGAGCCCTTTATCCGCCTGCCCGCCCCCCTGTTGCCCGGAGGCGATGAAAACAGGCAGGACCGGTTTCCCGACATCATCAGCATCGGCAAAGGATGAAACAAAGCATCCTTCCCCCCCAACGCAGGGAGAAGATGCAGAATGAGGGGCAAAGCCCCTCACTCCCTTTTACTGCGGCAGCACTTCGGCCGCCTCGAAGCGGTAGGTGGTCGAGCAGAATTCGCAGGTCACCGCGATCTCGCCCTTGTCGTCCGCCGTATGGGCGATCTCCTCGGCGCTGAGGCCGGAGAGAACGGTCTTCAGCTTCTCGCGCGAGCAGGAACAGCGGTCGAAGACCTGTTGCGGCTGGTAGACGCGCACGCCCCGCTCGTGGAAGAGGCGGAACAGCAGCCGTTCGGTGCCGACATTGGGATCGGTCAGCTCGTCGGCATCGATCGTCTCGACCATGGCCTTCGCTTCAGCCCAGTTGTCGTCATCGTCGATCTTGTGGCCGACATCGTCGCCGTCACCGCCCGGAAGGTCGGCCTGGCGCATGCGCTCGGGCGCCTGCGGCAGGAACTGCGCGACCATGCCGCCGGCGCGCCAGCGGTGACGCGCCTTGCCGGCCTCGTCGCGGTCGTAGAGTTCGGCGACGCCAAGGCGCACCTTGGTCGGGATCTGTTCCGACTGGCGGAAATAGACGCCGGCGATCTCTTCCAGCGTATGCCCGTCGAGCGGCACGATGCCCTGGTAGCGCTGGGTGTGCGGCCCCTGGTCGATGGTGAAGGCGAGGATGCCCTTGCCGAGCAGCTCATGCGGCTCCGTCTTGCCCTCGGCGACGGCGGCATCGAGCGCCGCCTGGTCGAAGCGGGCATAGGCGCGCACATCCTGCGGCGCGGCGAAATCGGCGACGAGCAGGTCGACGGGGCCGTCGCCCTTGGTCTGGACGATCAGCTTGCCCTCGAACTTCAGCGAGGTGCCGAGCAGCACCGTCAGCGTGATCGCCTCGGCGAGAAGCCGGGCGACGGGCGCGGGGTAATCGTGCCGGCCGAGAATGCCGTCGAGCATCGGGCCGAGCTGCACGGCACGGCCGCGCACATCGAGGCCTTCCACCTGGAACGGCAGGACATGGTCGTCACCGGAAAAACCGGGTTCGCCGAGTTTCAGGGCATTTTCTGCCATCATCGTTTCGCTCCTTGCACGCCGCCACGCAGCGGGCCAAGCGCCCCGCCGCGTCCGACAGCGTCTATCGTGATTTCGCGCTCCCTGCCGCCCGATCATTCCATACCGGGCGGACAAGCGCCAGAGACGACGCCATAAGGCGCCGCGTGTCGGTCCCTAGATCGTGCGGGGTCCCGCGTTTTTCAAGGCCGCGTCAGACGACGCCGAAGCACCAGGCGAGGATCGACTTCTGGGCGTGCAGGCGGTTCTCCGCCTCGTCGAAGACGACGGACTGCGGACCGTCGATCACCTCGTCCGTCACCTCCTCGCCGCGATGGGCCGGCAGGCAGTGCATGAAGAGCGCATCCTTGTCGGCGCGCGCCATCAGCTGCTTGTTGACCTGATAGGGCTGGAAGATGTTGTGGCCGCGGGCGCGGTGTTCCTGGTTCATCGACACCCAGCAGTCGGTGACGATGAGGTCGGCGCCGTCGGCGAGCGCCTCCGGGTCATGGCCGAGCAGGATGTCGCCGCCATTGTCGCGCGCCCAGTTGAGAATCTTGTCGTCGGGTTCGGAGCCCATCGGCACGGCCATCTTCATCTTGTAGCCGAAGCGGGCCGAGCCCTCGACGAAGGAGTGCAGCACGTTGTTGCCGTCCCCCATCCAGGAGAAAGTCTTGCCCTTTGCCGAGCCGCGATGCTCCTCGAAGGTCATGACGTCGGCCATGATCTGACAGGGATGGGTGAGATCCGTCAGGGCGTTGATGACGGGCACGGTGGCATGCTCGGCCAGCTCCAGCAGGCGCGCATGGTCCGTCGTGCGGATCATGATGGCGTCGACATAACGCGACAGGACCTTCGCCGTGTCGCCGATGGTCTCGGCGCGGCCAAGCTGCATTTCCGTGCCCGACAGGAACAGCGTCTCGCCGCCGAGCTGGCGCATGCCGACGTCGAAGGAGACGCGCGTTCGGGTAGAGGGTTTCTCGAAGATCATCGCGAGCATCTTGCCGGCGAGCGGCTTTGCTTCGGTGCCGGCCTTGCTGGCGGCCTTTCGCGTGTGCGCATCGTCCATGATGGTGCGGAGATCGCTTTCCGAAACGGCGGAAAGATCGAGAAAATGCTTGGCCATGATGTGTCCTGTCTGTCCCAGTCCCTGCTCAGGCGGCCTTGGCGGCCGTGAGCTTCTCCGCTGCCCGCTCGATGCGGGCCAGCCCCTCGCGCGCCTCTTCCGCCGTGACGGTCAGCGGCGGCAGGAGGCGCAGCACGTTGTCGCCCGCCGGCACGCCGAGCAGCTTTTCCGCCCGCACGGCCTTCAGGAGATCGGCAACCGGCCCCTTGGCCTTGATGCCGAGCATCAGGCCTTCGCCGCGCACATCCTCGATCACATCGGGGAAACGGTCCTTCAAGGCGGCGAGGCCCTGGCGGAAGACGAGCGCCACGTCGCGCACATGCTGCAGGAAGTTCTCTTCCAGCACCACGTCGAGCACGGCATTGCCGACCGCCATGGCGAGCGGGTTGCCGCCATAGGTGGAGCCGTGCGTGCCGGCGACCATGCCGGCGGCGGCCTCGTTCGTGGCAAGGCAGGCGCCGAGCGGGAAGCCGCCGCCGATGCCCTTGGCGACCGCCATGATATCGGGCG
Source organism: Shinella sp. G-2 (assembly GCF_050172695.1). NCBI lineage: Bacteria > Pseudomonadati > Pseudomonadota > Alphaproteobacteria > Hyphomicrobiales > Rhizobiaceae > Shinella > Shinella sp. G-2. Next base: position 63,191 of record NZ_JBBEYH010000004.1, on the reverse strand, counting down.
TGACGCCGGCCCATTCATGGGCGAAGAGGCGGCCCGTGCGGCCGACGCCGGACTGCACCTCGTCGAGGATGAGCAGCAGGCCGTATTCGTCGCAGAGCTGGCGCAGCTCCTGCAGGAATTCCTTCGGTACCGGGCGGATGCCGCCCTCGCCCTGCACCGGCTCGATCAGGATCGCCGCCGTTTCCTCGGTGATGGCATCCTTGACGGCCGCGATGTCGCCGAAGGGCAGCTTGAGGAAGCCGGGCGCCTTGGGGCCGAAGCCCTCGATGTATTTCTCCTGACCGCCGGCCGCGATGGTCGCGATGGTGCGGCCGTGGAAGGCGCCATCGAAGGTGAGGATATGGTACTTGCCGGGATGGCCCTTGGCGAAATGGTAGCGGCGCGCGGTCTTGATCGCGCATTCCAGCGCCTCGGCGCCCGAATTGGCGAAGAACACCTTGTCGGCGAAGGTCGCGTCCGTCAGGCGGCGCCCGAGGCTTTCCTGGCCGGGGACCTCATAGAGGTTGGACAGGTGCCAGACCTTGTCGGCCTGATCCTTCAGCGCGGCGACGAGATGGGGATGGGCATGGCCCAGCGAGGTGACGGCGACACCGGCGGCAAAATCGAGATATCGCTCGCCATCTTCGGCGACGAGCCAGACGCCCTCCCCGTGCGTGAACCGAAGAGGTGCACGCATATAGGTTTCATAGAGCGGCGCGGCATCGGCCATGGCGCGGATCCTCCGAAAAGAGATGCGGAAAAACAGGTCTCGATCTTGACTTTCCCGGTCGCCCGAAAAATCAAAAGCCGCCTTTCGGCGGCATGCGGCACTATCGGCATTTCACGCCGGCCTGTCAACAAAATCGCGGCCCGAAACGGCGCTGAACCTCCCGCAAGGTGAGGATTCGCGAGACACGCGGAAGGTGTCTCTATCGAGTCACACCAGACCAGCAAGTTGGGGAAAACTTAGAAATCGATTCGCGCCGATTCCCCCGACTCTTGTCACAGAGTCCACCGGTCTCTAGGTTAAAGACCAATTACTAGACTGCATGCGGCGGAACTAGTCACCAAAAGAGTTGAGGCGTTCAGGTTCCGGATTCATCCGGGACGCGACGAGGGATTCCCGCATCGAACGCCGAGCGGAGACGAAAGCATGAACTGGACAGACGAGCGCGTCGAGAAACTCAAGAAGCTCTGGAGCGAGGGCCTCAGCGCAAGCCAGATCGCGGCACAGCTTGGCGGCGTCAGCCGCAATGCCGTCATCGGCAAGGTGCACCGGCTGAACCTGCCGGGCCGCGCCAAGGCCGGCGGCACGCAGACCGCCGCCCGCCCGAAGCGCCCGGCGGCGGCCGCCGCGCCGCGCCCGTCGAACTTCACGGCCCGCCCGGCTGCCCCGCGCGCCGTCGCCCGCCCCACCGGCAACGCGCTGCCGAAGGAAGACATGGACGCCGATTTCGACGTGCAGAGCGAACGGCTTCCGGTTCCGGCCAATGGCAACGGCACCGTCGTGCCGATGTCGCGCAAGCTGGAACTGACGCAGCTGACCGAGCGCACCTGCAAGTGGCCGATCGGCGACCCGCTGAACGACGACTTCCATTTCTGCGGCAACGAGTCCCCGGACAATTCGCCCTACTGCACCTATCACCAGCGCCTCGCCTACCAGCCGTCCGCCGAGCGGCGCCGGATGCGCTGATCAGTCATCGATAGCAAGATGCAATACGGGCCCGAAAGGGCCCGTTTTCGTTTGGGGACAAGGCCGGGGAACGGAACCCCCAAGACGCAAACAGGCCCCGCAGGGCCCATTTCCGTCCTTGGGAGGAATTTCGTCCGCTCAGGTTTCCAGCGAGTAGCCCGCACCGCGAACCGTGCGGATGACATCCTGCATGTTGGCGAAATTGAGCGCCTTGCGCAGGCGCCCGACATGGACGTCGACCGTGCGTTCGTCGACATAGATGTCATGGCCCCAGACGCCGTCCAGAAGCTGCGAGCGCGAGAAAACGCGGCCCGGCGAGGTCATCAGGAACTCCAGCAGGCGGAATTCCGTCGGGCCGAGGCGTACTTCGCGGGTGCGGCGGTGGACGCGGTGCGTCTCGCGGTCGAGTTCGATATCGCCGCAGCGCAGCACCGTCGAGACGACCTCGGGCTTGGCGCGGCGCAGCATGGCGCGCACGCGGGCGACCAGTTCCGGCGTCGAGAAGGGCTTGACGACATAGTCGTCCGCGCCGGTGGCAAGACCGCGCACGCGCTCGCTCTCCTCGCCGCGCGCCGTCAGCATGATGATCGGCAGGCGCTCGGTTTCCGGGCGCTGGCGCAGGCGCCGGCACAGTTCGATACCGGAGACGCCGGGCAGCATCCAGTCGAGGATGAGCAGATCGGGCATGCGCTCCTGCAGGCGCATCTCGGCTTCGTCACCGGAGAGGATCGTATCGACCTCGAAGCCTTCCGCCTCGAGATTGTAGCGCAGGAGGACGCTGAGCGCCTCCTCGTCTTCCACGACGGCTATTCTGGGCACCATGGAGTTTGAACCCTGCTTCTCTTTTACTCGGTGACGTCGGCGGCGACCACGGAGGTCGACGTGTCGTCCTTCGGGCGCTCGCCTTCCGGCTGGGAGCCGGTCGCCATGTAGTAGATGGTCTCGGCGATGTTGGTCGCGTGGTCACCGATGCGCTCGATGTTCTTGGCGCAGAACAGGAGATGGGTGCAGGGCGTGATGTTGCGCGGGTCTTCCATCATGTAGGTCAGGAGTTCGCGGAACAGCGAGGTGTAGATGGCGTCGATCTCGTCGTCGCGCTCGCGGATGGCCTTGGCCTTGTCCACCGAGCGGGTGGCGTAGACATCGAGCACTTCCTTCAACTGCATCAGCGCCAGTTCGGCCAGGTGCTCCAGGCCGCGGGCGAGCTTGCGGGGCATGCCCGAGCTCTGCACGGCGATGACGCGCTTGGCCGTGTTCTTGCCGAGGTCGCCGACACGCTCCAGTTCGGCGGCGATGCGGATCGCGCCCATGATCTCGCGCAGGTCCGCCGCCATCGGCTGGCGCTTGGCGATGGTGACGACCGCCTTGTCGTTGATCTGGCGCTCGGCAGTGTCGAGGATGACGTCCTCGGAAATGACCTTCTGGGCAAGGGCCGCGTCCGTCGTGACGAGGGCGCGCACGGAATCGGCCACCATCTGCTCGGCGGTGCCGCCCATTTCGGAGATGCGGCGGGAGAGGTACTTCAGTTCTTCGTCGTAGATCGAGACAATATGGGTCGATGACATGGTTCTGTCCTTAATGCACTCGGTTTCAGGGATGCCTGGCGACGGAAGCGTCAGCCGAAGCGGCCCATGATGTAGTCCTGGGTGCGCTGGTCATCCGGGTTGGTGAACATCTTGTCGGTGTCGTTCTCCTCGACGAGGTTGCCGAGATGGAACATGGCGGTGCGCTGCGAGACGCGGGCTGCCTGCTGCATGGAGTGCGTCACGATGACGATGGTGAAGTTGGCGCGCAGCTCGTGGATCAGTTCCTCAACCTTGGCGGTCGCGATGGGATCGAGCGCCGAGCAGGGCTCGTCCATCAGGATGACTTCCGGGCTGACGGCGACGGCGCGGGCGATGCACAGGCGCTGCTGCTGGCCACCGGAAAGGCCGGTGCCGCCTTCCTGCAGGCGATCCTTCACCTCGTTCCACAGGCCGGCCTTCTGCAGGCTCGACTCGACGATGCCGTCCATGTCGGCCTTCGTCCTGGCAAGGCCATGGATGCGCGGACCGTAGGCGACGTTTTCGTAGATCGACTTCGGGAACGGATTCGGCTTCTGGAAGACCATGCCGACGCGGGCGCGCAGTTCGACGACGTCGATCGACGGATCGTAGATATCGTCGCTGTCGAGCGTGATGCGGCCGGTGACGCGGCAGCCGTCGATCGTGTCGTTCATGCGGTTCAACGTGCGCAGGAAGGTCGACTTGCCGCAGCCCGACGGGCCGATGAGGGCCGTCACGGTGTTTTCACGGACATTCAGGTTGACGTCGTAGAGGGCGCGCTTCTCGCCGTAATAGACCGAAACGTCCTTGCCGATCATCTTGTAGGAAATGTCGTTCATTTTCTTGTCCAGCGCTTTCTCGACTGCTGCTTCTGACATCATGTTCATAGGATCGGTCCTTCTACCAGCGCCGTTCGAAACGGCGGCGCAACAGGATGGCGCCAACATTCATGAGGATAAGGAAGATGAGGAGCACGATGATCGCGCCCGACGTGCGCTCCACGAAGGCGCGCTCGGCCTCGTTCGCCCACATGTAGATCTGCACCGGAAGGGCCGTCGCGGGATCGAGCGGCGTTGCCGGAACGTCGGCGACGAAGGCGACCATGCCGATGAGGAGCAGTGGCGCGGTTTCGCCAAGCGCATGGGCGAGGCCGATGATCGTGCCGGTGAGGATGCCGGGCATGGCGAGCGGCAGGACGTGATGGAACACGGTCTGCATCTTGGAGGCGCCAAGGCCGAGGGCTGCCGACCGGATCGACGGCGGCACGGCTTTCAGGGCGGCGCGGGTCGCGATGATGATCGTCGGCAGCGTCATGAGCGTCAGCACCAGGCCGCCGACGAGGGCCGCCGAGCGCGGGAAGCCCGCGAAGTTGACGAAGACGGCAAGACCCAGGAGACCGTAGACGATGGACGGTACCGCGGCGAGGTTGTTGATGTTCACCTCGATCAGGTCCGTGAAGCGGTTCTTCGGAGCGAACTCTTCCAGGTAGATCGAGGCGGCGACGCCGATGGGCAGCGAGAGCACGAGCACGATCAGCATCATGTAGAGCGAGCCGACCACGGCGACGCCGACGCCTGCCGCTTCCGGACGGCTCGACGCGCCGTTGACGAAGAGGCCGGTGTTGAAATGCTTGGCAAGCGCGCCGCTTTCGGCAAGCTGGTTCATCCAGCCGACCTGCTTGTCGGAGATCTTGCGGTTGCCTTCCGCGACGGAGAGGTCGATCTGGCCCTTATAGGCCGAGTCGAGATCGCCATGGGCGAGGAACGTCACCGTCTGCGTGGTGCCGATGATCGACGGATCGGCAACGACCATGTCGCGGAACTGCACGCGGACGCTGTCGGAAATCATGCCGTTGACGGCCTTGAGACCGGCGCGATCCTTCTCGTCGACGCCGAGCACCTTGGCGAGCGCATTGCGGGCGACGACCGGGTAATTGGCCGAAACCAGTTTCTGCGGGTTCGTGGCGCGCTCGTTGTTCTTGTCGATGATCTGTTCCGAGAACTCGACCGGAATGCTGATCATCGACTGCTGGAAGGCGGTGTAGCCCTTGGAGACCACCGAGAACAGCAGCAGGAACAGGAAGAGAAGACCGAAGCCGATGGCGGCCATGCCGAAGAAGCGGAAACGGCGTTCGGCGGCGTAGCGGCGGCCAAGGCCGATATCGCGGCGCTCCGGCTTGGCGGAAACGCCAAGGGCGGCCATCGAAGGGCTGGTGGAAACCTGGCTCATTCGTACTGCTCCCGGTATTTGCGCACGATGTAGAGGGCGTAGATGTTGAGGCAAAGCGTGATGAAGAACAGCGTGATGCCGAGCGCGAAAGCCACCAGCGTCTGAGGCGAGGTGAATTCGAGGTCGCCCGTCAGCTGGTTGACGATCTTGACCGTCACCGTCGTCATCGGCTCGAAGGGATTGAGCTGCATGCGGGCGGCAACGCCGGCGGCCAGCACCACGATCATGGTTTCGCCGACGGCGCGCGAGGCGGTCATCAGCAGAGCGCCGACGATGCCCGGCAGGGCGGCCGGCAGGATGACGCGCTTGATCGTTTCCGAACGGGTGGCGCCGAGGCCGAGCGAACCGTCACGCAGGGCGCGCGGCACGGCGGTGATGATGTCGTCCGACAGCGAGGAGACGTAGGGGATCAGCATGATGCCCATGACGAAGCCGGCCGTCAGAACGCTCTGCGCCTGGATGAAGTTGGAATAGTTGCCGGTGACGAGACCGTTCAGCTGGGCGGAGATATCGCGCAGGAACGGGCCGACCGTCACAAGGGCGAAGAAGCCGTAGACGATGGTCGGGATGCCGGCCAGCACTTCGAGCAGCGGCTTGGCCACCGAGCGAACGTGACGCGAGGCATATTCCGACATGTAGATGGCGGCGAAGAGACCGACCGGCACGGCGACCAGCATGGCGACGAGGCCGATATAGAGCGTGCCGGCCAGCAACGGGATCAGGCCGAACTGGCCGGCCGAAGCCGTCGCCCCCGCCGCGGCGAAGCGCGGATCCCAGACCGTGCCGAAGAAGAATTCCCAGGCCGGCACCATGTTGAAGAAGTGCACGGCTTCCGTGAACATCGAGGTGACGATGCCGACCGTCGTCAGGATGGCGATCGACGAGGCGGCGATCAGGCCGACCAGCATCACGCCTTCGACGCGGTTGCGGGCGCGGAACCTCGGCGTGATCGAGCGATAGGCGAGCAAGGCGCCGGCGGCGGCCGTGAGAACCGCAACGACCGACAGCCAGGTGTTGCTGTTCGTCGTCATGCGGTTGAGGTCGCCGGCGGACTTCAGCATGTAGGGCGCCGGCTCGGCGGCGAGCGGCACGCCCTTGGCGGCCAGGATGTCACGGGCGGCCGCGCCCTCCTTGAAGAGGGCCTCGCGCTCTTCCCCCGTCAGCACCTTGAAGCCGCGGGCGATGGCGCTGATCATGTTGTAATTGAGGTTCTGCGTCGCCTGCGGCTCGGCCTTCACCTCTTCGGGGAAGCCGGCGCGAACGGTCGAGCTGATATACATCGGGCTTGCGATAACCCAGACGAACAGGACGACGACCGCCGGAAGCATGGCCCAGATGGCGACGAAGGAGCCGTAATAACCCGGCCGAGAATGCAGGTTTGAAAGCTTGCCGCCGGCAAGCGCGTTGGCGCGCCAGCTGCCGATAAGATAGCCCACGACGCCGATGGCGGCGACGATGAGCAGAAGAAGGGAAATACTCATTGAGGAAATTCTCCCGGCGAGATCATCCGCGGTGTCATTTTGTTTGTCACAATGCCGGACGCAAAACCGCGTGCTGACTTTTGCCGGCAGTGCTTCGAGCGCGCCCCAGTGGCTCGCCGCGACCGTTCGACAGGCGCCCCGTTCCCGGTCGAGGAACAGGACGTGGGCGCAACCGCCCGAAAGGGAGTGGCCGGCGCGAAAACCGCGCCGGCCGAAGCAAATTACATGATCTTGCCGTCAACGAAGGCCTTGCGGACTTCTTCGCGCTCTGCGTCCGGAGCCGGAACGAGGCCGTATTCAGCGAGCGGGGAGTCGGGGCCGATCATGTCGTCGCTCGTGAAGAACTCGACATATTCCTTGAGGCCCGGGATGACGCCGAGATGTGCCTTCTTGACGTAGAAGAACAGCGGGCGGGAAACCGGGTATTCGCCGGAAGCGATCGTTTCGGTCGACGGAACGATGCCGCTGACGGTGGCGACCTTCAGCTTGTCGGCGTTGTTTTCGTAGAAGGAAAGGCCGAACACGCCGACGCCGGACTTGTTGGCGGCGATGCGGGCGAGCGTTTCGGTGTAGTCGCCGTCGATGTCGACGGCCAGACCGTCCTTGCGAACGGCGATGCACTTGGCATGCTGTTCCTTTTCGTCGGCGACAGCGGCCTTGATCACGTCAGCGGCGCCGGTTGCCTTGCAGCCTGCAGCGAGCATCTTCTCGTCGAAGACTTCGCGGGTGCCGTGCTTTTCGCCCGGGATGTAGGCGGCGATTTCGACGTCCGGCAGGTCCTTGTTGACTTCCGACCACTTCTTGTAGGGGTTGGCGACGAGCTTGCCGTCGACGACGACTTCAGCGGCGAGGGCCAGGTAAAGATCCTTCGGCTCGAGCTTCAGGTCGGCATTGCCGGCGTCCGTGGCGAAGACGATGCCGTCATAGCCGATCTTGACTTCCTGGATCTCTGTGACGCCGGCAGCCTTGCAGGCTTCGATCTCGCTGTCCTTCATGGCGCGCGATGCGTTGGCGATGTCGAGGGTTTCCGGGCCGACGCCCTTGCAGAATTCCTTCAGGCCGCCGCCCGTGCCGCCGGATTCGACGATCGGGGTCTTGAAGTCGGGGAAGGTCTCGCCGAACGTCTCGGCGACGATCTTGGCGTAGGGAAGAACGGTGGAGGAGCCGGCGATCTGGACCTGGTCGCGCGCAACGGCAACGCCTGCGAAGGCGGCAGAAGCAACGAGCGCCGCGAGAGTGAGCTTAAGAGATTTCATCTGGGTTCTCCCGAAGAGGACGTGTGTGTAAAGCGCGCCTTTCGCGCTCTCTGCCGTTGACCGGCGGCCCTTCTCTAAACCCCGATCGCCATCCCTTTTATGTCACTTTGACGAAACATTTGTGACACACCAAGCCCATGAATTTGCTCGACTATTTCGAACCAAACGACGGAAGCTCCGCCCTTTGTGTCAGAATTTGACGGTAAAGACGGTGCCTTTGCCCACCTCGGACTTCACCACGAGGCGTGCCTTGTGGCGGGTGAGGATGTGCTTGACGATGGCAAGGCCGAGCCCTGTGCCCTTCTTGGACCGGCTCGCTTCGACGTTAACCCGGTAGAAACGTTCGGTGATGCGCGGCACGTGCTCGGGTGGAATGCCGGGGCCGTAATCGGTGACGCTGAACTCCGCCGGCACGCCCTCGGTCCCGCCGGTCAGCGTCACGTCGACGCGCTTGCCTTCCTGGCCATATTTGCAGGCATTCTCGATCAGGTTCTCGAAGACTTCGACCAGTTCGTCCCGGTCGCCGGGAACGCTGACGGGGTGCGAGGGCAGGTCGAGCGCGATCTCGACGCCGAGATCGCCGGCGAGCGGCTGCAGGCTGTCGCGCACATGGCCGAGCAGGGGCACGAGATCCACCGTCTGGTCGGGCACAAGGTTGGAGCGCAGTTCAAGGCGCGAGAGCGACAGGAGGTCGTCGACGAGGCGGCTCATGCGGGTCGCCTGCTCGTGCATGATGCCGAGGAAGCGTTCATGCGCCTTGACGTCGTTCTTCGCCGGTCCCTGCAGGGTCTCGATGAAGCCGCGCAGCGAGGCGAGCGGCGTGCGCAGCTCATGGCTGGCATTGGCGATGAAGTCGGAGCGCATGCGGTCGATGCGGCGGGCCTGCGAGACGTCGCGGAAGGTCAGCAGCCAGAGCGGCTCGGTGGTGGGGCCGGCAAGCGGGGCGATGCGCACCACATAGACCGTCTCGGAGGGAAGCCGCTCGGCATGTTCCGTCTCGCGCGGCTGGCCGGAGCCGATAGCATCGCGCACCATGTCGAGGATGCCGGGTGCACGGATGCGGCCGGCAAGGTCGCTGCCCTGCGGGATGGCGCCGAAAATGCCTTCCGCCGCGCGGTTCTGAAGCTTGACCGTCTCACGGGCCGATACAAGCAGCGCCGGCGCATCGAGCGCGCCGAGCACGGCCGAAATCGCGGTCAGGTCATCGGCTGCAGGCGCAGGTTCGACGACGGGCGCCGCCGGCACGGCCATGGTTCTTGCCGTAGCTGCTCCGGCCGCGCGCCGCTCCAGGCGCATCAGGCCGGCGATGACGAGCAGGAGAACCGCAAAGGACACCCAGCCGAGATGAAGGCCGGCAAGCCACATCATGAAGCCGACGAAAACGGCCGAAGCGATGAGAACCCGTTCGCCCCACAGTTGCGTCGCCAGCCAGCCGAGGCCTGTCCGCTGATCCGCCACCGCCACCCATTCCCTTGCAAGCATCATCGTCCTCCACGCCTCCACCGATTCCCGATGGATAGCGCGGCTTCATGACATGTTTTTCACGGCGCGCTTGAATTCGCAATCCGGTTGTGGCCACCTCTGCGGAAAGTCAGATGGCCTGAAGAGGAACAAGCGATGGCGGAAAAGGCTGAAAGCCGGGCTGTGGAACTGGATATCCACGGCAAGAAGCGGGTGTTCGACATCGACGATCCGGTGCTTCCCGACTGGATCGAGGAGAAGGCCTTCGGCTCCGGCGACTACCCCTACGACAAGAAGCTGGACAACAAGGACTACGAGAAGACCCTCAAGCTGCTCCAGATCGAGCTGGTGAAGGTGCAGTTCTGGCAGCAGAAGACCGGAAAGCGCATCATGGCCGTCTTCGAGGGGCGCGACGCCGCCGGCAAGGGCGGCGCGATCCACGCCACCATGTCCTACATGAACCCGCGTTCCGCCCGCATCGTGGCCTTGACCAAGCCGACCGAGACCGAGCGCGGCCAATGGTATTTCCAGCGCTATGTCGCGACCTTCCCGACCGCCGGCGAATTCGTGCTGTTCGACCGCTCCTGGTACAACCGCGCCGGCGTCGAGCCGGTCATGGGCTTCTGCACGCCGGAGCAATACGAGAAGTTCCTCAAGGAAACGCCGCGCTTCGAGAAGATGATCACCTCGGAGGATATCCATCTCTTCAAGTTCTGGCTCGACACCGGCCGCGAGATGCAGCTGAAACGGTTCCACGACCGCCGGCACGACCCGCTAAAGATCTGGAAGCTTTCCCCGATGGATATCGCGGCGCTGAACAAGTGGGGCGACTATTCCGACAAGCGCGACCGCATGCTGAAAGAGACCCATTCGGACCACGCGCCCTGGACGGTGATCCACGCCAACGACAAGCGCCGCGCGCGCATCAATCTCATCCGTCACATCCTGAAGACGCTCGACTACGAGGGCAAGGACAAGAAGGCGATCGGCGAGATCGACGACAAGATCGTCGGCTCGGGACCGGGCTTTCTCAAATAGGACGCCGGCTCATTCGCCCGGCAGGATGCGGACAGCGTAGAGATTGATGCTGCCGCTTCCGCCGGTGATGTCGCTGTTGAGCAGAAGATGACCCGGTTCGCTCGGCGAGAGCGAGCGGTCGAATTCCACCTGGAACAGGATGTCCGTGCGCTCCGACACCGTGAACCGGTGGCGCCCGCAACCGCCCATGGTGGAGAAGTCGCAATCGACGGCCACCTGCACCGGCTTGTCGCCGGCCGCCTGCACGGTCAGCGCCACCGTCGAGGTCTTGCCGCCCATTTCCCCAAGCACGTCGGGCGAAACCTCGATGCGCACCGCGCCGTCGCGATCCGCATCGGTGGAGGTGACGCGCACGGCGGGGCCTTCGCTGGTGCTGATGGATTCGAACCGGCCGGCGGCGCTTGCCGAAAGCTTGGCCGTATCGCCCGGCGAGAACACCGCGCGCCAGTCGGAGGAGAAGCGGCTCTGGGTATCGAGCGCCTTCTTGATCGGGTCTTCGCCGGAGAAATCCTCGCCGGAAACGCGGGCCGGCGGCGTGGAATCGTCCGCGTTCTGCAAATCGTCGAGCAGCCCGCTCGTCTGCACCCACCAGGCCAGCGCGCCGAAGGCCGCGATCAGCGTCGCAACGACCAGCAGGAAGGAGAACAGGCGGCCCCGGCGCTTGCGCGCCTTGGCGACCCGCTCCGGGCGGAAATCCGATGCCTGGCTGGCCGTGGCGTTCTTTTCGGATACGGGGGCGGCGCCGGCGGCAAAGCCATCCTCGCGGTCGGGCCTGATGGCGCCGATATGGCTTGCCGCAGCGGGCGTCCGCTCCGCGTCCATCCGCGGCTCGGCGTCGATCGTCGGCTCGGGGCGGGCATCCCTTTCCGGGCGCACGTCGCGCTCGGCGCGCAGCACCGGTTCCGGCCGCACCTCGACCACCGGCTCCACGCGGACGTCGCGTGCGGTCGCAGCGATCTGCGCGCGTTCCTCGGACTCGATCTGATGAATGGTCGCTTCCAGACGGTGGCGCTGCGCGGTGATCGTCTCGGGATCGTTGACCTCCTGCTTGCGCAGGCCCGCCTCCAGCGCATTGCGCGCCGACTGGTAGATGCGCGCCCGAACTTCGGCATTGGCGCGCTCCGAGCGCGCCAGCGCGTTCCTGATTGCCGTTTCCAGTCCGCTCACATCCGACCCTTCTGCGGGAGCCGCCGAACCCCGGCGGCGACGATACTTCTGTGGAAAGAGCCCTACTTTCCGGCTTTTGTTAGTTTTTGCGTAACGTTTGCCGGGAAATTGCGCAAGCCTTGCCGCCGAAACTGCCGTGCTTCACCGGGGATAAGCGGAGCGCGGCTGCCGCCAGGCTTTTCCGCCTCCCCCAAGGCGCTCTGCATGCCGGCGCGCGCGAGGCGACCGCAAGATCATACCGACTCGTGCGAGCATTCCCTCGAATCACCGCCGTCGCGCCCCTTTTCAGACGGAAATCCCGCTGCTATTGTTTTGACGTTTTCGTAAACGTCAAAAGACTGGATTTCCGCCATGGCCCTGCCCGCGATCCTCAAGGACAAGCTGCGCCTGCCCGTCGTCGGCGCGCCGCTCTTCATCGTCTCGCACCCCGCGCTGACCCTCGCACAATGCAAGGCCGGCGTCATCGGCGCCTTTCCGGCGCTGAATGCGCGGCCGGAATCCCAGCTCGACGAGTGGCTGGCGGAAATCACCGAGGGCCTTGCCGCGCACGATGCGAAGAACCCGGATCGCCCCGCCGCCCCCTTCGCCGTCAACCAGATCGTCCACCGCTCCAACACGCGGCTGGAACACGACCTGATGATGTGCGTGAAATACAAGGTGCCCGTCGTCATCTCCTCGCTCGGCGCCGTGCCGGAAGTGAACGCCGCGATCCACTCCTATGGCGGCATCGTGCTGCATGACGTCATCAACAACCGCCACGCCAATTCGGCGATCCGCAAGGGTGCCGACGGCCTGATCGCCGTTGCCGCCGGTGCGGGCGGCCATGCCGGCACGCTTTCGCCCTTCGCGCTGATTCAGGAAATCCGCGAGTGGTTCGACGGCCCGCTGCTGCTCTCCGGCGCCATCGCGACGGGCGGCGCGGTCCTCGCCGCCCAGGCGATGGGTGCAGACATGGCCTATATCGGCTCCCCCTTCATCGCGACGACGGAGGCCCGGGCTAGCGAAGCCTACAAGCAGATGATCGTCGACAGCGCCGCCGCCGACATCGTCTATTCCAACTATTTTACCGGCATCCACGGCAATTATCTGAAGCCCTCCATCGCCGCCGCCGGCATGGATCCGGATCATCTGCCCGAAGCGGATCCGTCGAAGATGGACTTCGAAAAGGCAACGACCGGCGCGAAAGCCTGGAAGGACATCTGGGGCTGCGGCCAGGGCATCGGCGCCATCAAGGAAATCGCCCCCGTCGCGGACCTCGTCGCCCGGATGGAGCGCGAATATGCTGCCGCCAAGGCCCGCATCACCGCCGGTTGACCCGTCTTCCTCGCTGCACCGCACAGGAAAAATGCGGAAGTTGAAACTCCGCGCTTGAAATCTCCGTCCATTGCGGTTATCAGCGCACCCATTCCGGTCCCGACATGCTTCGGGACCGTTCAGAGGCCGCTTTAGCTCAGTCGGTAGAGCACATCATTCGTAATGATGGGGTCAGGTGTTCGAGTCACCTAAGCGGCACCACTTCTCCAGAACCAGAAAAATCAGCGCCTTGGGCGAGCGTCCCGTTTTGCGCTTCCCGGGAATTGCCGCTCAGGTCTGATGCTCGCGCAGCAGACGTGATCCGGATCGTGGCAAGGGCACGTCCAGAGGCTCCGAGACAGGTTAGAGCAGCCGGGCGCGAAGCTTAGTGCGCCTCTCACGATCCGTAGGCCGCTTTGTTTGGATGCCTCGGCGCTTCTCTGTTGACCCGCGTCCGCCCTTCCTTGAGGTCGGGCCTGTCACCCGTCCCAGAAACGCGTTCGACCGCATCGGTGGTTTGAGTGGGTTTTGGCAGCTTGTGCTTTCGTGCCGCGGGATGCGTTCCGTCAGAGATGCTGCCGGGGTGAGGGTCTTCGACACCTGGCGAAGACGTGATCGTGTTGTCGGGTTTTGCCATATCCGATCTCCCTTTGAGGGAGAATGCGTGGATGTCAGCGCCAGTTCCATCCGCGACTGCGCGCCTGCGACGATGCTTTCCTGCCCTCGGTGGAGGGCAGCGCTGATGCGCCCGGCGACACAGCCTGAAATTCAGCTCGCCATCTGCGTCGGCGCCATCGGGCTGCCAACAGCGGGCATAGGCGCGCCGGTTGCGTCACTGCGTGCAAGCGCATCGCTCCGGGCGTTTCGCATCGATGCGGTTACGGTGCGATTCCGTCCGGCCTGCTTGGCATCGTAGAGCAGCTTGTCGGCCCTCTCGTAGAGTTCGGCAAAGCCCAGGCCGACATCCGCCCTCGCGTGAATCATGCCCATGCTGGCGGTCACCGGTTTGCCAAGCCCGGGAACGGCGTTGCCGACGATGGCGGAGATCGCCTGGCGCCGGCGCTCTGCCCGCTCCCCGGCCTCATGGTCCTTACCGCGGACAAGCAGGACAAATTCTTCGCCGCCAAGACGGAACGCCTGAACGTTTTCATCGGATCGGAGCGCTTCGGCCACCGCCTTCAAGACACGGTCGCCGACCAGATGTCCCTGCGTATCGTTGATCGACTTGAAGTGATCGAGGTCGAGCACGGCAATGGTGCCGTAGCCCTCAGCGCGGAGCGTCTCGAAATCGCGTTCCATTGCCCGCCGGTTCAGCAGTCCCGTCAAGGCGTCTCTTTCCGACAGGCGCTCGAGCATGTCCGCCTCGAAGCGGGCATGATCCCTCTGGCGCCGGATCGCCATGAAGCGGTCTGCGACGCCCAGCGTGGTGAACAGGACTTCGCATGCGCAGCCAACATAGAACAGAAGCATGGCATCGTTGCTGTGCAATCCGGGCACGACGCCCGTGGCCAGGCGCACCAGACCGGCCATCGTCATCGGCAGATAACCGATCACCTGGAACTTCGCCGCCCGGCTGCCCCGGCGAAGCGCGCTGATGAGGGATAGGACGAAAACCGCGATGATCGGGGCGAAGGCCGCCGTGTAGAGGGTGGACTGGACGGCACGGCCCACGAAGGGGAAGGCAGCGTGAAAGACGCCCAGGAAAACCGCCCAGGCGGCGCACCAGAGCAACGCCCGGCGCAAGATCGGGTGCAGGCAGTCCGCTTCGATGAAGCTGTGCGTGAACATGGCCCCGAAGGCGACGGTCAGGCCGAAGATGACCGTGGTCATCCAGCTCAGCGTCATCGCTGCCGGATCGAAGAGAGCAACCGCGAGCCCCGAGGACACGAGGATTGTCGCGAGCAGGGAGATGGTCAGCATGGAGTGCCAGAGCACAAAGGGCTCACGCAGGATCCTGTAGAACGCCGCATTGAAAAGAAGCGGCATGGACAGCATTCCGGCGAGTGCCGCAAGGAGGATCAGCGAACGCACGTTGCCCTGCCCCAAAGGCAGGTCTGACGGCCCCAGATAGGCTTTCTCCAGCGTCATCTTGTGACTGGGCAGATCGAATGCGGCAACGACCCGTTTCGTCTTGTCTGTCATGCCGGGAAGCGGAACCTTGAAGTATCCGCCGCTTTGCGCGCTGGAAATGTCGCCTGCGGATATCGAGCTCTGGTGAACCCCGCCGTCGCCGTCGACGGACAGCACGTGCACGGCCGAAAGCGCGCTTCGCCTGGAGTAGAGATACTGGGGGAGAGCCGTCTCCGGACTTATCTCGAAACGCAGCAGCACGCGTTCGCCTTCGAGCGAATAGATCCGGTCTTCGCAGTGCCAGCCCCCGGATGCGAGGGCGGCCGCGGCAAGGTCGTCCGATATGGCGCCGGATTTCCAGCACAGGCTGCGGGTTTCCAGACTTTGCGCCGCACACAGCTGTGCCATGCCCTGCAGCACGAGAATCGCGAAGCAGAGGGCGGAGGGCAAAAGCAGGTGTCGAACGAACTTCCGGATCATTGCCTGACGGTAGGAGGCAAAACTTGAAAGGCAGTTACGGAAGCTGACGGTCCGACGAAAAGCGAAACTTGGGTCAATACGTCCTTAATGCGATGGATGGCCGGGCCTCCATTGCCCGCCGTCCTCTTGACCTGCCAACCGGCCACGCGCATTCCTGCGCCATGAAATTCCTGGCAATCTCCGGAAGCGCCCGTCAGGCGTCCACCAACACGGCCATGCTGCGGGCGCTGCAGAATGCGGCGGGGCCTGACCATACGATCACGCTCTTTGACCGGATCGGGGACCTGCCGGTCTTTTCGCCCGACCTCGAAGGCGAGGCGCTACCGGGCGTCGTGGCCGCCCTTGCCGATGCGGTGGCGCGGGCGGACGGGCTCATCATCTCCAGTCCCGAATATGTCCGGTCGATCCCCGGCGGCATGAAGAATGCGATCGACTGGCTGGTGTCGCGCGAGGAGCTGGTGAGCAAGCCGATCGTGCTTGCCCATGCCTCGCATCGCGGCGACGACATGCTGGAGCAGATGCGCATCGTGCTCGGCACGGTCAGCGCGCGCTTCAATGCGGATCTGTTCCTGCGTTTCCGCCTGATGGCGCTGTCTCCAGAGGAGATCGCGGACCGGCTGTCCGCGCCGGCGGCTCTTGCGGAAATCCGCATCTTCCTGGACCGTTTCGCTCGCGACTGCGCCGAGGGCTGACGCCCTCAGCCGACGTTGCGCTCCGGTTCGGCCCGCGCCGACGGCTCGGCATGCGGATCGAGAATGATCGTCGGGGCCGAGTCGGTGGTTTCGAGATCGCGGATCCATTCGCGCCAGATGGCGACGAGAAGGGCCATGAGGACGGGGCCGATGAAGAGGCCGAGGAAACCCATCGTCTTCACGCCGCCGATGAGGCCGAAGAAGGTTGGCAGGAAGGGCAGCTTGATCGGGCCTCCGACGAGGCGCGGGCGCAGCGTCTTGTCGACGATGAAGAGTTCCACCGAACCCCAGGTAAGCAGGGCGATACCCGCGAAAAGGGAGCCGCTGGAGACGAGATAGATCGAGACCAGCGTGAAGGAGAGCGGCGCACCGCCGGGGAAGAGCGCCATGACGCCGGTGAGCACGCCGAGCGTGACGGCGGAGGGCACGCCGGCGACCCAGTAGGCGACGCCTAGAACGATGCCTTCGCCGATGGCGATCAGCGTCATGCCCGTTACCGTGGAGCTGATCGTCGCCGGCACGATGCGGGAGAACCGCTCCCAGCGCGTCGGCAGGATGCGCTCGCCGAGGCGGTCGACCTGCGCTGCGAAGGAAATGCCGTCGCGATAGATGAAGAAGAGCGCGATCAGCATGAAGAGCGCGGCGAGCAGCAGATTGAAGGCCTTGCCGCCGGCCGCCAGCGCGACACGGTAGATATTGCCGATATTGGCGCCGCTGACGACCTGCGTCAGTTCGCCGATGGCGCCGGGATGATCGAGGAAGCGCGTCCACTGCATGTCCAGCCAGCCGCCGATGACCGGCAGCACGCGGATCCAGTCCGGCGTCGCGGCGCCGGTGCGGTTCGTTTCCACGGCCCAGCCGATCCAGTCGCGAATCTCGTGGCTGGCATAGGTGGCGGCAAAGACGACCGGGCCGACGATGAAGCCGAGGATGAAGAGGATGGCGATGGAGGCGGCAAGCGTTCGCCGGCCGTTCACCCGCGTCAGAAGGCGGGAATAGAGCGGCCAACTCGCAAAGGCGATGACGAGAGCGGCAAGGACCGGAACAAGGAAACCGTGGAAGAAGTAGATGCCCGCAAGGACCACAAGGACAAGAAGCCAGCGCGCCACCGAGATCGGCGACAGAATCGCGGCGCCCGTCTGGCGGGCTGCGCCGAGAAAGCGCGGTTCACTTCTGCGATGTTCCGAATGCAGCAACTCACCAACTCCTGAAACCGGCGCCCCCGGTCGGACCCCTACTTATGATGTACGCGAGGAATGTTAAACATATACGCGGTTTTTTGGGCAAAGGCGCGCTGAGACGTCGCAGGCGGTCAGAAATCCGCGACGCGCCGAAACCCATGCCGGGGAACGCGGCAGATTGTTGACGTTTACGTCAATGTAATATAGCGATGGCTCTTGATGGCGCCCGTCAAAAGCATCATCTTGTCCGCATCGGACGGTTGGAGGACCTGCCGATGCCGGCGGGACGGACGATGCCCGCGCCCAACGAGGAGGAGCCCCTATGTCGGTCACTGAGACGCACCCTTCCACGCAGCCGTCCGGCCGTTTCTGGACCGCCTCCTATCCCGAGGGCATGGCCAGCGAGATCGCACCGCTCGGCCATCCGTCCATCGGCGCGCTGGTGGAAGGCAGCTGCGCCCAGTTCGCCGACCGTCCCGCCTTCACCAGCATGGGCAAGACGCTGACCTTCCGCGATTTCGAGGCCGCCTCGCGCGCCATCGCCGCCTGGCTCCAGGCACGGGGGCTGGAAAAGGGCGACCGCGTCGCGGTCATGATGCCGAACATCCTGCAGAACCCGGTGATCATCTTCGGCATCCTGCGCGCCGGGCTCGTCGTGGTGAACGTCAACCCGCTCTATACGCCGCGCGAACTCGAACACCAGCTGAAGGACGCCGGCGCCAAGGCGCTGTTCGTTCTGGAGAATTTTGCCGGCACGGTGGCGCAGGTCGTCGCGCGCACCGCCGTCAAGCACGTCGTCGTCACCACGATGGGCGACATGCTGGGTCTCAAGGGCCTGATCGTCAATTTCGTCGTGCGCAAGGTCAAGAAGCTCGTGCCGGCCTGGTCGCTGCCCGGACACATCGCCTTCAAGCAGGTGATGGCCGAGGGCGCGCGCGGCACCGTCAAGCCGACCGCCATCGTTCCCTCCGACACCGCCTTCCTGCAATATACCGGCGGCACGACGGGCGTTTCCAAGGGCGCGACGCTGACCCATTCGAACCTGCTTTCCAACATGGAGCAGATCAAGCTGTGGATCGAGCCGACCTTCCGCATCAAGAAGCGGCCGGACCAGCTCACCTTCGTCTGCGCGCTGCCGCTCTACCATATCTTCGCCCTGACGGTGAACGGGCTCGCCGGCATCGCGCTCGGCGGCCACAACGTGCTGATCGCCAATCCGCGCGACATCCCGGCCTTCGTCAAGGAACTGGCGAAGATCCGCACCCACATCTTCCCGGGCCTCAACACGCTGTTCAACGCGCTGATGAACAATCCCGACTTCGCCAAGCTCGATTTCTCCGAGCTCGTGCTGACGCTCGGCGGCGGCATGGCGGTGCAGCGCCCGGTCGCCGAACGCTGGCAGAAGATGACGGGCTGCGCCATCACCGAAGGCTACGGCCTCTCGGAGACCTCGCCGGTCGCCACCGCCAACCGTTTCGACAAGCCGGAATTCACCGGCACGATCGGCCTGCCGCTGCCCTCCACCGATATCGAGATCCGCGACGACGAGGGCCGTACGCTGGCGCTCGGCGAGGTCGGCGAGATCTGCATCCGCGGCCCGCAGGTCATGGCCGGCTACTGGCAGCGCCCGGACGAGACGGCCAAGGTGATGACGCCCGACGGCTTCTTCCGCTCCGGCGACATCGGCTTCATGACGGCCGAGGGCTACACCAAGATCGTCGACCGCAAGAAGGACATGATCCTCGTCTCCGGCTTCAACGTCTTCCCCAACGAGGTGGAAGAGGTGGCGATGTCCCATCCCGGCATCCTGGAATGCGCGGCGATCGGCGTGCCGGACCAGCATTCCGGCGAGGCGGTGAAACTCTTCGTGGTGAAGAAGGACCCGGCCCTGACGGAGGCCGACGTGAAGGCGCATTGCGCCGCCAACCTCACCAACTACAAGCGGCCGAAATTCGTCGAATTCCGCACGGAGCTGCCGAAATCCAACGTCGGCAAGATCCTGCGCAAGGACCTGCGGGGCTGAACGCAGCCCCGGTTAAACCGATTTAATTTTTTCGCCATATGGCGTTTGCGGTCTTGATTTGGGCGTGCCAAAGCGACTAGCTAGGGCATCGTCCAAAGCCAGGGAAGACGCCGATGAACGCGCTTGTCGATAAGCTGAAATCCATCGTCCGCGATACCAACGCCACAGACATACGGGGCGCCTTCGCGGCCGATCCCGCGCGGTTCTCCCGCTACAGCACCACATTCGACGATTTCCTCTTCGACTATTCCAAATGCGCGGTGAACGACGCCGTGCTCGACGCACTGGAAGCGCTGGCCAGGGACGCCGGCGTCGAGAAGAAGCGCGACGCCATGTTCGCCGGCGAGATCATCAACATCACGGAAGAGCGCGCGGTGCTGCACACGGCGCTGCGCAATCGCGCCAACACGCCCGTCCTGGTCGACGGCAAGGATGTGATGCCCGACGTCAACGCCGTTCTCTCGGCGATGGGCGACTTCGCCGAAAACATCCGCTCCGGCGCGCTGAAGGGCGCGACGGGCAAGGCGATCACCGACGTCGTCAATATCGGCATCGGCGGTTCGGATCTCGGCCCGGTCATGGCGACGCTGGCGCTCGCCCCCTTCCATGACGGCCCGCGGCTGCACTTCGTCTCCAATATCGACGGCGCCCATATCGCCGACACGCTGAAGCTGGTGGATGCAGAGACGACGCTGTTCATCGTCGCCTCCAAGACCTTCACCACCATCGAGACGATGACCAATGCCGCGACGGCGCGCAAATTCATCGCCGATGCGCTGGGCGAGGCGGCCGTCGGCCACCATTTCTGCGCGGTCTCGACGGCGCTCGACAAGGTCGCGGCCTTCGGCATCGACGCGGCCCGCGTCTTCGGCTTCTGGGACTGGGTCGGCGGACGCTATTCGATCTGGTCGGCCATCGGCCTGCCGCTTATGATTGCCATCGGCAAGGCGGACTTCGCCGAATTCCTTTCCGGCGGCCATGCCATCGACAGACATTTCCGCGAGGCGCCGATCCGGCAGAACATCCCGATGCTGCTCGGTCTCATCGGCTACTATCACCGCAACGTGCTGAACTACCCTTCGCGCGCCATCCTGCCCTATGACCAGCGCCTGTCGCGCTTCCCGGCCTACCTCCAGCAGCTCGACATGGAATCGAACGGCAAGTCCGTGACCATCGACAGCAAGCCGGTCGAGGGCAAGACCGGCCCGGTCGTCTGGGGCGAGCCCGGCACCAATGGCCAGCACGCCTTCTACCAGCTCATTCACCAGGGCACCTCGGTCATTCCGACCGAATTCATGATCGCGGCGAACGGCCACGAGAAGGCGCTACGCCACCAGCACCAGCTGCTCATCGCCAATTGCCTTGCGCAGTCGGAAGCGCTGATGAAGGGTCGCACGCTGGAAGAGGCCAAGGCACAGCTCACCTCCAAGGGCATGGACGAAGCGAAGGCCGACAGGATCGCGCCGCACCGCGTCTTCTCCGGCAACCGGCCGTCGATCACCATGACCTATGACAGCCTGACGCCCTTCGCGCTCGGCCGGCTGATCGCGCTCTACGAGCACCGCGTCTTCGTGGAGGGCGCGCTCTTCAACATCAACTCCTTCGACCAGTGGGGCGTGGAGCTTGGCAAGGAACTGGCGACCGGCCTGCTTCCGGTCGTCGAGGGCAAGGAGAGCGCGGCCGGGCACGATTCCTCGACGGCGGGTCTCGTCGCGGCACTGCTGAAGGCGGCCAGGTAATAGACCTGGCGAAAGCGCTCAGCGCAGGCTGAGACGGCGTGCCGCGAACGCATCGCGCGGCACGCGGGTCAGGTTTCCGAAGAACTCGCGGGCGCAGGCGCGCCAGCTATAGGCCATGGCGCGGCCACGGGCGACGTCCTTCGGGATATCGAGCGCGGCAAGCGCCGCCGCCCGCAGATCTTCCGAGAGCACGCCGCCCTCGCCCAGCACGTCGCGCGGGGCGGTGACCGGGAAGGCGGCGACGGGAACGCCGCTTGCCAGGGCTTCCAGCATCACATTGCCGAAGGTGTCCGTGCGGCTCGGAAAGACGAAGGCGTCGGCGGAGGCATAGATCGACGCCAGGTCCTCGCCCACCTTGCGGCCGAGGAAATGCACGTCGGGATAACGCTGGCGCAGCATGGCAAGGTCCGGCCCGTCGCCGACGACGACCTTGCTGCCCGGCAGGTCGAGCGCGAGGAAGGCCGGCAGGTTCTTTTCCACCGCGACGCGCCCGACATTGAGGAAGATCGGCCGCGGCAGGCCGAGATCGCGGCGCTTCGCCGGATCGAACAGTTTCGTATCCACCCCGCGCGACCAGCGCTTGATGCGCACGAAGCCGCGCGCCGCCATTTCCGCGCCGAGCGACTTGGTGGCCACCATCATGCCTTCGCCGGAATTGTGAAAGCGCCGCAGCCACCAGTAACTCAGGCTTTCCGGTATGGGCAGACGCGCGCTGATGAATTCGGGAAAACGCGTGTGATAGGCCGTGGTGAAGGGCAGCCGGCGCTTGAGACAGGCGCGCCGCGCCGCCATGCCGAGCGGCCCCTCCGTGGAGATGTGGATGTAGTCAGGCGCGACGGCCTCGATCTCGGCCAGCACCTTGCGGCTCGATGCGATGGCGAGGCGGATTTCCGGATAGGACGGCAGCGGGATGGTCGCGAACTTCTCCGGCGTCAGGAAGACGACGTCGACGCCCTCTTCCGCCATGGAGCGGGCCAGTTCCTCCAGCGTGTGGACGACGCCGTTCAATTGCGGCCGCCAGGCATCCGTGACGACGAGAATGGTGGGCGCCCGGCCATCCGGCCGGTCGGGGACGAACGAATCTGAGGTGGCGTGATCGAGCATGGCCCCTTTGACCATGCGGCGATGACAGGCGAATGAAGGCGGTCGCCCGTTCGGGCAGAGCCTCAGCCGAGGCCGATTTCCTTTGCCCAGGGCGGATTGGCGCCGGCGCGGGAGACCGTGACGGCGGCGGCCTTGGCGCCAAGCGCCAGAACCCTGGCGATCTGCTCCTCGCTCAGCCTGCCGACCTGCTCCTTGGTGAGCAGGTTCTGCATCTTCAACGAAGCGAGCACGCCGGCATCGAACGTGTCGCCGGCGCCGACCGTATCGACCACCGTCACACGCTCGCTCGGCACCGTGACCTTGTGGCCGGCGGTATAGCCGACCGCGCCCTCCGCGCCACGCGTGACGACGACGAGTTTGG
This sequence comes from Shinella sp. G-2, assembly GCF_050172695.1. NCBI lineage: Bacteria > Pseudomonadati > Pseudomonadota > Alphaproteobacteria > Hyphomicrobiales > Rhizobiaceae > Shinella > Shinella sp. G-2. Next base: position 40,400 of record NZ_JBBEYH010000004.1, on the reverse strand, counting down.
CGCCGTGGTGCAGCCAGTAGCGGGCCAGCGCATCCTCATCCCCCTCGAGGCCGAACCAGGCAAGGTCCTCGTCGGAGAACTTCACGATATCGGCCTTGGCCGCCATGCGGCGGATGCGGGCCATATGCGCGTCCTTGTCCTTGATGAAGCCGGGACGGATGTTCGGGTCGAGCGAGATCACGCGCTTGTCGTGCTCGCGCATCAACAGCGCCTCGTAGGTCGAGCCGCAGGGTTCCGGGATGAGGCTGATGGCGCCGAAATGCAGCGCCTCGCAATCCGCGCCGAGCACCGGAAGCTCGGCCTCGGTGATCATGCGACCGGCGGTGCCCTCGTCGTAGAAGGCATAGGTCGCATGGCCGTTCACCAGCTTGACGAAGGCGACGGTGGTGGGGCGCGAGAGCGTTGCGCAATAGCTGTAGTCGACGCCGCTTTCACCCAGCGTCTTACGCAGGATGTCGCCCATCATGTCGTCGGAGAGGCCGGTGAAGAAACCCGTGGGCACGCCGAGGCGGCCAAGCGCGATCGCCGTGTTGAAGATCGCCCCGCCGGCATAGGGCGCATAGGCGTCCTCGCCGAGCGTCGTTGTCCGCGGCAGCATGTCGATCAGCGCTTCACCACAACACAGGATCATCAACGTTCCTCCAGCCAGATTTCAATCGATTTAAACGAATGTCACCCAAAGCGCCAGCGGTTTTTACGCGGTCGGCAGTTCCGCCACGCCGCCATGGGCGGCCGACCAGACGAGCGGCGCATCGAAGAAGGCTTCGACGGAGGCGAGCGTCGCATCGTCGAACAGCTTTTCCTGACGGGCGACGGCCAGCACGTCACGCCAGGTGGCGATGTGGTGCAGCTTGACGCCGCCGTTGGCATAGCGTGCCTCGGCTTCCTTGAAGATGCCGTAGTAGAAGAGCGACATGCCATGGTCGACGACGCCACCGGCCGCACGGATCGCCTCGATGAAGGTGAACATCGAGCCGCCGACGGTGACGAGATCCTCGATGACCAGCACGCGCGCGCCTTCCGGCATCACGCCCTCGATCTGCGCGTTGCGGCCATGGCCCTTCGGCTTCTTGCGCACATAGATCATCGGCAGGCCGAGGCGGTCGGCGAGCAGTGCGGCAAAGGGAATGCCCGCCGTCTCGCCGCCGGCGATGACGTCGAAGCGCTCGAAGCCGGCATTGCGCGTGATGGTCGCGGCGGCGAAATCCATGATCGCCGAGCGGATGCGCGGATAGGACAGCAGCTTGCGGCAATCCATGTAGACCGGGGAGGCCATGCCGGAGGCCAGCTTGTAGGGCTCTTCCGGGCGGAAATGCACCGCCTTGATCTCCCAGAGCATGCGGGCCATCAGCTCCGCCATCACGTTTCGGTCCGGAAATGAATTGGAAAACATCGGCATCTCCCGCATGACTGTCTTGCCTGCGCATAGCAGCAAGAGCGGCGGCTTTCCAGCGTTCCGGCAACGAAAAACCCTCCCCGGCGGACCGGAGAGGGTTTCTGAAGGATCGGAGGTCGGTCCGGCTCAGGCGGCGCCGCGGCGGGCGTCGAGCGAGATGGAGCCCGGGCCGAAGGCGGCGAGCACGAGGAAGCCGCCGGCAATGGTGATGTTCTTCCACATCATCAGGCCGTTGAAGACGGTAAGCAGGCCATTGGCGCCTTCCGGGAAATCCGGGATGGCGATCGGGCCGCTGTGGAAGACGAAGGCGGTGAAGACGCTGAAGGCAGCGAGAAGATAGGCGGCGATGCGGGTCTGGAAACCGACGAGCACGAAGAGGCCGGCGACGAGTTCGAAGATGCCTGCGAGATAAGCGAGCGCGGTGGCGGCCGGAAGGCCTGCACCGGCGATCATGCCGGCGGTGCCCGACGGATCGATCAGCTTCGGATAGCCGGCGGTGATGAACATGAGGGCGAGGAGGATGCGTCCGACGAGGACGACGGCGTTCTGTTGCATGAAAAAAGCTCCTGAGGCTTCAAGCGTTTGTGGTGGCAAAGAGATATCAGCTTCCCGCCGTCAAACTAGACGGCCGATCAGAAGACAGATCGTTCGCTATTAGTGAACAACACCTGTTCCCGATGGAACAGAATGAACGACCCCGCCATGCGACAAGGGCTCATCCCACCCCGCCTTCCCGCCGGAGACGTCATGCGCCACACCCTTCTCGCCCTTGCCCTTGCCGCCGCCTCCCTCGCCTTCACCTCTTCCGGCCATGCGGGCAACAGCTATGGCGAAGGCTATTACGGCCATTACCAGCAGAACTGCATCACCAAGCGCGTCCGCACCGCCGACGCCTATGGCCGCTCGGTCACCAAGCGCGTCCGCATCTGCCAGTAAGCCCCGAAACGCTCCGTTCTTTTCTGTTGCAAGCGCCCGGCGGCTGGGCGAAGATTTCGCCCGAGCGGCGCCCTGTATCGGCGGCCGGGGGAAACCGGATATGAACGAGATCAACAAGAGTGCCGCGTTCTGGCGTTCTTTTCCGATTTTCGAGGGGTTCAGCAAGGAAACGATCGGCGAGATCGCCGGCATTGCGACCTATCGCAAGTGGCCGGCCGGTGCGGTGATCTTCCAGCGCGGCGACGAAGGCACCTATCTCATCGTGCTCGTTTCCGGCCGCATCAAGCTCTCCCTCATCACGCCGCAGGGCAAGGAACTGTCGCTGCGCCAGCTTGAACCCGGCGCGGTGCTCGGCGAAATGGCGATCCTCGACGGCCAGCCGCGCTCGGCGGACGCCACCGCGGCCGTGGCGACGGAAGGCTATGTCATCGCCAAGCGCGACTTCCTCGATCTCATCTCCCGCAACCCCACCGCCGCGCAGGCGATCATCCATTATCTGTGCACCAAGCTGCGCGAGACGACGGAGCAACTGGAAACCATCGCGCTCTACGATCTCGACGCGCGCGTCGCCCGCTTCTTCCTGGCGACGCTACGCTCGATCCACGGCGAGGACCTGCCGGACAGCGCCAATCTCCAGCTCTCCCTCAGCCAGACCGAGATCGCCGGCATCCTCGGGGCCAGCCGGCCAAAGATCAATCGCTCGATCCTCGTGCTGGAAGAGGCCGGCGCCATCCGCCGCAACGACGGCATCATCCATTGCCATATCGGCCGGCTGCTGACGATTGCCGAGCCGGATGACGACTAGGCCGCCGCCTAGATGCTCGCCAATAAATACAGACCCCTCGCCGCCGGCCTCATCGCCAGCCTTGCCGGCGCGCTCGCGCTCTTCAGCCTCGGCGAGACGGCGCTGGAGCAGCAGCGCGAATATTATTTCGACGCGTTGACGCAGACGGTGCCGGCCGCCCAGAGCGACCGCATCGTCGTCGTCGACATCGACCGGAAGGCCTTCCAGGGCGCGGCAAACAAGGACTGGACACGGGCGCAGACGGCCGAGCTCGTCGACCGGCTCGCCGCGGCAAAGCCGGCCGCCATCGCCTTCGACTTCATCTTCAGCACGGATTGCGCGCCGGAAGAGCCCGCCAATGCGGCGCTCGCCGCGGCCATCGGCAAGGTGCCGACCGTGCTCGGCTTCCTGATCGGCGAGACGCCCGACGGCGCGCCACATCCCGTGCCGAAGCTTGCCCTGCAGCGGCCCGTCACCGTGCCGGATCTCTGGTTCATCGACGGCACGGAAAGCTCCTGCGCCTTCCTGCAGGACAAGGCGAGCGCCGCGGCGGCCGCCTTCCTCGTCGGCGACGAGGATGCCGTGGTGCGCCGGGTGCAGGCCTATGCCATTGTCGGCAACGCGGCCTATCCGGCGCTCGGCGTGGAAGCGGCGCGTCTGGCGGCAGGCGCCAGGACACCGGTGCTCGGCGGCAATCCGCCGTGGCTGCGCCATGACGGGCGCATCCTCCGGCTCGACGAGGACGGGAGCCTGCGCTTCGTCGCCGGCAGCGCCGCGACCATCGCTGCCCGCACCTTTTCCGCCGGGGACGTGGTGGGGGGCCGGGTTCCGGCAGACGACATCGCCGGCAAGGTCGTGCTGATCGGCAGCAGTCTGCCCAATCTCGGTGGCCTGCGCACCAGCGCCTCGCTGCCGCTCGAACCCTCCGTGCAGATCCATGCGGATGTGGCGAATGCCATCATCACCGATCACATCCCGACGCGCGATCTCGGCCTCCTGCCGGTCGAAGCGGGCTTTGCCTTCGTCTTCGGCGCGGCGGCGGCCTTTGCGGCCGCGCGCCTGCGCCCGCTCGGCGCGGCCCTGGCGGGCGTCGGCCTCGTCGGCTTCGTCTTCGCCGGTTCGGCACTGCTCTATGCGCGCACGGCGCTGCTTTCCGATGCCGTGGGCGTCTCGCTCATCGTGGCGACCGCGGCGCTCGTCACCGGCCTTCTGCAATATGGCCATGTGCGACGAGCCGAAGCGACGGCGCGGCAACGCTTTGCACAATACCTGCCCCAGTCCGTCGTCTCGCGCTACATCGACAATCCGGACCTCGGCCGGGTCGCCGGCGAGGAACGGCAGGTGACGGCGCTCTTCACCGATATCGAGGGCTTTTCCGCCCTCGCCCAGAAGATCGGGCCGCACGATCTCGTCAAGCTGCTCGACATCTATTTCTCCGAGGTGAACGCCCTCGTCGCCCGCCATGGCGGCATGGTGGACAAGGTGGTGGGCGATGCGGTGCATGCGCTCTTCAATGCGCCTGACGATCTCGACCGCCATGTCGACAAGGCGCTCGCCTGCGCCGACGAAATTCGCGCGCTGACCGAGGAAATGCGCCGTCGTCCTGCCTTCCTCGACAAGGATTTCGGCCGCACGCGCATCGGCGTCGAGACGGGCATGGCGGTGCTGGGAGAAGTGGGGGCCGGCGGCAAGCTGGACTACACCGCCCATGGCGATGCCGTGAACCTTGCCGCGCGGCTGCAGGACGCCAACAAGTTCCTGGGAACGCAAATCTGCATCGGCCCGCGTGCAGCGGGCGAGACCAGCCGGACGCTCCGCGCCATCGGCAACCACGAGATCCGCGGCTTCGGCACGATGGATCTCTTCACCCTGGATTAGGGCCGGTCGACCTTGAGCATGTCAGGTTCAGATCGAACCAGACATGCTCTACATTCTTTTGTTTTCGTTTGTCTTTTCGGGAACCGGTTCCCACTTTTCCCTGACAACTCTAGCGGATGCCGACGCTGGCATAGGCCTCGCGGATGCGCGCCTCGCCCCATTGCGTGACCTTGCCGGGGGCTTCGCCCGGCCGCTTGATCTCGACACCCTCGCCGCGCCCGACGGACGCCATGACGCCGCCGCCGGTGACCTCGACGCGGCCGTGCTCGACGAAGACGGCGAAGACGCCGCGGTTGGGGCCGGCGAAGAACTTGGTGCCGCGCACGCCGATCATGCCGAAGGCGGTGCGCATGGTAAGGTCGATCTTGGCAAGACCCTCCGGCCGGTCGAAGACCATCTGGCCCGTGCCGAGCTCGATGGTGCCGCCCTGCCCGGCGATGAAGGTATCGATGAGAAGCTCCGTCTCACTGCCGAGCAGGAGGCTGGTATCGTCGCCGAGCGCCAGTTCCGCAAAACTCTCCCTGCCGGTCGTCACGAAGTCATGATCCATCAGGCTCGCGCCGGCCTTCAGACCTTCCAGAAGGTTCTCCTGACGGCGCGTCACCTCGCCGGTGATCTCGACCGCCTTGCCGATGACCGCGTTGGCCTTCGTCGCGCGAATACCGATACCCGTCAGCGCCAGCGCGCCGCCCGCAAGAAAGAGCCTGCGGCTGAGGGTGGGGCGGAAAACATCGAACGTGGTCATGAAACACCTTTTGCGCGGGGCTGCCCCGCGGGGAGGAATTGAACCGATGGCGGCGGGCGCGTCAATCGCCCGGGCCGCCTTGCCTGTGTCCTATATGCACCGCTCGCGATTTCTTCTCTGTTCCCGTGGAAACAGACGCGCCGGCTGCGTCGTTTAAGCTGCGGTCATCCAATGCAGGGAGACGAGCATGATCACGCGATCCACAGGAATGAAGACGGCTGGCCGCGCCCTTTTCTTCGCGGCCCTGCTGTTTGGCGGCGCCGCAAGCGCCCAGGCCGACACGCTGTCCATCGAGGCCCGCTGCGACGCCGCGGCCGGCAGCCGCTACGACACAACGCGCAACACGGCCTTCGCGCCGGTGGCGCTTGACGACATAGAGATCGGTCCGGCGCTCTCCGCCTGCCGCGAGGCCTACAAGGCCGGCGGCGGCGCACGCATGGCCTTCCAGCTTGCCCGTGCCCTGGAGCGCGCCGGCCAGTCTCTCGACGCCATGAAGCTCTATGCGGAAGCGGCCGCGCTCGGCCACACCGTGGCGATGGTCAACTATGGCGGCATGCTGGGCAAGCGCGGCGATCCTGCCGGCGAATTCAGCCATTACAAGAAGGCCGCCGAACTTGGCGATCTGCTCGGCGCGTACAATCTCGCGGTCGCCTACCGTGACGGCATCGGCACCGACGTGAACGGCGCGGAAGCCGCCCGCTGGTTCGACAAGGCCGCCGCCGCCGGCGACGAGACGGCCGCCTTCAATCTCGGCGTGCTCTTCGACGACGGCAGCCTCGTGCCCGAGGACAATGGGCGGGCGGCGGCTTTCTACAAGCTGGCGGCCGAGGGCGGCAATGTCGACGCCATGATCAATCTCGGCCTCATGCTGGAATCGGGCGAAGGCGTCGCGCAGGACCTTGCCGCCGCCGCCGGTTATTTCCAGCTGGCGGCCGCTCAGGGCGACAGCTACGGCAAGCTGAAGTTCGGCCTGATGCAGCAGAGCGGCACGGGCATCGTGAAGAATGTGGAGCAGGCGGTGAGCAGCCTCGTCGCCGCCTTCGAGATGCGCGACGTGGACCTCGAGGTCATCCTGCGCGACCAGCCGGAACAGCTTTCGGCCGATGCGCGCCTCGCGATCAAGCAGGTGCTCGCCGCGCGAGACCTGATCGACGGCGCCGAGAATGCGGAGATCGATCCGATCACCCTCGGCGCCATCGAGAAGCACTACGCCCAGCAATGACCGGGCGCTTGAGGGGCGGGATCAGACGATCTCGCCCGCCTGCGGACCCCAGGTGTCCGTCATGGCGAAACCGTTCGCCAGCGGATCGGTCGGGTCGAGCGCGATCTGGTGCAGGCCGAAGGTCCAGCCGCGACCGGTGATGGTGGGAATGATCGCCTTGCGGCCGGCAACGACCGTCTCGGCTGCGAGGCCCACCTCGAACTCGGATCCGATAATCGAGCGCGAGCGGAACGTGTCACCCACCTTGGCAAGGCCGCGGGCATGCAGCGTCGCAAGATTGGCCGAATTGCCGGTGCCGCAGGGCGAGCGGTCGACGCGGCCCGGCCACATGGTGGTGGCGGTGCGCACGAGACCGTCGGGATCGCGGTCACGGAACATGACATAGGCGACACCGTTGATCTCGGGAATTTCGGGATGCACGATCGTCATCGACTTGTTGATGAGATCCTTAAGCGCCATGCCGGCATCGACCAGCGCGCGCGCATTGCCCTTCTCGATTTTCGTGCCGATCTGGTCGACGTCCACCAGCGCATAGAAGATGCCGCCATAGGAAATGTCGAAGCGCACGCGGCCCCAGTGCGGCGTGTCGATCTCCACGTCCAGTTCCTGCACGAAGGACGGCACCATGGTGAGCTTGACCTTCTCGCAGCGACCGTCGCGGCAGGTGGCCGTCGCCTTGACGAGGCCGGCGGCGGTATCGAGCACCACCACGGTCTCCGGCTCCTTCATCTCGACGATGCCCGATTCGAGCAGCGCCGTGGTGACGCAGATCGAGTTGGAGCCGGACGAGGCATGCGCCTGGTCGGCCTGAAGGATGATGAAGCCCGCATCGGCCTCCGGGCGCTTGGCCGGCACCAGCAGGTTGACCGAGCCGGTCGCGGCCGCGCGCGGCTCCAGGCACAGGAAGCGGCGCAGGCTGTCATCCACCGTGTTGATATGGTTCAATTGCTCGGCGATCGTGTTGCCGGGGATCTTCGGCACGCCGCCGATGGCCACCTTGCCGATCTCACCCTCGCAATGAACGTCCAGCAGCTGGATCGTGCGCTTCCATCTCATGTCGGTATGCTCCGTTCTCGCCGGCCCGTGGCCACTCTCGTCTTCTGATATATCAGATTGCCGTCCGTTCCAACAGCTTTTCATGCGGCAGGTTCGCGCGCTACGACTGGGAGCGCGGACGCATGCGTCCGCCCCTTCCCGCCACGAGACCCTTCCATGACCAAACTCATTGTCTTTACCGATCTGCACATGGTGCCCGAGGGCATGACCATCATCGGCCTCGATCCGTATCAGCGGCTGCTCGCCGGCATCGCCCATGTCAATCGCTACCATGCGGATGCCGACCGGGTGATCTTCACCGGCGACCTGACGCATCGCGCCGACACGATTTCCTACGAGCGCCTGCGCGATCTTCTCTCCCTCATCGAGCCGCCCGTCGCCATCACCATCGGCAACCACGACTATCGCGACCGTTTCCTCGAAACCTTTACCGAGGTGACGCCGGACGAGAACGGCTTCGTGCAGCAGGCCATCGACTTTCCCGACTGCCGCGTCGTGCTGCTCGACACGCTCTTCGCCCCGCCCTACGACTATCCTCTGAGCCATGCCGGCTATCTGTGCGAAAAGCGCCTTGCCTGGCTCGACCGGACGCTGGCGACGGCAGATGGCCGTCCGGTGCTCCTCTTCATGCACCACCCGCCGCACAAGACCGGCTTTACCGGCATGGACACGATCCGCCTCAGCAACGAGGATACCTTCTACGATCTGGTGCTCAGGCACGGCAATGTCCGCCATATCTTCGCCGGTCACGTGCACCGCACGATCGGCGGCTCGCATCGCGGCATTCCCTTCTCGATCTTCAAGAGCCCGGTGCACCAGCAGCCGATGCCCTTCGATGCGCCCAACGCCTCGCTCTCGGTCGACGAACCGGCCGCCTACGGCATCGTCGTCGTGACGGAGGAAGGCCTGCAGGTGCACAACGAGGACTACGAAATCGCCCGGCGCGATTCGGAAGTCGCCTGAGGCCGGCGGTTAACGCCGGTCATACATCGTGATGGCCGGCGACCGATCCGCGGGAACCGGATCGCGCATGCGACGTTGTCTCCGCCGAAGGGGTGGGAAACCTACTCTAAAGGAGAAAGACATGCGTAAGATTCTGATCGCCGGTGCGGCCCTTGCCTTCCTCGGCGCCACCGCCGCCCATGCGGATGATAGCGACAAGGAAGCCATTGGCGGCGCAGCAGGCGGCGCGGCCGGTGCGGCTGCGGGCGCGGTGGTCGGTGGCCCGATCGGCGCCATCGTCGGCGGCGTCGCCGGCTTTGCCATCGGCGCGGAAGCTGCCGTCCCCGAGGATGCCCGCGTCTACGTGATGGAAAACCCGACGCCGCCCGTCATCCTGCAGGGGCAGGTGACCGCCGATACGCGCTTCGACAACACCGTGACGCTGACGCCGATCCCCGAACACCCCGACCTTGCCTATGTCTATGTCGACAACCGCCCGGTCATCGTTCGCACGGATAGCCGCCAGGTGATCTATGCGCCGGAAGTCGAGACGACGGCGAGCATTTCGGCCGATATTCCCGAGACGACGATCACCTATGTGGAGGGCCACCCGTTGGACCCAGTCGTCTTGGAAGGGCCGGTGGAAGCGGGGGTGGTGATCCCGCAGGAGGTGCAGATCGTCGAGGTGCCGGAGAGCCCGAGCTACGGCTATATCTATGTCGATCAGCGCCCGGTTCTTGTCGACCGTTCGAGCCGCGAGATCATCTGGGTGCGCTAGAGTTTGTCAGGGAAAAGTGGGAACCGGTTTTCCCGAAAAAACAAACGAAAACAAAAGAATTCAGAGCATGTCTGGTTCAATCTGAACCTGACATGCTCTAAGCGCCCAGCGAAATTGACAGGAACGCAATTGACGGAGGCGGCCCCATCGCGGGCCGCCTTTTCATTGACCGATGGCCGTGACCGTCGTGTCCTCGACGGAGTTGCCGAGGCGGCGCCACTGATCGTCGTAGTTCTTGCGCGTCACCGGATCGAAGACGGCAATGGGCGTCGAGACGACGATGCTGGCCGCGCTGCCGACCGTCTGGGCGGTGCCGAGCGCGACGGCCCCCAGCCGCTCACCGAAGCCGACCTGCGAATCCGTCACCGCCTGCCCGTCGATCAGGCGATTGCCGATGAGGCGCACGACCTCCGGGCTTTCGGCAAATTTGCCGTGATTGAGCCGGTCGCCGGATTTCAGCGCGGTGAGGTCGAGCACGGTGATACCCTGCTTTTCCAGCATGCTGCGATAGGGTTCTTCCGCCGGATTGATCTGGCCGAGCCGGTCGACATTGCCGGAGATACGCCGCGACAGCGTCAGCGCGCGGTCATCCCGCGAGACGAAGAGCGTGAACTGCGGCCGGTCCTTGACGTTCGTGCCGATGGCCCGCAATTGCTGGCCGAAGACATCGACGTCGAGATCGGGCGAGGCGAGGATGACCTGCTGGATCTTCTTCGGCACGCGCCCGTCGCGGATCGCCATCTGCCGCAGCGTCTCCACCGCGAGCCACGTCCCCATGGAATGGGCCATGATGGTGATCTCACCGACATCCGGCGTATCGACGGCGGCGCGCAGCAGCTCTTCCAGCGCATCGCGGGAATAGTTGGTGCTCTCCTTGTCGTAGGAATAGTCGAAGATGCTGGCGCGCGACGGCCAGGTGAAGATGATCGGCGCCGCATCCGTCTTGGAATCGTGCACGATCTGCGCGAAGCGGTAGACGGCATCCTCATAACGATTGTTGAAACCGTGCACGAAGACGAGCACGCGCCGGCTCTTCGGCAGGTTATGGCCGAGCCAGGTCCGGCCCGCCTTGGCGGTCTCGATCGGCTTGACGCTGACGGTTGAGAAATCCTTCATCGGATCGGCCGGCAGCTTGGAGGGCCATTGCACCTGGCCGACCTTGCGCTTGCCATCCGGCGGAATGGAAACGACGATATCGCGCAGTTCGAGCTGCGATCCGCGCTCGCCGGAGAACAGCACGCCCGGCTGGTCGGATGGCGCGCGCGTCGTGGCAACGAGCAGGTCGACCGCGGAAACGCCCGGCGGCATCTCGCCGCTCGGCACCATCACGCCTTCCGGCCGGCCGGCACAGCCCGCCAGCGCCAGCACTCCGGCGAAGATCACGCGACGCAATACGCGCGGCCTCTCGCGGTTCGTCATGTCCCGCTTCCTTCCGCTTTTCTGTTTTCGCCAGTGCCGTACGGACACCGTTCACCCCCTGCTTATCCGAGCCCGGCCCACTTTTGAAGACGAGCGGCGACGAAGGCGGAAAACCGGACGCATGAGAGACGAGGCCGCGTGGCATATCGGCCACGGCGAAGGCCGGGCAGCGGGCCGATTTCAAGGCCTGCAAGCCGTGCCAACGGCGATGGCGGCTCCTCGGAACAGGCATGCAAATATGTCACATCCCACCGAAAAACAGTACGCGAACAATCGCCATTATCCGTTCTATATCAATAGGTTAAATGGAGGCTTATTTGCTCGGAACAGGCCGTTTTGGTATGTTTCAGACGGTGCCGGCGCCCTGCCGCACCGTTACCCCTTCAAAGGAAAATCCATGACCTCGCAAGTCCCCGAGCGTATCCTTCTCGATGGCAAACCGCATTGGTTGTACGAAGAGCCGCTTGCGCCCCTGCTCAAAAGGCGCAGAACGAGAGTAGAGGCTCCGGAGGGCACGACAACGGCCTGCCATCGACAATATGTCGGTACCTGGAGCATCACCGATGGCCGTCTGTGGCTTGCCTGTCTGAGCACCTTCGGATGGGACGAACTGCCCCTTTCGGATGCCATGCGCGCCTGGTTCCTAAGGCTGGTGCCCACGAATCGCTTTCCGGTATCCGCCGACTGGTTCACCGGCTGCCTTCGCATTCCGACAGGACCGATGCTCGTGCAGGGCTTCCACGGATGGTCGTCGTGGTTCACCAGAGAACGCATCATCACCTGCCGGAAAGGCAAGGTGGTGCGCGATCGCGAGGTCGATACACTGGCAATCCTGGAGCGCGCGATGCGCCGGAACGACCGTCTGAAGCACTCGCTCGATCCGGACGACACGCCGGGTGGTCCGCTGGCCTGGCTCACCGATGAGGACTACGAGCACCTGAATGGCGACTGGTGGCCGCCCGAATGGACGGAGGGGCATGTCCCCGCCGCGCTCGGCTCCTGGTTTGTCAGCGGCACATGGACCAGACGCACCTAGAGCATGTCAGGTTCAGATTGAACCAGGCATACTCTAAATTCTTTTGTTTTCGTTTGTCTTTTCGGGAAAACCGGCTCCCACTTTTCCCTGACAAACTCCAGGCCTCAAGACGGACAACCCCGGGCGAGGCGTTCGCCGTCCTTGAGGGACGCTTCAGCATCAGGCGCCGCGCGAACGTCCGGCGCCTGATGTCGTTCCGGAATGGGGAAAACGGCGCACCACCGCTGTCACGCACGAAATCTCAGCGTTTCGACCAGAAGGGTAAAGGCCGACGAAGCGTGTCGCCGGTGCGGATAATAGAGGTGGTAGCCGGGCAGATCGGGCGTGAACTTGCCCAACACCCGGACCAGCGCGCCGTCGTCGAGGAACCGCTGGACCTGATCGAGCGGGAGATAGGCAAGGCCATGGCCGTCGAGCGCAGCATCGAGGATCAGGTCGATGCTGTTGAGGGTAAGCGGCCCATCGACCCGCACGCGCGTTTCGCGCCCTCCGCGGATCAGTCGCCAGCTATTCAGCGTGCCGGAGGTCGGCAGTCGCAGGTTGACGGCACGATGGTCGATAAGATGCGCCGGCGAAACAGGAACCGGGTGCCGCCGGAAATAGCCGGGTGCGCCGACGATCGCCATCGGCGTATCCGGCCCGATCCGCAGGGCGATCATGTCCTTGGCGATGGCGCCGCCCAAGCGGACGCCTGCGTCGAACCGGTCGGCCACGACATCGGCGAGGCCGTAGTCGATGGTAATCTCCACCTTGATATCAGGGTTGTCGGGAAGCATCCGCTTCAGGGCCGGAACGATGATCGTCTTGGCCGCGTGCTCCACCGTGGTGATCCGGATCGTTCCGGACGGTCGATCGCGCAATTCGCCGAGCGAGGCGACCGCGGCATCGAGATCGTGCAGCATGGGGCCGAGCGTCGCGATCAATCGTTCGCCGGCCTCGGTCGGGGCCACGCTGCGTGTCGTGCGCGACAGCAGACGCACACCCAGCCGCTCCTCGATCCGACGTACGATCTGGCTGAGCGCGGATTGCGCCATGCCGAGCCGCTGGGCAGCCTTCGTGAAGCTGCGTTCCTCGGCGACGACCACGAAGGCCGCGAGATCGGCGATTTCATCCCGTCGCATTCATCACCTCAATGATAGACCCAATAAGGATTACCTGCCTAATCCACGTAATCGTTCTGGCGTAGATTATGTCCATCGGCAAGGGCGTACCGCGATGGAGAGCGCACCGAGCCACTGACGCCAACGATGGAGACTGGAAATGGGCAAGATCAGCTTCCCCAACTCGAACAACAAGACGATCACCATGTCGGCCGTGATCAACTTTCCTCAAGGTTTCGACGAGAAGCAGACCTATCCGGCGATCGTCGTGTCCCATCCGGGTGGCGGCGTGAAGGAGCAGACCGCCGGAACCTATGCAAGGATGCTCGCCGACGAGGGCTTCGTTGCCATCGCCTTCGACGCCTCCTATCAGGGCGAGAGCGGTGGCGAACCGCGCCAGCTCGAAAATCCCCATATCCGCACGGAAGACATCAGCGCCGTCATCGACTACCTCACGACGCTGCCTTACATCGACCAGGGCCGGATCGGCGCGATGGGCATCTGCGCCGGCGCGGGCTATACGGCCAATGCCGCCATCCAGGATCGTCGCATCAAGGCGGTTGGCACGGTCAGTGCCGTCAATATCGGCTCGATGTTCCGCAATGGATGGGAAAACAACGTCAGGTCGATCGACGCGCTGCCCTATATCGAGGCCGGCTCGAATGCCCGCACCTCGGACGCCAGCGGAACGACCGCTACCATGCCGCTCGCACCGCTGACCGAGAAGGACGCGCCGAACGAGGAGCTGCGCCAGGCCTGGGAATATTACCACACGCCGCGCGCCGAATGCGCCACGGCGCCGGGCTTTGCGGCGCTGCGCAGCCTCAACCAGATCATCACCTACGACGCCTATCACATGGCGGACGTCTACCTGACCCAGCCCCTCCAGATCATCGCCGGCAGCGTGGCCGGCAGCAAATGGATGAGCGACGACCTGTTCGATCGCGCTGCCAGCACCGACAAGCAGTTCCACATCGTCGAGGGCGCGAACCACATGGACCTCTATGACGGCCGGAAATTCGTCAACGAGGCCGTTTCGGTCCTGGCGCCGTTCTTCCGGACGAAGCTCTCGGCCGGCGCCACTGCGGCACAGGCCGCCGAATAATCCGAAATACCGATCCAAGGAGCGCGCAGCGCTCCCCCTGCGACAGGAGACACCCATGGAAACCGTCAGCATTCGCAATCCCGGCATGTATTGGGATATCGCCGCCAACATTCACTTTCCGCCCGACTTTGATGCCGCCAAGCGCTACCCGGCGATGGTTTCGAACCATCCGATCGGGAGCTGCAAGGAACAGACATCCGGCAACGTCTATGGCGCGGCCCTGGCAGAAGCCGGTTTCGTCGTCATCGTGCCGGATGCAAGCTTCCAGGGCGGCAGCGGCGGTGAACCGCGCTGGACCGAAGATCCGGAACAGCGCGTGAAGGACTATCGCGATGTCATCGACTACGTTCAGTCCCTGCCCTACGTCGACCCCGACAGGATCGGCATCCTCGGCATCTGCGGCGGCGGTGGCTACTCGATCAAGGCCGCGATCATCGACAAGAGGATCAAGGCGCTCGTCAGCATTACCGGCGTGAACTTCGGACGACTGATGCGCGAAGGCTTCAGCAATTTCGATCCTGTCGGCGCGCTCGAAGGCATGGCGGCTCAGCGCACCGCCGAGAACGCAGGCGCTGACGCGCAGATCAACATCTTCCTGCCGGCGAGCGTCGACGCCGGCAAGGCCGCCGGCTTGACCGACATCGATGTGCTGGAGGCGACCGACTACTATCGCAACCGGTGCCCGGCTGCGGGTTCCGGCACGCGCATGCTGGTCTCCCATGCCGCGCCGGCAATGGCGTGGGATGCTTTCGCCTTCGCCGAAACGCTGCTGACACAGCCGATGATGGTGGTGTTTGGCGACAAGCCCGGCGGCTTCGGCGCCTATCGCGACGGCATGGAAATCTATGGCCGCGCCGCGTCGAAGAACAAGGAACTGGTCGTGGTCGAGGGCTGGTCGCACTACGACCTCTACGATCAGCCCGAACCGGTCCGTCTCGCGCTGGAAAAACTGGTGCCGTTCCTCAAGACACATCTCGGCGGCGTGACAGCCGCAAACCGGGCCCAGGCGGCCGAATAGAAGCGGGCTTTCCCGAGCAGGCGGCGCGGCATTCCGCGCCGCTCCAATTTCAGGAGGATGCAAGATGACGAAGGTGCTTGTTCTGGGGGCCGGCGGGCAGATCGCCCGCCACGTGGTGGGCATGCTGGGCAGCGACGCCGAAGCGTCAATGACGCTGTTCGCTCGCAGCCCGGGAAAACTGACGCAAACGCCCGCCAACGCCAGGATCGTTCAGGGCGATGTACTCGACAAAGCGAAACTCGACAGCGCGGTCAAGGGGCAGGACATCGTTTATGCCAACCTGACCGGCGACGATCTCGATGCGCAAGCCACGGGCATCATCGCGTCGATGCAGGCCATGGGCGTCAAGCGACTGATTTTCGTGCTGGCGCTCGGCATCTATGACGAGGTGCCGGGCAAGTTCGGTGCATGGAACAATGCGACCATCGGTGAAGAGTTGAGGCCGTTCCGCCGCGCCGCAGATGCCATCGAAGCCTCGAAGCTCGACTACACCATCCTGCGCCCCGCCTGGCTCACGGATGAAGACGAGGTCGACTACGAACTGACGGAGCGGAACGCCCCGTTCAAGGGCACCGTCGTCTCGCGCAAAAGCGTGGCAGACCTGATCGTGAAAATGATCCGCTCTCCAAGTCTTCACCTGCGCAGCAGCGTCGGCATCAACAAGCCGGGAACCGACGGCGACAAGCCTTCCTTCATGTAAGCGGATCCGTCAGGATTCCCCTGCGGAACGTCTTGAACGCAAGCGAACTTTTTATTGTCTTGGAAGTCTTGGGAAAGAATGGCGCACCCGAAGAGATTCGAACTCCTGACCCCCAGATTCGTAGTCTGGTGCTCTATCCAGCTGAGCTACGGGTGCGCTGGCAGTGATGGGCGTGTTGCCCGGCTGCGAGGCGGTTCCTAAAGGGTGCGCGGGTTTATTGCAAGCGCCTTTCGCAGAAAAAATGTACTTTTTTCATCGTGCCGTCATGAAGCGGCGCGAAAGCCCTGGCGATCAGGCGCGGTGGCGGAAAGCGTCGAGGGGAACGGGACGGTCGGGCAGCTCGATGCGGAAGAGCGTGCCGGGCGTCGCCTTTTCCACCAGGGCAATGGTGCCGCCATGGGCGAGCACCAGTTCGCGGGCGATGGCAAGACCGAGGCCCGTGCCGCCGGAGCGCACCGAACCGCGGAAGGCGGCGAAGAGGTTCTCGCGGGCCTTTTCCGGCATGCCGGGACCGTTGTCGTCAATGGCGATGGAAACGACCGACCCGGTGCGCAGGCCCGTCACCAGCACCGTGCGCCGCTCGATACTGCCCTCCTGCGACAGGGCCTCGACGGCGTTACGGCAGAGATTGTGGATGACACGGAAGAGCTGCTCGCTGTCCGCATCCACTTCGAGACCCGGCTCGACCTGGGCGACGAAATCGATATCGCCGCGCGCATCGATCGCCAGCACTTCCGAAACCTCCAGCACCAGCGGGCGCAGCGCGACGAAACGGCGGCGCGGCTCGGGCTCGCGCATGCGGCCGTAGGACAGAACCTCCTTGGTATAACCCACCGCCCGGTCGATGCTGCGCAACAGCTTGGGTGCGACGCGCTTGACCACGGGATCGTCGACATCCGAGAGGCGGTCGGACATCAGCTGGGCCGAGGCGAGGATGTTGCGCATGTCGTGGTTGATCTTCGACACGGCCAGACCGAGATCGGCGAGGTTCTTCTGTTCCTTCAGCGTGCGCTGCAGGGTCTGCTGCATGGCGGCAAGGTGGACGCCGGCGGCGGCGATCTCATCGCGCCCGCCGGAGGGCTCCAGCACGCGCGCGGGATTGGAGGGGTCGGCGGCAAATTCGCGGATATTCGCGGTCATGCGGCGGATCGGACGGATGAGCAGGCGGTTCAGCGCGAAGAAGATCGGGCTCGCCGTCACCAGCGAGATGACCATCGACAGGATGAAGACATTGCGAGCGTAGCGCAGCATGGCGCGGCGCAGGGCGTTGTCGTCGAGAAGAAGCTCGATGCGGGTCGTCGTCTCGCCGACCGGGCCATAGACGCGGATGGTGCGGTCGCCGCCGAAGAGCAGCGTATCGAAGGCATCGTAGATCGAGGTCAGCGTGGAAACGTCCGAGAGGTCGTATTGCCCATCGACGCTCGGCGGCATCTCGACGGCGGCCACCATGCGCGAGGCATCCTGCTTCTTCAGCACGATCGCCTTGGCGCCCGTCGCCAGCAGCGTCTCCACCTGCACGTTGCGCGGCAGTTCCTGATCCGGCAGGCCTTCGATGACCACACTGGCGGCGGCGGCCGTGTTCAGGCGGTCGCGCAGCCACATCAGGCGCATATTGGCGACCGAAGGCACGAAGATCAGCACTTCGGCGATCATGACGAAGACGGCGGTGAGCAACAGGAGTTTACCCGACAGGCCGGACAGAAAGCCGACCGCCGGCACCGGCGTCTCGGTCAGGGACGGCGCCCCGTCTCTCTCCACCATGTCTCAACTCCCGGACAGGCCGCAACGCGGCGCACGACATCGCGACCGAGGATCGACGACGCATCTTCGGCCACAGCCGACAGCCAATTATAGGAGATTGCGGCAATTTTTCCAACGCCGCCCCCAACGCCGCCCCAAGAAAGACAAAAGCGCGGCGACCTTGCGGCCGCCGCGCCCTTTGACCTTTATGCGGAAGGGCTCAGAACTCTTCCCAGCTCTCCTGCGCCACCGCGGCAGAACCGCGATTGCCGCCGAAGGCGCGGGCGACATTGCCCATCATGCGGCGGGCGGGCGATTCGACCGGCCGCGTTTCGGTCCGCACGGCCGCGACGCGCTGCACGGCATCGCCCGTGCGGAAGCGGGCGACGAGATCGGCAAGGCCGTCCGCCTCGCCCTTCAGCTTGTGCGTGGCGGCGGAGGTCTCTTCCACCATCGCGGCATTGTGCTGGGTCACCTGGTCCATCTGGTTGATGGCGGTGCTGATTTCCTGCAGGCCCGTCGCCTGTTCGCGGGCGGCGGTGGCGATGGCATGGATGCGCTCGTTGATCGTGACGACGCGGTGCTCGATGTCGGAGAGGGCCGAGCCGGTCTCCTGCACATACTTCACGCCGACGGAGACCTCGCTGCCCGACTTGGTGATCAGGCCCTTGATGTCCTTGGCCGCGCTTGCCGCGCGCTGGGCGAGCTCGCGCACTTCCTGCGCCACGACTGCGAAGCCCTTGCCGGCCTCGCCCGCACGGGCGGCCTCGACGCCGGCGTTCAGCGCCAGCAGGTTGGTCTGGAAGGCAATCTCGTCGATGACGGAGATGATCTGGCTGATCTCGCTGGAGGCCTGCTCGATGCGCCCCATGGCGTCGATGGCGTTGCGCACGATATCGCCGGACTGCTTGGCGCTCTGCGTCGCCTCGCCCACCATGAGGCTCGCCTCGTTGGCGCGCTCGGTGGAGTTCTTGACGGCGGCGGTGATCTCTTCCAGCGCGGCGGAGGTTTCCTCCAGCGCAGCGGCCTGCTGCTCGGTGCGCTTGGAAAGGTCGTCCGAGGCGCTCCGCAGTTCGCCGGAATTGGCGTTGATGGCGTCGGTCGAGGCGCGCACGTCGCGCATCGTGCGCTGAAGCGTGGCAAGCGTCGAATTGACGTTCTGCTGCAATTCGGCGAAGGCGCCGCGGAAGCTGCCGTCCATGCTCTGCGTCAGGTCGCCCTCCGCCAGCGCGCCGATGACGCGGCGGGTTTCCGCAATGCCCTCCTCGACGCCGGCAACGAGTTCGTTGACGGAGCGGGCGAATCGGTTGAGGTCGTCGTTCTGGTAATCCTTGCTGATGCGCGAGGAGAAGTCGCCGGCCGCCGCCGCATGGACGACGGTGGCGATGGAGGACTGCAGGTCCGCGCTCTTCTCGCGCAGCACCTGTTCCTGGGCATTGAGATCGCGCACGGTGATGGCGTTCTGGCGGAAGACGGCAACGGCGCCGGCCATTTCGCCGATCTCGTCCTTACGGTCTGCATAGGGCACTTCCGTGTCGAGATCGCCGCCGGCAAGACGCTTCATCGTCTCGGTGACGTTCTGGATCGGACGGCTGAGCTCATTGGTCGCGATATAGAAGGCAATGCCGCCGCCGAGCACGAGGCCCGCGCCGACCGTGCCGAGCACCAGCGTCAGCATC
Source organism: Shinella sp. G-2 (assembly GCF_050172695.1). NCBI lineage: Bacteria > Pseudomonadati > Pseudomonadota > Alphaproteobacteria > Hyphomicrobiales > Rhizobiaceae > Shinella > Shinella sp. G-2. Next base: position 20,866 of record NZ_JBBEYH010000004.1, on the reverse strand, counting down.
AGCGTCTCGAAGGCCGCGATCTCGTCCTTGATGGCCGTCAGGTTCTCGTTGTCCGTCTGCACGACGGCATCGATCTCCTTCTGGAAGGCCTTGCGGTTGGCGCGGTTACCTTCGTTGTTGCCCTGCTCGTTGGCGGCAACGACGGAGACGGTGGTGCCGAGACGCGCGGTTTCCGAACGGAAGGTGCGGAACTCGGCGGCCCGCGCCACGACGGCGTCGAAGGCGGCCTTCTGCTCCTCCGGCACCAGCGGGCGCCATTCGTTCAGCGTCGCGTCAATGCCGTCGAGTTCCTTGGCGATGCCGTCGGCGAATTTCTTGGCGCCTTCCATGTCCTTGGCGGCATAGATGCCGCGCGCTTCCATCACCACGGCGGTGACCTGGCGGTTCAGGTGCTCGCCCAGGAAGGCGCGATCGGCGGCATTCTCATACTGATGAAGCTTTTCGCTGTATTCCGAGACCACATGAACGGCGATGCCGCCGATGAGGACGGAGATGAGCCCCATCACGCCCACGATGAGATAGATCTTGCCGCGTATCTTCACGTCACACTCCAAGGCACGGATAAACGATCGGCAAGACGGCACGATCCACCTCACCCTCGGATGAACGGTAAACGCTAAAGGTTAATTAGATTTTGATGCAACCGTCGCACAATCAGGTACATTCCGCAGGGCTAATATGGCGACGACATGAAAGAGCCCGGAAATCCGGGGGCTTTGATTGACGTAACGGGATGCAGTCTTGACAAAATGCAACTCAGGCACAATCCGTGGTCGCAAGATCGTTAACGATTGTGACAGCCTGCCGCGCCGCGCGGTCGCAATTGACTTTCGACCGTCTTTGCCCTTATAAGCCGCGCACGTCTGGAACCTGCCTTCCCGCGAGGGCTTGGCCGTGCCGGACTTTAACGCTCCTTGCGTCATGCAAACCCAAGAAGGGCCGCACACCGCGGTATTAAATAAATGTCGAAGCGTACCTACCAACCCTCCAAGCTTGTTCGCAAGCGTCGTCACGGTTTCCGTGCCCGCATGGCAACGAAGGGCGGCCGCAAGGTCCTGTCCGCTCGTCGCTCCCGCGGCCGCGCACGTCTCTCGGCCTAAGGCCGTGCCTGCCCGAACAGAGGCGACGGGCATATGACGAAAACTGTTAGACAATCTGCTGTCGGACGGCTGAAAAGCCGTCCGCAGTTTCTTTTTGTGCGCGAGGGCGAGAAACGCCGGGGACCCCTGTTCCTTCTCGAGGTGCGCGACCGGCAGATGCCGGACGAAGCGCCCCGCGTCGGCTTCACCGTCACCAAGAAGCACGGCAATGCCGTGGAACGCAATCGCATGCGCCGGCGCCTGAAAGAGGCGGTGCGGCTATCGGCCGGGTTTGCAATGGAGCCCGGACACGACTATGTGGTTGTCGCGAGAAGGGACGTGCTGAACGCACCTTTCAAATCCCTTGAAGCCGGCCTCAAAGACAGGATCGCGACAAGGCAGAAACAGAAGCAGCAGCAGCGCCCTGCTGCTCCCGGGAAAGAGTGATGGAAAAGAACCGCAATTATTTCGTGGCGATCGCACTGTCCGTGCTGATCCTTGTCGCCTGGCAGTTCCTCTATGTGAACCCCAAGCTGGAAAAGGACCGCGCCGCGCTGGAAGCCCAGCAGGCTGCCCAGAGCCAGCAGACGACGACGTCGGGCGGCACCGCTGCCACCACCACGACGGCAACGGGCACGAGCGGCGCGCTTCCGGGCGGCGCTGCCCAGGCGACGACCACGGAAACGCGTGAAGCGGCGCTTGCCAAGTCCGCCCGCGTCGAGATCGATACGCCCTCGCTTTCCGGTTCCATCAGCCTGACCGGCGCCCGCTTCGACGACCTGAAGCTCAAGGAATTCCACGAGACCGTCGACAAGACGAGCCCGATCATCACGCTGCTCAGCCCCGCCGAGACCGAACACGGCTACTTCGCCGAAGTCGGCTATGTCGGCAGCGACGCGACCGGCACGGTTCCCGGTCCCCAGACCGTCTGGACGCAGGACGGCGCCGGCAAGCTGACGCAGACGACCCCGGTCAAGCTCACCTTCACCAACGACAAGGGCGTCCTCTTCACCCGCACGATCTCGGTCGACGAACACTACATGTTCACGATCACCGACAGCATCGAGAACCGCACCGACGCGGCGATCGCGCTTTCGGCCTATGGCCGTGCGACGCGCTTCTTCAAGCCGACCGATCCGTCCGTCTACGTGCTGCATGAAGGCTTCATCGGCGTGCTCGGCGATCTCGGCCTGCACGAAGTCAAGTACAAGGAAACCGAGGACGATACGACCGTCACGCCCGGCAAGGCGACCGGCGGCTGGCTCGGCATCACCGACAAGTACTGGGCGACCGCGCTGGTGCCGCCGCAGGCGACGCCCTACGAGACGCGTTTCTCCTACTTCAAGGACGGCCGTCCGCGCTACCAGGCGGACTACCGCCAGGACGACATCACCATCGCGCCCGGCCAGAAGGCCGACGTCAAGAACCTGTTCTTCGGCGGCGCCAAGGAAGTGCCGATCATCGACGGCTACAAGACGTCCTACGCCATTCCGCATTTCGACCTGATGATCGACTGGGGCTGGTTCTGGTTCTTCACCAAGCCGATGTTCCAGCTGATGGACTTCTTCTTCCGCTACTTCGGCAATTTCGGCATCGCGATCCTGATCACCACGATCGTCGTCAAGGGCCTCTTCTTCCCGCTTGCCAACAAGCAGTACGCCTCCATGGCGAACATGAAGAAGATGCAGCCGAAGATGGAAGAGCTGAAGGCCAAGCACGGCGACGACCGCATGGCGCTGCAGCAGGCGATGATGCAGCTCTACAAGGAGGAGAAGATCAATCCGCTGGCGGGTTGCTGGCCAATCCTCCTGCAGATCCCGGTCTTCTTCGCGCTCTACAAGGTCATCTACGTCACGATCGAAATGCGCCATGCGCCGTTCTTCGGCTGGATCCAGGACCTGTCCGCGCCCGATCCGACGTCGCTGTTCAACCTGTTCGGCCTGCTGCCCTACGACGTGCCGCACGTGCTGATGATCGGCGTCTGGCCGCTGATCATGGGTGTCACCATGTTCCTGCAGATGCGCATGAACCCGACGCCGCCGGATCCGACCCAGGCGATGATCTTCACCTGGATGCCGCTGGTCTTCACCTTCATGCTGGCGACCTTCCCGGCCGGTCTGGTGATCTACTGGGCCTGGAACAACACGCTGTCGATCATCCAGCAGGCGATCATCATGAAGCGTCATGGCGTGAAGATCGAGCTCTTCGACAATCTGAAGGGCCTGTTCGGCAAGAAACCGAAGCCATCCTGACGCGCCTCAGGCAAGACATGCGGAAACCCCGGCCCTCGCGCCGGGGTTTTCTTTTGCCCCGCTTGCGACATCGCTCCGTCGCTGGCATGGAAGCGGTGAGGGCGCATTCCTGCCATGCTCGCCTCCACTTCTCTTTCCTGGGCGTATCATGTCCGCTTCGACGCTTCCGGTTACCCCCACCCTTCCGGATAGCCGGGGGCAGGGCTTTGGCGCCACCCTCGTGCTCGGCTCGGCCGTCGTCTGGAGCTTCGGCGGCACGCTGGCCCGGTTTCTCGCCATCGAGGACGGCTGGACGGTCGTCTTCTGGCGCTCGGTCTTCGCCGCACTCTTCCTGCTCGGTTTCATGCTTCTGCGCGACGGGCCGCGCGGCACGCTGCAGCTTTTCAAGGGCATGGGCCTTGCCGGGGTTGCGGTCGGCGTGTGCTTCGCCACCGCCTCCACCTCCTTCATCCTGGCGCTCGCCTACACCACCGTCGCCAATGTCGTCCTGATCCAGGCCGGCGTGCCGCTGATCGCCGCGCTGATGGCCTGGCTCCTCTTCCGCGAGCGGGTCGCCCTCCATACCTGGATCGCGATTGCGGCCGTCATCGCGGGCGTCGCCATCATGGTCTCGGAATCGCTCGGCGGCCGGGTCTCGCCGATGGGCGATGCCCTCGCCATCCTCATCGCCTTCGCCTTCGCCACCGCCACGATCATTACGCGGCGCTTTGCCCATGTGCGCATGACGCCCGCTGTCTTCCTCGGCACCGTCATCGCGGCGGTCACGGCGGCAAGCCAGGCCTCGAGCTTTGCGGTGACGACACAGGAGCTCGGCATCCTCGTCGTCTTCGGCGCGCTCAATTTCGGCCTCGGCCTTGCCCTTTTCGTCACCGGCGCGCGCCTCGTTCCCTCCCCGCTCGCCGCCCTGCTCGGCACCGCCGAGACCGTGCTCGCCCCGCTCTGGGTCGCCGTCATCCACGGCGAAATCCCCGGCATTCCCACCGTGATCGGCGGCATCGTCGTGCTGGTCGCGCTGCTTTCCTATCTCGGCGTCGAGCTCTGGCGGCAGCGCCGCGCTTGACTTTCCCGGCCAAAACCGGGAAGCGAAGGGCTGACAAAAAAGGCTAGAGCGATGACCGAGACGACGCCCCAGGGCGAAAAGCCGCTGTTCGGCAGGCCGTGGATTTTCATCCGCGGCGTACCGGCCATGAAATTCCTGCCGCCCGAGGGACCGCCGGAGATCGCCTTTGCCGGCCGCTCGAATGTCGGCAAGTCGTCGCTGATCAACGCCCTGGTCGGCCACAAGGGCCTCGCGCGCACGTCCAACACGCCCGGCCGCACGCAGGAACTCAACTACTTCGTTCCCGACGGCTTTTCCGGTGAGGAGGGCGATCTGCCGCCGATGGCGCTGGTCGACATGCCCGGCTACGGCTATGCGCAGGCGCCGAAGGAACAGGTCGATGCCTGGACGAAGCTCGTCTTCGATTATCTGCGCGGTCGCTCCACGCTGAAGCGCGTCTATGTGCTGATCGACAGCCGCCACGGCATCAAGAAGAACGACGAGGAGGTCTTCGCCCTGCTCGACAAAGCGGCGGTCTCCTATCAGGTCGTGCTGACCAAGACCGACAAGATCAAGGATGCCGGCGTGCCGCGCCTGATCGAGGAGACGCGCCAGAAGATCGTCAAGCGCCCGGCCGCCTATCCGGAGGTGCTTTCGACCTCGTCGGAAAAGGGCCGCGGGCTCGACGAGCTGCGCAGCGCCATCCTGACCTCGATCGCGCGATAACTATTCGAACTGCACGGCGCCGGCCGCGATGAACGGTCCGCTGGCGTTGCCCGTCGGCGAGCCGCCGAAAGGTTCGGCGCTGACGGACAGCGTCGCGCCCTGTGCGAGGCGGCCGCGCAGGGCCGCCGGCACGGCAATCTCGCCCTCGCCCGTCTGCGGCAACACGCCGAGCGACACGGGCGCCTTGCCTTCCTCGGTCAGCCAGAGTTCCAGCGACTTTGCCTTTTCCCCGCTTGCAACGGGCGCAAGGCGCACGACCCCGCGCGCCTCGTCATAATGCGCCATCAGATCGACGGGCACGCCGTCACCGGCCAGATCCGCGATCAGCCGGCCGCCGGGCACGGCATGCGGGGCCAGAAGCGCGCTCATGGAAATCGCAAGGCCCGCGGCGACCGCGAGCGAGGCCACGGCCAGCGCCCGCCAGAGCACCAGCGAATGCCAACAGCCGCCGGCGACCTTTCCCGAGAGCACGGCATCGCGCGGCACGGCGCCGGGCGCGGCCTGAGAGGCGGAAGCACGGGTGGGGGGCGGAGGCGGCAGCGTCTCGTGCTCGTCGCCGAGGGTGGCGAGATTTTCCTCCCAGCGGCTTACCATGGCAGCGAATTGCCGGTCGCTGGCCAGCCGCGCCTCGACCCGGCGGCGATCCTCGGCGGACAACACGCCGAGCACATATTCGCCGGCCATCACCTCGTCGCAGCGGGGCCCTCTCATCTCTCGGTCTGACGCCGTCATCGGCTCGTGCACTCTCTCGGTTCAATCAACGATCGCGGGACACGGCCCCGCCTCTTCCCTATATAGGAAGTCGATCCGTGTTTGCTCAACGTGTAAGACAAGGATCATATTCCCCAAGGCCCCTTCCTGCCAACGGTCGTCCCGCTTTTTCGCGGGCGTTGGCCGGCGGATCATTCCATCGTCACACAACATGCGTTAAACAGGCCCCCGTTGATTTCCAAGAGGCCGCCATGTCCCTATCCGAAAGCGAAACCCAAGCCCGCCTTCTCGCGCAAGCCCTGCCCTTCATGCAGCGCTATGAGAACAAGACCATCGTGGTGAAATACGGCGGCCATGCGATGGGCAATGCCGAACTGGGCAAGGCTTTCGCAAGCGACATCGCGCTTCTCAAGCAATCGGGCGTCAACCCCATCGTCGTGCATGGCGGCGGGCCGCAGATCGGCGCCATGCTGACCAAGATGGGCATCGAATCGAAATTCGAGGGCGGTCTTCGCGTCACCGACGAGAAGACGGTCGAGATCGTCGAAATGGTGCTCGCCGGTTCGATCAACAAGGAGATCGTCGCGCTCATCAACCAGACGGGCGAATGGGCCATCGGCCTGTGCGGCAAGGACGGCAACATGGTCTTCGCCGAAAAGGCCAAGAAGACCGTCGTCGATCCCGACAGCAATATCGAGCGCATCCTCGACCTCGGCTTCGTCGGCGAAGTGGTGGAAGTCGACCGCACGCTGATCGATCTCCTCGCCAAGTCCGAGATGATCCCGGTCATCGCGCCGGTCGCCCCCGGCCGTGACGGCCACACCTACAACATCAACGCCGACACCTTCGCCGGCGCCATCGCCGGCGCGCTCAGCGCAACGCGCCTGCTCTTCCTGACGGACGTTCCGGGCGTTCTCGACAAGAACGGCCAGCTCATCAAGGAGCTTTCCGTCGCAGAGGCCCGCGCCCTCATCAAGGACGGCACGATTTCCGGCGGCATGATCCCGAAGGTGGAGACCTGCATCGACGCCATCAAGGCGGGCGTTCAGGGCGTCGTCATCCTCAACGGCAAGACCGCCCACTCCGTACTGCTCGAGATCTTCACCGAGCACGGCGCAGGCACGCTGATCGTTCCCTGATTCCCGTCCTCTCCTAGGCGGTGTCGCGGCCCTGCGACGCCGCTTCCTTGGCGAGCGTCAGCTTCAGCGGCGGCGCTTCCTTCTCGAAGGTCTCGACGCGCGTGTCATAGACGGGCGAGATCGTGCCCATGACGCGATCCCAGAACGAGAAATAGTTCGCGAAATTATACTTGAACTCCGCGTGGTGCTGGTCGTGATAGGTCGTGCACAGCATCGGCGAGGGATAGCGCGCGGTCTTCGACGCGAAATACTCGAAACCCGCATGGCCGAAGGTGCCGTTGACCTGATCGAACAGGCGGTTGGCGATGAGGATCAGCGGCGGGAACGGCACGATGAAGACGATGACCGCATAAAAGCCCTGCGACAGCGCCGTATCGACGAGGCCGATGGAATCATTGCTCCAGACGGTGGGCGCGACGCTGCGGTGATGCTCCAGATGGAAGCGATAGAAGAGCTTGGTGTGCAGCAGGCGGTGGGCGAAATAGAACCAGGCGTCGAACAGCACCATGGCGAGCAGGAAGAGCGGCACTGCCGTCCACCAGGAGAACGCCCAGGGCGTCCAGGCCCAGCCTTTGTACTGCGCAAAGAGGCCGATGGCCACGGACAGGCAGGTGACGAGGATCGAAGCCATGCTGAGACGGATCTCGGCCACCTTGCGCTTTTCGCCGCGCCGGTTCTTCTGGATGCGCCGCTCCGGGTTGCGGTCGTTCAGCCAGGTGATGCCGAAGCCGAGGATGAAGTAGATCGCCACGGTGACCGCATAGATCGCGCCGAGCAGCAGCAGGAATTCCCCCGCGCCGCGCATGAATCCGTCCATGGTCCCGTTTCCTTGTGCAATGTCTTGAAGGCCCGCAAACTAGCGTGGCGGGCCGCGATGGTAAAGGCGCTCAGCCGTAGAAGAGCAGCGCAAGGACCCCGACGACGATGAGCGCGCAGCCGAGCATTTCCAGCCGGTTGATGCGCTCCTTGAAGATGAAGACCGTGGAGGCGAAGGTGAACAGCATCTCCACCTGCGCCAGCGCCTTCACCACCGCCGCCTGCTGCAATGTCATCGCCATGAACCAGCCGAAGGAGGCCGTGGCGCCGACGAAACCGACCAGCAACGCCGGCCGCCAGGCCGCGACGATGCGCGGCAGTTCGGCCCGTTCGCGCGCCAGGATCCAGCCGAACATCAAGACCGTCTGCAGGATGATGACGAAGACGAGCGTGTAGCTCGCCTGCACCGCATAGTCCGGCGCCGGCAGGCTGGGCGCGAGCGCCAGCGAGGCGGAGCGGTAGGCGACAGCCGAGACGCCGAAGAAGGTGCCAGAGAGGAGGCCGATACCGGCCGTCTGCGTCAGCACCGAGGTGAAGAGCGAGCGCACGGAAACGACGCTGCGCGCGACCGAGATGACCATGACGCCGACGACCGAGATCGCGATGGCGACCAGCGTGCCGGCGGAGGCCCGCTCGCCGAGGAAGACGAGGCCGAACAGTGCGGCCTGCGCCGGCTCTGTACGCGAATAGGCCGTGCCGACCGCGAAGTTGCGGAAGGAGAAGAGGTGGACGAGCAGGAAGGTCGCCGCGATCTGCGCGATGCCGCCGATGACCGCCCACAGGAAGAATGAGCCGTTCGGCACCGGTAGCGGCCGGGCGAGCACGAAGGCGAGAATCGCCATGTAGAGAAGCGCGAAAGGCATGCCGAAACCGAAGCGCACGAAGGTCGCGCCCGTCGTGCCCATGCGGCCCTTCAGGTGTTTCTGCATGGCGGAGCGGACATTCTGCAGAAAGGCCGCGGCGATGGTGATGAGAACCCAGGTTTCCATGCCGAGCCCGCTAGCATGCGGGCCGCGCCAAATCCATTGTCACGTCTGTCCCACGCGGAAAATTCCGTTTCCCTCGCCCGGCACCCGTGCCATAAGACGGGCCATGAGCGACCTTCCGAACAAAGCCGACTTTTCCCACGTGCGTGACTGGGTCTTCGACCTCGACAACACGCTGTACCCGCACCATGTCGATCTCTTCGCGCAGATCGACAAGAACATGACGGCTTACGTCTCGGCCCTGCTGGGCCTGTCGCGCGAGGATGCGCGCGCCCTGCAGAAGCAATATTATTTCGATCACGGCACCACGCTGAAGGGGCTGATGATCCACCACCATATCGATCCCGCCGACTTCCTCGAAAAGGCGCATGCGATCAATTACGACGTGCTGTCGCCGGACCTGTCGCTGGGTGAGGCGATTCAGGCACTGCCCGGCCGCAAGTTCATCTTTACCAATGGCAGCGTGAAGCACGCCGAGATGGCGGCCAAGGCCCTTGGCATCTTCCACCATTTCGACGACGTCTTCGATATCGTGGCGGCGGACTATGTTCCCAAGCCCGCGGGTGCGACCTATGACAAGTTCATGGCGCTGCACCGGGTTGATACGCAGCATGCCGTGATGTTCGAGGACCTGCCGCGCAACCTGCTCGTGCCCAAGGCGCTAGGCATGAAGACGGTGCTGCTGGTGCCCCAGGATGTCGACCACGAATTCGTCGACGCCTGGGAGAAGCGTACGGAGGACGACAAGCATATCGACTATGCGACGTCCAACCTCACGGGCTTCCTCAACGCGCTGCTTTAGGCCCGACACATTCCCGACACGGAAAAAGCCCTTTTCCGTCAAATGGTTGAATTACCAATTTGTAACTGGCCCGGGCCGGCATTCCCTTTATCCTGCGCTCCCAAGGGACGATGGATGAAAGGAATGACCATGGCTAAAAAGAACCTTCTTCTCGGCGCCGTTGCCGCCGGCCTGCTTCTTTCGGGCGCTGCCGCCCCCGCCTTCGCCGCCAAGGGCGAAGGAAAGCACCACAAGCACCACGCCGCGATGATCGAGCGCCTCGACGCCGACAAGAATGGCAAGGTCTCGCTCGACGAATTCAAGACACGCATATCCGCCGCCTTCCAGGCCTTCGACGCCGACGGCAATGGCGCGGTGACGAAGGACGAGATCAAGGCACGCCACGAGACCCTGAAGAACGCCCGCAAGGCCGTTCGCGATGCGGCCGAGGCCGACAAGGACAAGGCCCGCGAGGCCCTGCGCGCCGCCGGCCCGTACCACCTGCCGGGGGCGGGAAAAATGTTCGACCGCACGGATACCGACAAGAGCGGCACACTTTCCAAGGCCGAGGTGCTGAGTGTCGCGGAGACCATCTTCGCGCGGCGCGACAGCAACAAGGACGGCGTGCTCGACACGGCGGATGCCCGGCCCGGCAAAGGACATCACGGCAAGGGGCATAAAGGCAAGGGCGGCGAAGACCGCGCCGAGCGCATGCTGAAACGCCTCGACACCGACAAGGACGGCAAACTCTCGCCGGCCGAAATGCTGGCCCGCGCCACGCAGACCTTCGAGCGCTTCGACGCCGACAAGAATGGCGAGGTGACGAAGGCGGAAGTCGATGCCAAGCGCGACGCGTTCCAGGACGCCCGCAAGGCCTACCGCGCGGTAAAGGCCACCGAAGGCGAAGCCCGCGACGCCGCGCGGGCGGCCCTGCGTGACGCCCGCATGGACCGCAGGGGCGCCCGCCTGTTCGAGCGCGCCGACGCCGACGGAAACGGTACGCTGACCAGGGCCGAACTGGAAACCGCTGCCGCGACGATGTTCAAGCAACGCGATCGCAACGGCGACGGCTTCATCACGCTCGACGAGATCGGCAAGCGCCACAAGAAGTAAGCCTCCCAGCACGCCCGACTGAAACGCCCCGGCCGAAAACCGGGGCGTCCTTTATGCAGGAAAGTCTCCGCTGCCCGGAGATCGCGGCGATCGCGGCGCCTACCCCTGCGCCGCCACCGCGTGCTCGGCTTCCAGCTTCTCGTAAAACTTCACGATGATGTCCCAGGCCTCGTCCGCCGTCTCGACGAACTGCATCAGTTCCACATCGCCCGGTGCGATCGTTCCGAAGGCCGCGAGCGCATCGAAATCGATGATCTTGTGCCAGAAGGCCTTGCCGAACAGGATGAGCGGCACCAGCGCCATGCGGCCGGTCTGCATCAGCGTCACGGTCTCGAACAGTTCGTCCAGCGTGCCGAAGCCGCCGGGGAAGACCGTGACAGCCTTGGCGCGCAGCAGGAAATGCATCTTGCGGATCGCGAAATAGTGGAAATTGAAGCTGAGTTCCGGCGTCACATAGGGGTTCGGCGCCTGCTCGTGCGGCAGCACGATGTTGAGACCGATGGAGGGTGCGCCGACATCGGCCGCCCCGCGGTTGCCCGCCTCCATGACGCCAGGCCCGCCACCGGTAACGACGACATATTCCTTGAAGCCGAGCTCGGCCGACTTTTCCGAGCACATGCGGGCGAATTTGCGCGCTTCCTCGTAGTAGACCGACGCGGCCTCCAGGTTCACGCGCTGCGTCTCGTTGCGCGCCGCCCAGGCGTCCTCGCCGGGGGCGGGGATGCGCGCGCCGCCGAACATGACGACGGTCGACTTGATGCCGCGCTCGGCCAGCATCATCTCCACCTTGAGCAATTCGAGCTGCAGGCGCACCGGGCGCAGCTCCTCGCGGCAGAGAAAATCGTCGTCGACATAGGCAAGCCGGTAGGCGGGATGGGCCGATTGCGGCGTCTGCGGCACCACGGCGGCGCGGTGTTTGTCCTGCGCGCTGTCGGCCAACGGATCCCAGACGCCGTCCTTGCGGCGCAGGCTCTTCTTCTTCAATCTTGCCATGTCACTTCCTGCCTTCCGGTCTGCTGTCTCGTCGCTCGGGATTACCACTTCGCCCGTGCGACAGTATCTGCCGGAAAGGGGCTTCATCTTTCCCGGCACTTGCTCTAGAGCATCTTGCTGATTGATGAAATCGACCTTCCGGCATCCCGACCATCGAAAATAAGCGTCGAAGTTTAAGGAATTCCGATGAACACGTCCAACCTCACCGCATTGTCCGCAACCATCGACCGCGCCTTCGAGGAACGGGACGGCATCAACACGTCCACGCGCGGCGAAGTCCGCGATGCGGTTGAGACGTCGCTGAACCTGCTCGACACCGGCAAGGTCCGTGTCGCCGAGCGCGGCGAGGACGGCACCTGGACGGTCAACCAGTGGCTCAAGAAGGCGGTCCTGCTCTCCTTCCGCCTCAACCCGATGGAAATCGTCAAGGGCGGCCCGGGAGAATCGGCCTGGTGGGACAAGGTGCCCTCCAAGTTCGACGGCTGGAGCGTCAACGAATTCGAGAAGGCCGGCTTCCGCGCCGTGCCCAACTGCGTGGTGCGCCGCTCGGCCTATATCGCGCCCAACGCCATCCTGATGCCCTCCTTCGTCAATCTCGGCGCCTATGTCGGCGAGGGCACGATGGTCGACACCTGGGCGACGGTCGGCTCCTGCGCGCAGATCGGCAAGCACGTGCACCTTTCGGGCGGCGTCGGCATCGGCGGCGTGCTGGAGCCCATGCAGGCCGGCCCGACCATCATCGAGGACAACTGCTTCATCGGCGCCCGCTCGGAAGTCGTCGAGGGCTGCATCGTGCGTGAAGGCTCCGTGCTCGGCATGGGCGTCTTCATCGGCAAGTCGACCAAGATCGTCGACCGGGCGACGGGCGAAGTGACCTATGGCGAAGTGCCGCCCTATTCGGTCGTCGTCGCCGGCTCCATGCCCTCCGACAAGACCATGCCGAACGGCCTGCCGGCACCGAGCCTCTACTGCGCCGTCATCGTCAAGCGCGTCGACGCCCAGACCCGCTCGAAGACTGGCATCAACGAACTTCTGCGGGACTGATCCATGACAGCCGTCGAAGAGCAGAGGCCGAGCCTCACCTGGCTCTTCTTCGGCTGGTCCGGCCGCCTCAGCCGCGCGCCCTTCGCGCTCGCCTGGGGCTTCTGGGTCATGCTGATTGCGGCGGCCTTCGCCCGCATCTTCATCGTGCCGAAAGAGGATCCCTCCTTCGTGCTCTGGTCCTTCGTGTTCTTCGGCGTCGGCATCGTCGCGACCGTCTCCTCCGTCATGCTGACGATCAAGCGCCTGCACGACATGAACCTGCCGACGCCGCTCATCATCTGCCTCTTCATCCCGGCCATTTCCTTCTTCGCGCTCCTCGCCTTCCTCGTCTGGCCGGGCACCGCCGGCCCCAACGATTTTGGCCGGCGCACCAACCGCCCCCCGGACTGACGGCGCCTGCCGCCGCGTGACAGGCCCCGGCCGATCGGCTACACCTCGATTCCCTTCCCCTATCGCGCTGTGACCGCATGCCCATGACCTCCGCCGACCCCATCGAAAACCTCGCCACACTCATCCGCTGCCCCTCCGTGACGCCCGCCGAGGGCGGTGCGCTGACGGCGCTCGCCGCCATGCTGGAGCCGCTCGGCTTCACGGTCGAACGCATGGTCGCCCGCGAGCCCGGCATGCCGGACATCGAGAACCTCTATGCCCGCATCGGCAGCGAGGAACCGCACCTGATGTTCGCCGGCCACACGGATGTGGTGCCGGTCGGCGACGAGGCCGCCTGGACCCATGCGCCCTTCGGCGCGGAGATTGCCGGCGGCGAGATGTTCGGCCGCGGCGCGGTCGACATGAAGGGCGGCATCGCCTGCTTCGTCGCCGCCGTCGCGCGGCAGATCGAAAAGAACGGCCCGCCGAAGGGTTCGCTCTCCTTCCTCATCACCGGCGACGAGGAAGGTCCGGCCGTCAACGGCACGATCAAGCTCCTGCAATGGGCGGCCGAACGCGGCGAGCGCTGGGACGCCTGCCTGGTCGGCGAGCCGACCAATCCGGACCAGCTCGGCGACATGATCAAGATCGGCCGGCGCGGCTCGGTCTCCGGCACGCTCACCGTGCATGGCGTGCAAGGCCATGCCGCCTATCCACACCTGGCCGACAATGCCGTGCGCGGCGTTCTCGCGCTCACCGACGCGCTGATGCACCCGCCCTTCGACGCCGGCACGGAGAACTTCCAGCCGTCGAACCTGGAAGTCACGACCATCGACATCGGCAATCCCGCCACCAATGTCGTGCCCGGCAAGGCGCTCGCGCGCTTCAACATCCGCTTCAACGATGCCTGGACGGCCGAGACCGTGATGGACGAGATCGTCCGCCGGCTCGATGCCGCCGCACGCGACGAGCGGCTGCGGCCGGGCCGCGAACCGGTGCGCTACGATCTCGTCTGGGCCGAGCGGCCGAGCCACGTCTTCCTGACGCGCAACAACCAGCTCATCGCCTCGCTGTCGGGCGCCGTCGAGGCCGTCACCGGCCGGGCGCCCAAGCTGTCGACGACCGGCGGCACCTCGGACGCCCGCTATATCAAGGACTACTGCCCCGTCGTGGAATTCGGCCTCGTCGGCCAGACCATGCACATGGTGGACGAACGGGTGGCGGTCGCCGATCTCGAGACGCTGACCGTGATCTACCAGACCTTCATCGAACGCTGGTTCGGCGATGCCCGGGCTTGACGAGCTCCAGCGCTATCTCACCGGCGTCTACCTGCTTTTGAAGCAGAAGCCGGAAGGCTTCGGCTGGCTGGACCTGACAGTGCGGGGCTTCGCGCGCTCCTTCTGGGCGTTCCTGTGGTGCCTGCCGGCCTTCGCCGTCATCTGGGCCTCCTGGCGGCTCTACTATCTCGCCAGCATGCCGGCCGACACGCCCGCCGGCGTCTCCTTCTTCGTCAAGCTGCTGGCGATCGATGTCGCCGGCTGGCTGCTGCCGCTGGTGCTTCTGGCCGCGCTGGCCCGGACGCTCGGCTATGCGCAATATCTCGCGACCGTGGTGACGGCGAGCAACTGGATCGCCGTGCCCTTCGCCTATGCCGCGGCGCTTCCCTTTGCGCTGACGCTCGTGTTGCCCACAAGCGCGCCCTTTGCGGGCCTGCTGCTCTATGCGGTCTTCGGCGCGAGCGTCGTGCTGCAGTTCCGGCTGGTCTGGATGTGCGTCGGCAAGCAGACGCTGCTCGCTGCCGCCATGACCGCGATCTTCGTGCTTCCGCCGATGATCGTCGGGCAGGAATTGCAGCGCCTTCTCGGCACGCTGCCGGGTTAGGCGTTTCCGGCCGAAGCTGCATCGCTTCGGCGTCGGACAATGCGACAACAACACGCGGCCAGGACAAGTCCGGTGAACCGCTCGTCACCGGACTATTCACACTTAGAGCATGACAGGTTCAGCTTGAACCAGACATGCTCTAAATTCTTTTGTTCGTTTGTCTTTTCGGGAAAACCGGTTCCCACTTTTCCTGGCAAACGCTAGTAGTCGACGGCCATGAAGTAGAGCCCGTCCGGCGGCGCCACGGGGCCGCAGGCCTTGCGGTCGCGCGCCTCCAGCGCGGCGCGCACGTCATCCACCGTCCACTTGCCCTCGCCCGCCAGCTTGAGCGTGCCGGCGAAGGAGCGGATCTGGTTGTGCAGGAAGCTCTGCGCCGAGACGCGCATCTCGATGAGATCGCCGCTGCGGGTGACGTCCAGCCTGTCGATGGTGCGCACCGGGCTCCTGGCCTGGCACTGGGCCGCGCGGAAGGTGGTGAAGTCGTGTTTGCCGACCAGCACCTGGCCGGCCGCATGCATGGCCTCGTGGTCCAGGTCCTTGGCGACGAACCAGGCGCGGTTCGCCTCCAGCGCCAGGGGCGCGCGGCGCGAGACGATGCGGTAGAGATAATGCCGCCGTACCGCGGAAAACCGCGCATCGAAATCGTCGGGCACTTCCGCCGCATCGAGGATCGCGACACGCTCGCCCGCCATGCCGAGATGCGCATTGAGCGCGTTGCGGAGCGTATGCTCCTTCCACGGACGCGAAAGATCGGCATGGGCGACCTGGCCCATGGCGTGCACGCCGGAATCGGTGCGGCCCGCACCGCGGATCGAAACCGTCTCGCCGGTCAGCGACAGAATTGCCGCCTCGATGGCCCCCTGCACGGAATGGCCATTCTCCTGCCGCTGCCAGCCGACATAGGGCGTGCCGTCATATTCGATGCGCAGGCGATAGCGCGGCATCAGGCGAGGACCTCACCGGCGGCGACGGGCGTGCCGCGCAGGAAATCGGCCGCATCGAGCGGCTTTCCGCCGGCCTTCTGCAGCCGCACGAGCCGCACGGCGCCCGCGCCGCAGGCAACGGCCAGCCGGTCGTCGAGCACCGTGCCGGCCGATCTGGCGGCGGCCGTATCGATGCGCTCGCTCGCCAGCACCTTCACCCGCTCCGGCTTGCCGGCGACCGGCAGTTCGAACCAGGCGCCGGGAAAGGGCGAGAGACCGCGGATATGGTTGTGCACGTCCTTTGCGGACCTGGAAAAGTCGATGCGCGTCTCTGTCTTGTCGATCTTGGCGGCGTAGAGCACGCCGTCTTCCGCCTGCGGCGTCAGCGGCAGGTCGCCGGCCTCGAGCCTGCCCATGGCCTCGACCATCAGCGCGCCGCCCACCTGCATCAGCGCATCGTGCAGCTCGCCCGCCGTCATGGTCTCGGCGATCGTCACATGACGGGTCAGCGCGACCGGGCCGGTATCGAGCCCCTTGTCCATCTTCATGACCATCATGCCGGTCTCGGCATCCCCGGCCATGATCGCCCGCTGGATGGGCGCAGCCCCCCGCCAGCGCGGCAGGAGCGAGGCATGCCCGTTGTAGCAGCCGAGCCGGGTGCCCGTCAGGATCGCTTCGGGCAGCAGCAGGCCATAGGCAACGACGACGGCGACATCGGCATTGTGGGCGCGGAAGGCCGCGCGGTCCGCTTCGTCGCGGAAATTGACCGGCGTGAAGACGGGAATGCCGCGCTTTTCGGCGGCCTGATGCACGGGCGAGGCCACGAGTTCCAGGCCCCGGCGACCGGCCGGGCGGGGCGGCTGCGAATAGACCGCGACGATCTCGTGGCCGGCCTCGGCCAGCGCCTCCAGCGTCGCAACGGAGAAATCCGGCGTACCCATGAAGATGATGCGAAGGGCCATCGGTCAGCCTCCGTGAAAGGGAACAGGACGGCCTTGCCGCCTCAGAGCGCCTTGCTGCCGCGCATCTTCGCCGCCTTGGTGAACTTGCGGATCACCATTTCGCGCTTCAGCTTGGAAATATGGTCGATGAACAGCACGCCGTTGAGATGGTCGATCTCGTGCTGGAGGCAGGTCGCGAGCAGGCCATCGGCCTGCGTCAGCTGTTCCTTGCCGTCGCGGTCGAGATGCTTGACGGTAATGGCGGCCGGACGCTCGACCTCGGCATAATAATCCGGGATCGACAGGCAGCCTTCCTCATAGACCGACCGTTCGGCCGAGGAGGCGACGATTTCCGGGTTGATGAAGACGAGCGGCTTCTTGTCCTCACCGTCCTTGGCCACGTCGAGCACCAGCATGCGGCGGGCGACGCCGATCTGGATGGCGGCAAGGCCGATGCCGGGCGCATCGTACATCGTCTCCAGCATGTCGTCGGCGAGCTTCTTGACCTCGCCATCGATGGTCTCGATGGACTTGGAGACCTGGCGGAGGATCGGATCGGGAAGGATAATCAGCGGCTTGATGGTCATGCGCCTCCCTTAGCGCGGTTTGTTTGTGCTTTCAATCGACTTCACCCGGGTCGCGCGCGACTTGTTCACGTTATGATCTGGTTTTCGCCGCAATCCGTGATAAGGTCGCGGCATGATCGATCCCGCCCTCGACACGCTCCTCTCCTCCTTCCTCGCCCGTTTCGGTGGTCCCGGCCCGGCGCTGGTGCTGCTTGCGGCGGCGCTCCTCGCGGTGCTCGGCGTCCTTTCCGCCCGGCGCAGCCAGGCCCGCCAGCGCGAGGCCGCCGCCATGGCGGAGCTGCGCTTTGCCGAACTTCTGAAGGCGCAGACCGAGATGCAGGGCCGCGTCGCCGCCATGGCCGAAGTCTTCGGCTCGAAGCAGTCGGAAACGAACCAGGCGATCAATGCACGGCTCGACGGCCTCACCCAGCGGCTCGGCCAGTCGATCTCCGAACAGACCCGCGCCACCCACGAGAACCTGCGCCGCCTGCAGGAACGCCTGGCCGTCATCGACAACGCGCAGACCAACATCCAGTCGCTGGCGAAGGACGTCGTCGGCCTGCAGGCCATTCTCTCCAACAAGCAGACGCGCGGCGCCTTCGGCCAGTCGCGCATGGAGACGATCATCGCCGACGCGCTGCCGGCCGGCGCGTACCAGTTCCAGGCGCAGCTTTCCAACGGCGTGCGCCCCGACTGCACGATCCGCATGCCGAACGGCCAGCCGCCGCTTGTCGTCGATGCGAAATTCCCGCTGGAGGCCTGGAACGCACTGTCGGACGGCCGTTCGCCAGAAGCCGCCAAGCTCGCCGCCCAGCAGTTCCGCCGCGACATGGAGGTGCATATCCGCGATATCGCGGAAAAGTATGTGCTCGTCGGCGAGACGCAGGATACCGCCTTCCTCTTCGTACCGTCGGAATCGATCTTCGCCAGCATCCATGAGAATTTCGAGGCCGTCGTGCAGCGGGCGCACCGGGCGCGCATCGTCATCGTCTCCCCCTCGCTGCTCATGCTCTCCGTGCAGGTGCTGCAGGCGCTCCTGAAGGACCAGCGCATGCGCGAGCAGGCCCATGTCATCCAGGGCGAAGTGACGCGGCTGATGGACGACCTGACGCGGCTCGACGACCGGGTGCGCAAGCTGCACGGTCATTTCACGTCGGCGCAGAAGGATGTCGACCTCATCCTCACCTCGACGGAGAAGCTGGCGCGGCGCGGCGCGCGCATCGGCGAGCTGGAATTCGAGACGGTTTCGGCGCTTTCACAGCCGGCGGAGAAGGCAGCGGAGGGTCGGGCGGGCTCCTTGCGGCTGAGGGTAGTTGACGAGGACTAAGCGCCTCGGGCAGTGTCCGCCGGAAACGACAAGGGGCTTTCTCATGATCACCGTCCTCGGTTCCATCAACATGGACCTCATCGCCACGCCGAAACGCCTGCCAAAACCGGGCGAGACGGTGATGGGCACCAGCTTCACCACCGCCGCCGGCGGCAAGGGCGCCAATCAGGCGCTCGCCGCCCGCCGCGCCGGTTCCATCGTGCGCATGGCCGGCGCCGTCGGCGACGACCGTCTCGGCAGCCAGGCGCTCGCGCTCCTCGCCGACGCGGCCGTGGACCTCAACGGCGTGCGCTCGGCGGCGGAAGCGACGGGCACCGCCCATATCCTCGTTGCCGAGGATGACGGCGAGAACGTCATCGTCGTCGTGCCCGGCGCCAACGGCACCGTCACCGAAGAGGATGCAAAGCGCACGGTCGGCGCCATGACGCGCGGCGACTACCTCATGCTGCAATTCGAAATCCCCAATGCCTCCATCGAAGCCGCGCTCGTCGCCGCCAAGGCCCGGGGCGTCACCTCCGTCGTCAACATCGCGCCCTTCAGCCCGGACGCGCGCCGCCTCGGCGCGATGGCCGACATCCTCGTCGCCAACGAGACGGAGTTCGACCTCTTCGTCGGCAAGGGCGAGCTTTCGGCCGAGACGCGCGAGGCGACCATGCGGGCGCTGCACGGCGAAAGTGGCCAGACGATCATCGTGACGCTCGGCGCCGACGGCGTCATCGCCATCCGCAAAGGCGAGATCTTCCGTGCCGATGGCCTCGTCATCGAACCCGTCGACACGGTCGGCGCGGGCGATACGTTCTGCGGCTATCTCGCCGCCTCGCTCGATGCCGGCCTTGCCTTCAAGGATGCGCTGCGCCGCGCGGCGGTCGCCGGCTCGCTCGCCTGCCTCAAGCCCGGCGCCCAGCCCTCCATCCCCTTCGCCTCCGCCGTCGACGCGGAAGTCTGAGGCCGCTTCGCAAATGGAGCACGAGGCGTCGCATTGGCTGCGGCGCCTGAAAATTCAGCCGGTTGCGCCGATGCACCCGGCAATGCTTGGTTCTTTATTAATATTTTATCGGTTACTGAAGTCCTGAAACGCCGCGCCCTTGACGGGTGCGGTCCGTTTCCGGCGCTGGTCGCGCGCCCCGCCCTCCATGATGGAGACCCCCCGCAAACGAATGTGCCCCTTCGCGGCCGTCGCCGCGGACGTCTCTCATGGTGAGGATTTCATGTTCAAGTTCAAGGCCAAGTCGCTCGCGACGAAGCTCATCGCGGTCACCGGCGGTACCATCGCCCTGGTGATGCTCGCCTCCAATACCGTTCTCATCGGCCAGACCCAGGGCCGCGTTTCCGATCTCGTCTATACCCAGGCCGACACCGAGGCGAAGGCGATCGCCTCCGACATCGCAGCCGAGATCGGCGGGCTGGCAGGCGCGGCGCGCGCCATGGGCGGCGTCATCGAGCAGGGCCATACGGCCGGCATCCTCGACCGCAAGGCGGTCGTCGGCATCCTCAAGGCGAACACGGAAAAGAACAGCTTCGCGCTGGGCAGCTGGTTTGCGGAAGAACCCAACGCCTTCGACGGCCAGTCGCGCGGCATGCCCGAGCTTCTGGAGACCGGCACCTTCAAGGACGGTTCGTTCAACCCCTACTGGACGAAGCGCAAGGACGGCACGATCACGCTGTCGACGTTCGAATCCGACTACAAGGCCGAGTGGTATGCGCTGGCCGCGCAGAGCGGCAAGGGCGCCATGAGCTCGCCCTACCAGGAAACCTCCACCGGCGAAGGCCTGACGATGGCCTCCATCGCCTATCCCGTGAAGGTGGACGGCAAGATGATCGGCGTCACCGGTGTCGACGTCTCGCTGAAGACGCTGTCCGACAAGCTCAGCCAGCTTCGCCCCTTCGGCGAAGGCCGCGTCATGCTGCTTTCGCAGTCCGGCAAATGGATCGTCGCCCCGGTCGCCGACCTCCTGATGAAGGACTACGATTCAACCGGCGCCGATGTCGTGAAGGAAGCGCTTGCCAGCGGCAAGATCGGCCATATCAAGGATCTCTCCTTCGACGAACTCGCGTCGTTCGACCGCGTCGTCTACCCCTTCGCCCTGCCCGATATCAACACGACCTGGGCGGTCATCGTCGACGTGCCGCGCACCGCGATCAACGCGCCGGTGCAGGACCAGACCACGATGATGATCATC